>JBKQKK010000150.1:0-2637 GCA_052147535.1 Solirubrobacteraceae bacterium | reverse complement strand
TCGTTTCCGTCGTACCCGCTTAGCGCGTCCCCCTCGGCGTCGGCAGGCGCATCGTCGCTGACATGTCAACGACGGCAAGCGCCAGTCCTGGCGGGCCACTTACACCAACGAGTGAACTTAATGATGCTTCTGTGCCCGAACCGGTTATGTGGCCGGCGGGTTGATGGTTCCCGCGGTCACGACGCTCGGCGGTGTCGAGGTCTCCCGGCCGGGCACATAACGGTCAGAGTGAGGAGAGCCAGTTCAGGAGCGTCTCGTCGGTCCGCCAGATTGGGTTGGTGCGGGATCCCGCGGTAATATCCGGGGGTTCCGGGGGTTCGGTCAGGAGCAGCGCTTGCTGTTTGGCTTTGGTGTTGATCTCGGCGTAGCGGTTGGTGGTGGTGAGGTCGGCGTGCCCGAGCCAGCCGCGGATCACGTTGACCTCGACGCCCGCTTCGAGCAGGTGGACCGCGGCGGCGTGCCGGAAGGTGTGTGGGCTGACTCGGCGCCCGGTTCTGGGGTCGTCGAGATCGCCGGCGTGTCGGCGGACGATCTTGTAGATCCCGTAGCGGGGGAGCGGCTGGCCGTGGGCGGTGAAAACGGCGCCTTGTGGCGTTGGCGGCTGTGCGCGGGATTGGAGCAGCTGCTTGAGGGTTCGGGCGGTTTGCTGCCACAGCGGGCAGGTCCTCCATTTGTCGCCCTTGCCGTGCAGGCGCACGGTCGGGTGCTCGGAGAGGTCGAGGTGCCCGGCGCGGAGGTCGGCGGCTTCTTGGGCCTCGTGCGCCGGTGTTGTAGAGGAACAGCATCAGCGCGCGGTCGCGTAGCGCGAGCCGGCCCCGGCTGGGGAGGCTTGCCAGCAGCCGTTGAGCTTCGTCTCGTTCCAGGAACCGCGTCTCCGGTGGCGGCACGCGCTTGGTCGGGATCGCGGCGACCTCAGACCGCCAGCATCTCCGACGAGCGGGTCGCGATGTACTCGAACAGGAAGCGGATCGCTGCCAGGCGCTGGTTGCGGGTGCTGATGCTATTGCCGCGGTCCTGCTCGAGGTGGCGCAGTGTTGAGCGTCACTTGAGTTCGGCACCGCAGCCTGGGTTTGCGTCATTGAGGTTCGGCATCGGCGCTCGGTAGCAGCTGGTCGTCTGCTTCGGCGTGCGGGAAGAGGGCGGGGCGCGTGGTCGTTGGACCGGCGAGACTTTGCGTGTCCTTGAACTGAAGAGGGCCCCGGTCTTTGGCGAGATCGGTGGAGCCCTCTGGCTTGCGCCGGTGTTGATCGTAGCTGTGCCACGACGGTTGGTGGGTTGGTTGCTGGTGAGGCGGGCGCGCTGCAAGGCGTGTGAGCGCACGCATGCGCTGTTGCCGGGTTTTTGCTCGCGCGGCGGTTCGACGTCGTCGATGCGGTTGGTTGCGCGCTTGGGATGGCTGCCGAGGGTCGGGGGTATCGCCCGCTCGCGGCCGCGTTGGGGTTGCCGGAGTCGACGGTGCGCTCGTGGCTTCGGCGGCTGCGCGCGCGGGTTGACGTGTTGCGCGGCTGGTTTGGTTGGTTTGGCGGTGGAGATGGCGGAGGCGCCGCCGCGAGCGCCGCCTGTGTGCTCGGGGCTGGGGCTGCTGGTGCGGGCGATCGCTGACGCGTTCTTGGCGGCGCGGTTGCGGTTGGGGCCGGGCGCGGTGCGGGGCGGGGTGTGGGCGTTTTGTTCGGCGGCGAGCGCCTTGCCCTACGTCGTTCTCGTGGCGCATCGCAACAACGCAAGGCCCGAAGTCATCTCCGACGAGCGACGATGCCCGATCTCTTCGACTGCTTCGCGATATGCGCGGCCCAGGCGAAACACCGAGGGGCTTGACGCCGGCAGCTCGCTGCGAATCCGATCGATCATCGGCTGGCACGGCTGTTGCGATCATCTCGATCCGGCGCGACGGACCCCGGAGCCCGCTTCCGCGTCGCCGGTCTCGTAGCGAACGCTAGGACGCGCAACATCATCCGCACGACCGACTCCTGATCAACCAGCAACGGGTCGGTCACGTTGTCCACCACGACCGTGATCTCAACGCGATCGACCGGCTCAAGCCCAACACAGCTCATCGCTAACTCCTCGCCCAAGTCACCGGACGCCACGATCATCGCAACGATGCCGACGACGGGCAAGCACGACCTTCTCGACCCGCTGCCGATTTCGCATCTCCGCAGGTTTCAGAAGAATCCGTGTACGGCGCGGCGGGGCTTCTGCTTTGACGATCTGCCGACCACCGAGCCCGCTTCTCCTTCGCGACGAAGGCATGAGCCCGAATTGACGATCCGGGGCGCTCTCGATCGCGTGGACGGGCGGGCCCGATCGAGGCCTTAGCCGAGCGGCTTGGGGGAGGCGACCCGCGCAAATCGCTCGCGCAAGTCGATCTTCTTGAACTTTCCCGTGGCCGTTCGGGGGATCATCTCGACGAACTCGAAGCGCTCCGGCAGCTGCCACCTCGCGAACTCGCGGCTGAGGTGCTCACGCAGCTCATCCGCGCTCGTGTGCTCGCCGTCGCGCAGCACGACGGCGGCGAGCGGACGCTCGCCCCATCGCTCGTCCGGGACCGCGATCACCGCCGCCTCGGCGACGGCCGGATGGGCCATTAGCAGGTTCTCGAGATCGACCGAGGAGATCCATTCGCCCCCGGACTTCACG
>JBKQKK010000149.1:0-7740 GCA_052147535.1 Solirubrobacteraceae bacterium | reverse complement strand
GATCTTGATCGGCCCGAGCGGGAAGGGACGCAAAGGCTCGGCATGGGATCACGTCGAAGCGCTTCTGAGCGACACCGACAGCACCTTCGCCGAGCGGTGCATCTCCTCGGGTCTGGCGAGCGGCGAGGGGTTGATCTTCGAGGTTCGCGACCCCACCCCGGGCGACAACGGTGCCAGCGATAAACGGCGGCTCATCATCGAGTCCGAGTTCGCGCAGATCCTGAAGGTGCTCGCGCGCGAGGGCAACACCCTCAGCCCCGTGGTCCGCAACGCGTGGGACGGAAAGGCGCTGCAGACGATCGCCAAGAACGCGCCCGTCCGCGCGACCGGCGCGCACATCGCGATCATCGGTCACATCACCAAGGACGAGCTACTGCGGTTCGTCTCCGGCACCGAGCTCGCCAACGGGTTCGTCAACCGCTTCCTGCTCGTCGCGGTCAAACGCAGCCAGGAGCTCCCGTTCGGCGGTCGCCTCCAGGGCGAGCAACTCGAGCGCGTGCGCGCAGCGACCCTGGCCGCACTGCGGTTCGCGAGCCTGCCTCGCCAACTAACCTTCGACCCCGAGGCACGGGAGCGGTGATCGCCGTCTACGGGCCGCTGTCCCGCGGCGAACAGGGCCTGCTCGGCGCCGCGACCCGCCGTGCCGAAGCGCACGTCGTCCGCTTGGCCGCGATCTACGCCACCCTCGACGCGAGCGAGCAGATCACGATCCCACACCTCCAGGCCGCGCTCGCCGTCTGGCGCTACAGCCTCGACTCCGCCCGCTGGATCTTCGGCGACACCCTCGGCGACCCGACCGCCGACGAGATCTGGGCGCTCGCCAAAGACCGGCCAGCCGGAGTGACCCGCAGCGAAGTCCGCGACCTCTTCTCGCGCAACAAGAAAGCACGCGAGATCGACCGCGCGCTCACCGTGCTCGAAGAAACCGGACGCCTCACACGCACCCACGCCAGCGACGGCCGCGGACGACCCGCCGAGATCTGGCGACCCCAAGCCGCCTGACGCACCGAAGGAGCGCCCGGACCGCGACCACTACGCGCGAGTGGGTCGCCATCGCTCGCCCGCCCGCGCTCGCACCGCCGCGGCGCCTCGCGTCCCCCATCCAGCATCGATGGCGAGCGATCACCAGCGAGAGGCGAAGCCGGTCTCAACGCGCGACGCACAACCGGCCGCCCGTCCCACCAGCTCTTCGTTGCCTCGCCGGAACCCTCTCCCGCCGCCACAGCCGACCAGGCTCGACGATCAATCGGTCGTTTTGGTCGTACCCGCTTACCGCGTCCCCGCTCGACGCGACGACCACACCATCAAAGACATGTCAACGACGACAATCACCAGCAACCACGGGACGTTGACACCCCTCGGTGAACTTAATGCGCACTATGCCGATGCTCTGGCTATGCCGATAGTCGCTAGGAATGTCCCGCGGATGGGCCGGTTGTGGCGGGGTCCGATCGGCATAGTTTCGTGACGTGGTGGCGTTCGTCTGGTGGCTGTGGTCAGGCGTGACGATGCCGTTGGCGTCGGCCGACCGGGTGGCGTGGTGGCCGGTTTGAGGATTCAGAGCGCTCGCGGTGGGTGCTGCGTGACAAGAACCAGTCTTACTTTCATCGGTCGCGGGGTTACAATCCGCCTCTATGGCGACGAACATCCGGAGCGGGTGGGCGGATTACGCGCGCGGGGTGCTCGATCGGGCGGGGCATCACAAGGCGCGGGCACGCGACGCGGTGATCGATCTGCTCGCCGGCCAGTCGTGCGCGCTGAGTGCGCTGGAGATCGAGGATCGTTTGCGTGAGGGCGAGCAGCGCGTGGCGCGCGCGAGCATCTATCGGATCCTGGAGTTGCTCGGCGAGCATGGGCTGGTCGCGCGGTTGGAGCTCGGGGACGGCACGACGCGGTATGAGTTGATCGATCCGGGGGGCGAGCATCATCATCATCTGGTGTGTGACTCGTGCGGGCGGGTGGTGCCGTTTGATGATCGTGATCTTGAGCGGGCGATCGAGCGTCTGTCGCGCCGCTTGGATTTCCGCGCCGACGATCACGAGGTCGTGCTGCACGGCGCCTGCCGCGCCTGCCAGAACTAGGACGATCCCCTGGTCCGGCGTGCAGCGCTCGTGGCTGGGGGTGTCGACGGTCCGCTCTTCGCTTGAGCGTCGCGGCACTCAGCGCAGACCCCGTGAAGGACGAGTGGACGCGGGTCGACTTCGACACCCAGCCGGCTGGCCTCTCGGCTGATCGCCTGATCCACCCTGTCGAGAGCGAGCGCTACGAGCCGGCCGCACTCGCGGCAGAGCAGGTAGTGGCGCTCGGGGTCGCTCGCGTCGGCCGGAAGGTAGCGGGCCTGGCCGTCGCCGAGATCGAGTCGGTGCACGAGCCCGTGGCGATCCAGCAGCTCGAGCACTTGATAGATGCTCGCCCGTCCGATATGTCCCGACTGGCGGATCTGCCGCTCGAGCTCCTGGGCGGTGACCGGGTCTGGCGTATTGGCGAGTGCGCGGATCACGACCGGACGGGCCGAGCTGCGGTGATGCCCACCGCGGCGGAGGACGTCCTCGACCTGCTCGATCCATTCCTGGCGTTCCACCCGACATAGTCTAATGAGAAGAAGTCTTACTCTCATGTATGCTGTTGCTTAGTCCGGCGAGCCGCCGGCCCGCGAGGGTCATCGATCAGAAGAGGTTTCGTGAGCACAATCCGATCCGGCACCCGTCAGCGCGCGCGCATCGCGGCCGTGGTCGCAGCGGGGCTGCTCGCGCTCGTGGTCGCGGGGTGTGGCTCATCGTCGTCGGCGAGTGTCCCGAAGGGCGTGATCTCGGCGATCGGTGCGGAGAATGAGTACGCGAACGTGTTGGGGCAGATCGGCGGCCGGTACGTTCACGTCGCCTCGATCCTGAATAACCCGAACACCGATCCGCATACCTTCGAGTCCTCCCCGAGCGTCGCGCAGCAGGTCAGCTCGGCGGAGCTGATCGTCCAGAACGGGGTCGGGTACGACACTTTTATGAACAAGATCGAGTCGGCGTCGCCGAACTCGACGCGGAAGGTGATCGTGGTCCAGAACGTGCTCGGGCTCCCGACCGACACCCCGAACCCGCATCTGTGGTACGCGCCGCGGACGATGCCGGCCGTCGCGAAGGTGATGGCCGCGGACCTGTCCGCGCTGCAGCCCTCACATGCCGCCTACTTCCAGGCGAACCTCGCCAGGTTCATCGCGTCGCTGGCGCCGCTGCAGGCTGCGATCGCGGCGTTCAAGGCCAAGTACGCGGGGACGACGGTCGCGACGACCGAGCCGGTCGCGGACTATCTGCTGCAGGCGATGGGAATGAACAATCTGACGCCGTTCGCGTTCCAGGCGGACATCATGAACGGTGTTGATCCCTCACCGGAGGACATCACCTTGGAGAACGGGTTCTTCACCAAGCATCAGGTGAAGGTGTTCGCTTACAACCAGCAGGTCGTCGACTCGCTGACGACCTCGATCCGCGAGACGGCGCTGAAGGCCGGCGTGCCGGTGGTCGGGGTGTATGAGACGATGCCGACTCCGGGATATGACTTTCAGTCCTGGATGATGGCCGAGGTCGATGCGATCGAGAAGGCCGTGACGGCCAAGATCTCCACGCGGCAGCTGTGATCAGCGCCGACCACAACGGTGTGGCGGGCGGCCCGGCCGAGGGGGAGGTCCTCGCGGTCGACGGGGTGAGTGTCGCGCTCGGCGGCCGGCAGATCCTCGACCGGGTTACCTTTAGCGTCGCGGCGGGGGAGTTCACGGGTCTGATCGGTTCAAACGGCGCTGGCAAGACGACGTTGTTGCGGGTGATTCTCGGTCTTCAGGCGGCGGGCGCCGGCCAGGTGCGTGTCGGCGGTCGCGCTCGGGGCTGGCGGAACCGGTCGATCGGTTATGTGCCGCAGAAGGTGCTGCTGGACCCGGATATGCCGATGCGCGCCCGCGACCTGGTCGCCCTCGGGCTCGACGGGCATCGCTTCGGGATGCCCGTCCCGTCCGCCAGGCGAAAGGCGCTCGTGGATGAGATGTTGAGCGCGGTCGACGCGCAGCGGTTCGCTGACGCGCGGGTCGGGACGCTGTCGGGTGGGGAGCAGCAGCGGGTGCTGATCGCGCACGCGCTGATCTCCCGTCCCCAACTCCTGCTCCTCGACGAGCCGCTCGCGAACCTCGACCTGCGCTCGGGTCAGGAGATCATCGCGCTGCTGCACCGCATCGCTGTCGCGGATCGGATCGCGGTGCTGCTCTCCGCGCACGAGATGAACACGCTGCTGCCGGTCATGGACCGTGTCGTCTACCTCGCCGACGGCCGCGCCGCGGCCGGAACGACCGACCAGGTGATCCGCACCGATGTGCTCAGCGACCTCTACGGCCACCCGGTCGAGGTCCTCCGGGTCAATGGCCGGATCCTTGTCATCGCCGGCGACGCCGACCCCGGCGCCACCCACCACGACCACGGCCCTCCAGGCTCAGTCGTTCACGTCGGTTGACCATGCGCTTGCTGTTCGAACCGGGCTTCTTCTCAAGCCAACCCGTGCATACGGCGCTGGTGATCGGCGGCGTTGTCGCGGTTGTGTCCGCCGTGGTCGGCGTGTTCACCGTCCTTCGTGGACAGTCGTTCGCCGGGCACGCGCTGACGGACGTCTCGATGGCCGGTGGGTCGGCCGCGTTCCTGCTCGGGATCAGCCCGCTGCTCGGCTTCGTCGGGATGGGGCTGATCGGCGCCGGATCAATCGATGCGATCGGCACCCAACGCGTGAAGGGCCGGGATCTCGCGACCGGGATCGTGCTTGGCGCGGCGACCGGCCTTGCCGCTCTGCTGCTCTACTACGACACGACCAACAGCACAACCACGGGCGCGACCCAGACGATCCTGTTCGGGTCGATCTTCACGATCGCCCCCTCGACGGTCCCGCTCGTGGTCGCCTTCAGCGTGATCGCCGTCGCGGTCATTGCCGTGCTCTACCGGCCGCTGTTGCTGGCCTCGACCAGCCCGGAGCTCGCCGCCGCGCGCGGCGTTCCCGTTCGGCTGATCGGTCTCGGGTTCATGGCGGCTCTGGCGGTCGCGGTCGGTCTCTCGGCGATCGCGATCGGGGCGATCCTCTCAACCGCGCTGCTGATCGGGCCGGCTGCGACCGCGCTGCGGCTGACCAACCGGACCGGCGCCGCGCTGATCATCGCGGCGGTGATCGGCGTCGTCGCCACGTGGCTCGGGGTGCTGCTCGCCTACGACAGCTACTACTGGGGCACCGGCCACAACGGCTACCCCGTCAGCTTCTTCATCGTCGCCCTGTCGTTCCTCGCCTACCTCGCTTCGGGACTCCCGTTCGTTCGAACCCTCACGAGCCGGCGCGCCACGCCCACAGCCGCGATCGCCGTCGTCAAGCGATGAACCGGCCAACGCGTCACCCTGCGCCAAATCGCGTCCCGATGCCACCGCGATCTGAGGGATGACGTGTTCTCTAGCTTCATGACCAATACCTGGATCGTGGCCACGATCGTTGCCGTGATCGCTGGAGTTGTCGGGTTCTTCGTGGTCCTGCGCGGCGCGGCGTTCCCCGCGCACGCGCTGCCCAACAGCGCGTTCGCCGGCGCCGCGGCCGCGAACCTCCTCGGGATCAGCGCGCTGATCGGGCTCGGCGCGTTCGCTGCGGCCGCCGCGATCGCGATCGCGACGCTCGGTCGCCGCGGCCGCACTGACGTCGCGACCGCCCTGGCGCTCGTGCTCGGACTCGCGCTCGGCGCGCTGTTCCTCAGCCGCTCAGAGGAATACGAACCGCTGCTCTTCTCGCTCCTGTTCGGCGAGGTGCTCGGCGTCTCCACGACCGAACTGCTGCCCGTCGCGCTGCTCGCACTCGCCAGCATCGCCGCGATCGCCGTCTTGTATCGGCCGCTCCTGTACTCCTCCGTGATCCCCGATATCGCTGAAGCCAAGGGCGTCGCGAGCCACCGGATGGAGCTCGCGTTTCTGCTCGTGCTCGCCGCCGCGACCGCGCTCACCGTTCCCGTCGTCGGAGCCCTGCTGATCTTCTCGCTGATGATCGGCCCGCCCGCCGCCGCCCGCTCGTTCACCAACCGACCCGCCGTCGCGATCATCCTGTCGGTGATCATCGCCCTGATCACCGTCTGGGCGGCGATCGCCATCTCCTACCAGACCAACTGGCCGATCGGATTCTTCGTGGGCACCCTTAGCGCCCTCGCCTACGCCATCGGACGAACCTGGGCCGCCTGGCGACGCACCCGCACAGCAAACCAGCCACCCCGACCGGATATCGCGCTCGCAGCCTAACCCCGGGCCGCGATCAACGCTCCTGGAGACCGTTACCGACCTGCGACGCGCCGGTCGGGTCGGTCTCCGAAACCGGGTCTGTGCGCGCGGGAACGGAGGTCCTCTGTGCCGGCACGGGCGTCCGGCCCGTCGCCCATTGGGTGCGTTCCTCTCGGCGTAGTCCAGCACCCGATTTGTCAATCGAGATTGGAGCTGCGGCTCCGTCTGGAGGTTTGGATCATGTCGGGATCTCGCCGGAAGCCCGGCCCGCTCGGCTCGTTCGTTGAGGGATACCGCGGGTGGTTGCTTGAGCGCGGCTACAGGCCGGTGACAGTGACGAAGTCGCTGATCGCGCTGGGGCATCTCGGTCGTTGGATGGAGCGCGAGGGGATCGATGTCAACCGGCTCGACGACAAGGCCGTGCGCGCGTTCGTTGGCACTCAGGTCCGGGTTCGGGGACGGCTGCCGCTCGTAAGCGTGAGGCCGTTGATCGAGTACCTGCGGGTCGCCGGCGTTCTCGCGCGCGAGCCGGCTCGTCCCGAGACCTTGGTCGACGAGCTCGTCGATGGCTACCGCGAATGGCTGCTGGTCGAGCGCGGGCTAGCGCCGTCGACGGTCCGCAGCAGCGAGCGTCTTGCGCGCCGGTTTCTCACCGAACAGATCTCCGCGCACGTCGCGATCGGCCCGGTCGAGATCACGGGTGCGGATGTGACCGGGTTCCTCTTGCGGGAGTCCGAGCGTGTGTCGCCGCGCTCTGCGGGCTGCACGGCGTGCCAGCTGCGATCGTTGCTGCGCTACGTGGCCGCATACGGCCTCGCTGATCCCGGGCTCGTGGACGCTGTTCCCAGGATCGCGCTCTGGCGCAATTCCGCGATCCCGCAGTTCCCGGCGCCGGCCGCGGTCGGTGCGCTGCTTACCTCCTGTGACCGATCGAGCGTGGCCGGTGCGCGCGACTACGCAGTGCTCTTGCTGCTCGCCAGGCTCGGGCTGCGCGCGATCGAGGTCTCGCGGCTCGAGTTGTCGGACCTCGATTGGCGGGCGGGTGAGATCGAGCTCGACGGCAAGGCCCACCAACGCGGACGGCTGCCGCTGCCTGCCGACATCGGCGAGGCGCTCGTCGCCTACCTCCGGGTCCGTGGCGCGAGTGATCGGCGGGTGTTCCTAACCGTTCGCGCGCCGATCCGCCCGCTCGAGCCGAGCGGCGTCAGATCACTGGTCCGCCACGCCTATCAGCGCGCTGGCCTTGAGCCGGTCGCTGCTCATCAGTTGCGCCACGCGTTGGCCAGCGATCTGTCGCGCGCGGGTGCGTCGCTGGTCGCGATCGGTCAGGTGCTACGTCACAAGCGTCTGGAGAGCACCACGATCTACGCCAAGGTCGATCTGGAGCGGCTCCGGTCCGCCGCGCGGCCGTGGCCGGGAGCGCCACGATGACCAGCTTCGCCGAACACATCGATGACTACTTGCGGCTGCGGCG
>JBKQKK010000148.1:0-14038 GCA_052147535.1 Solirubrobacteraceae bacterium | reverse complement strand
TCGCTCATTGCAGGCCGCCGTCGCCGAGCAATCCTCCGAGCAGCTCCAGCGTCGCGAGCCCGACGACGTTCTCGTCGTGGTCGACGACGGTGAGCGGGGCGCCGCCGGTCGCGAGCACCGCTGAGAGCGCGTCGCGCACGGACGAGCGCACCGATACGCGGTTGGCGCTCGGCTGCAGGCCGTTGGGCTCCAGCAGCTTGACGTCGGAGAGCGTCACCAGCCCGAGCCGTTTGAGCGCGCGGTCGGCGCCGACGAAGTCCGCGACGAACTCATCGGTCGGGTCGGTGAGCAGCTCGGCGGGGGTCGCGTACTGCGCGAGCGTGCCGCCCTGGCGCAGGATCGCGATCCGGTCGCCCATCTTGATCGCCTCGTCGATGTCGTGCGTGACGAACACGACCGTTTTGCGCACCTGCGCCTGCAGGCGCAGGAACTCGTCTTGCAGGCGGGCGCGGTTGATTGGGTCGACCGCGCCGAACGGCTCGTCCATCAACATCAGCGGCGGGTCGGCCGCCAGCGCGCGTGCAACACCGACCCGCTGGCGCTGGCCGCCGGAAAGCTGCCCCGGGTAGCGCGCCCCGATCTCGTCGGAGTCCATCCCGATCAACTCGAGCAGCTCGCCGACACGGGCAGCGATGCGCGTGCTGCTCCAACCGAGCAGCTTCGGCACCGTGGCAATGTTCTCGCTGACGGTCTGATGTGGAAATAGGCCGGTCTGCTGGATCACGTAGCCGATCTCGCGTCGTAGATCGGTCGGCTGACGTTCGAGCACGCTACTGCCGCCCAGCAGGATGTCGCCGCCGGTCAGCGGGATCATCCGGTTGATGAGTCGCATCGCGGTGGTCTTGCCCGACCCGGAGGGCCCGACCAGGACGCACACCTCACCGGCGCCGACGCTGAGGCTGAGGTCAGGGATCGCCGGGCCACGCTGGCCGGGATAACGCTTCTCGACATGGCGCAACTCGAGCTCCGCGGCTGGCGGAGACGAAGCCGGTTCCCCTGGCCGGTTGGATGGATGACGCGCCATAAGTAAGCCAAGTTCGATCGAATTTGTCAGATTAGGGTATGCGCTGCCAACCCGGTCCCCGCGCGCGGTCAGATCGGAAGTCAGCGGGTGACGCGCCGCGCGGTCACGTTCGCGCCGACCGGGGGCGGGCGGATCGCCGCGCCGACCGAGTCGCGTCTGGGGCTGCCGTAAGCGCCCTCAGCTGCTGCCGGCGGCCTGCGCGAGGCCGAACGGGCTGCCCTCGGAATCGCGGCAGATCGCCCAGATCGCGCCGGGGTGCACGACCGTGCCGCCGAGTGCCCGCACACGCTCGACTGCAGCGGGCAGATCCTCAACGCTGAAATAGGGCAGCGAAGCCGTGTCACCGGGGCCGCGTCCGCGGATGTGAACGCCGACCTCGGTTGCGCCCGTGTGAGTCTGCCACCCCTCGCCCTCGGGCGCCGGTCGCGGCTCCACTTCAACGCCGAGCACGCCCGTCCAGAAGCGCCGAGCGCGCTTCGCGTCGTCGGCGGGGAACTCGATCAGGGAAGCCCTAGTCGCAGCCATCGGTGTCTTGGTTCCCTCCTGCGTAGATTGCTGGTGTGCTGGTGCCGCCGGACCGATCCGTGGAACTCTATGGCACTATTAGTAGGCTCGTCGCGCGCCTGTCGCGGGCTTGGTCGCTCTGCTATTTTTGGGGTCGTTTTCCCCGCCCCATTTCTGCTGTCTCAAAAGGAGATCAGTATGGCAAGCACGACCGAGCCGACGCTCGATTTAATCTCTGATCTGCTCGGCGACGATGCAGGCGACCTGCTGGATCACCGGTGTGAGACGATCGATCAGTCGCTGCTGCACCTGCCGGGCCCCGACTTCGTCGAGCGGGTGTACATGGACACCGATCGGAGCACGGCGACGCTTCGCGGCCTGCGCCAGATGTTCAATCACGGCCGGCTTGCCGGAACGGGTTATCTGGGCATCCTCCCGGTGGATCAGGGGATCGAGCACAGCGCGGGCGCCAGCTTCGCTCCCAACCCCATCTATTTCGATCCGGCGCAGATCGTCGAGCTCGCAATTGAGGGCGGCTGCAACGCTGTCGCCTCGACGCTGGGCGTGCTGGGCGCCGTCTCGCGCAAGTACGCGCACCGGATCCCGTTCATCGTCAAGATCAACCACAACGAGCTGCTGACGTACCCCAACAAGTCCGACCAGGTCCCGTTCGCGAGCGTCAAGCGCTGCTGGGACATGGGCGCCGCTGGAATCGGCGCGACGATCTACTTCGGCAGCAACGAGGCGACGCGTCAGATCCGCGAGGTCAGTCAGGCTTTCGAGGAAGCCCACGAGCTCGGCATGTTCACCGTGCTCTGGTGCTACCTGCGCAACCCGGCGTTCAAGGCAGACAAGGACTATCACGTGTCCGCGGACCTGACCGGGCAGGCCAACCATCTCGGTGTCACGATCGAGGCCGACATCATCAAGCAGAAGCTGCCTGAGAACAACAACGGCTACGGCGCCGTGAATGCCAACGGCGGCAGCTATGGCAAGACCTCGAAGCTCGTGTACAGCGAGCTGAGCTCCGATCACCCGATCGACCTGACCCGCTACCAGGTAGCCAACTGCTACATGGGCCGCGCCGGCCTGATCAACAGCGGGGGCGCATCCTCCGGCGCGTCAGACCTCGCCGAGGCTGTGCGCACCGCCGTGATCAACAAGCGAGCGGGCGGCACGGGCCTGATCAGCGGTCGCAAGGCGTTCCAGCGGCCGATGACCGAGGGTATCCAGATCCTGAACGCGATCCAGGACGTTTACCTCTCCCCCGAGATCACAATCGCCTGAGACGAAGCCGATCGGCGCTTGCTCCCGTCTGGGAGCAAGCGCCGCTCAGCGGTCGCGGTTGGGTTCACCGGAGTGCGGACCGGCGGTCATTCGGCAGGGTTCGCCTCAGCGTCGCCCTCGCCGTCGCCTTCGTTGCCTCCGTCGGTTGCGGGTTGCTCGACTCGGTAACCACGATCGGCCTTGGCCACCTCGCCGCTCTTCGCGAGTTTGGAGAGGGTGGTGCTGATCGTGGCGCGGCCGAGGCCCGTGGCGGCCGCGATCTCGCCGGCGGTCATCGCCTCGCCCTCCGCCAGCGCGGCGAGCACGGCTGCTTTGGTTGCGCCGGGCGCGGTGCGCACAGCAGCGGGAGCGGACGCCGCGGCTTTCCGCGATCCTCCGGCGGCGCGCGTGGACGCGTCCGCGCGCTGCCGTGAGCGCGACTTGCTCGCAGCCGCGCCACTGCTTTCGTCAGACGGAGGCGTACTGGCCGCGGACGAACTGCCATCTGCGGACGCGCCGCTGCCGTCGCGCGAGGTGAGTGCCGCTAGCGCGCGGCGAAGCTTATCGACCTCGCCAAGCAACTCATCGAGGCGAGACTGGATGTCACGGCGTATTTGGTCAAGCATGAGTCAACTGATCCTTCCGGTCGGGGTGTGTCACCCGATCCTAACGCTGGCAGCAACCCAACGCGCTGCGCGCACCTGTGCGGCAGCGGTCGCTGCCAACCTCTGCGCCGAATGTAAATCGAAACGCGGCTGGGCCAAGTGAGCGAGCCCGCCGGTCTCGGGCCCGCCGAGGATCAGGTTGTTACCAGCCGGCGTCGCAGGCGGTTGACTGGGTCGTGGTCGCAGGTCGTCTGCCGCTGGCGTCCTGGCGAGCGCCTAGGCTGCGGCGATGACTGACTTCTCGACCCGCGCCCGCGCGCTCGCGCCCCGCATCAAGACCAACCCGTCAGATCCGATGCTGGTCGCGGAGCTCGACTCGTTGCGAGGTGTGTGGTGCTCGCTTTCCCGGGGCCAGCGCGCCGAGGCAGCCGACGCGGTGCGCGCGCTCGCCGAGGCACAACGGGGAGCTTCTGGAAGGGCGACGTTGCGCGATGACACCGCCGCCGCCCAGCTGGCGCTAAACGGCCTGGACCGCATCGATCTCGACGCGCCGCCGCCGCGGCGCTACCACGGGCCCCGGGATCCCGATGCGCTGCTCGCGCATTTCGGATTGCTCGAGTTCCGGCCAGGACAGCGTGAGGTGGTTGCTGCCGCGCTCGCGGGGCGCGACAGCCTCGTCGTGATGCCCACCGGCGGTGGCAAGAGCCTGTGCTACCAGCTGCCGGGCATCGCTTCCGACGCGCTGACGGTCGTGGTTTCGCCGCTGATCGCGCTGATCGCGGATCAGTACCGGCGGCTCGTGCTCGGCGGGCATCCGGCCGCGATGATTGCCTCGGGTATGGACGGCGCGGCTGCGGCGCGAGCGCTGGCTGACGTGCGTAGCGGCCTCGTGCGAATCGTCTTGTGCTCGCCGGAGCGCTTCGCCTCCTCCGCTTTCATGGCGGCGCTCGCGCAGCGGAGTGTTGGCCTGTTCGCGGTCGACGAGGCCCATTGCGTATCGGAGTGGGGTCACGACTTCCGCCCCGATTACCTGCGCCTGCGCGGGGTGATCGACCGGCTCGGCTCGCCGCCGGTGATGGCATGCACCGCGACGGCGACCGAGCAGGTCGCCGAGGAGATCACCGCCAGGCTTGGCCTGAGCGATCCGCATGTGATCCGGGCCGGCTTCGATCGGCCCAACCTGTCTTTCGATGTGATCGCGCTCGACGGCCCCGGGTCCAAGGCGCGCAAGCACGTATTGCTGTCACTCGCGCTGTCGGAGGCCACCAGGCGGCCTGCGATCGTCTATTGCGGCACGCGGCGGGAAGTGGAGGAGGTCAGCGAGCGGCTGCGATCCGCGGGGTTACCCGCCGTCGGCTATCACGCGGGCATGCCCGCCGATGAGCGCGCCTCCGCGCAGCATCGGTTCATGGAGGGCGACGCCCAGATAGTCGTCGCCACCAACGCATTTGGGATGGGCGTCGACAAGGCCGACGTCCGCACCGTCGTGCACTGGGCGATTCCAAAAAGCGTGGAGGCCTATTACCAGGAGGTGGGGCGCGGCGGGCGCGACGGCCGCCCCGCTCGCGCAATCCTGCTGGCGAGCCGCGCGGACCTGGGCCGGCTGATCACTTTCATCAAGGGTGACGCCGTCGAGGCCGGCGATGTACTCGCGTACGTGCGGCGCTTGCAGTCATCCTGTGACGGCGCGACCACGGTGATCGACGCGCCGCGCGCTGACCGCGACCGGATCTGCCTCGGGATCGGTGAGCGCGCGGGTCTGTGCATGCTCGAGCCGTCGCCGGGAGGGCGGCTGCAAGTCACCTTTGCCGCCTCGCCGGGTGCCGGTGAGGTTGCGTCCATCTGCCGGGTGGCGCGCGATCGCGCCTGGCGCTCATACCGCGCGATCGAGTCGTTCAGCTCGACCCAAGGACGCTGTCGGCGTCGACTGCTGCTGGACCACTTCGGCGACGGGCGTCAGGTCGCTCCCCTCGGGCGCTGCTGCGACGTGTGTGATCCCGACAGCATCGGGCTTCCCGACCCGGCGTCATTGACCCCGGCGCGCGCGAAGCGGCCACCGGCGCCCGACTCCGCGCCGGTCGCTGCGGCCGACGCCGCGCTACTGGAGACGCTGCGTCAGTGGCGTGCGCGCGCGAGCGACGGTAAGCCTGCTTACACCGTTGCGCACAACAGCACGCTCCAGTCGATCGCCGAGCGCCGGCCGCGTTCGCTGGTGGAGCTCGCAGGCATCAGAGGCGTCGGACCGGCTTTCGTCGAGCGTCACGGAGAGCACGTGCTGTCGCTTGTCGAGGCTGCTCTGATCCCGGTGGCCGTCGATCCCGGCGCCTGCCAGTAGTGGTGATCGATCGCGCAGACTGAGACTAAACAATTGGCTTCGTCGGTCGATCAGTTTTCTACAACGCAGACTGGAGTTGAGGAACCCACATGCCAATTGAAGCGCTAGAAGAACTGGGACCGGCGGCCGTGCCGGAGTCTGGGGCCGGTGTATGGCCGCTGACCGCGTTGGCCCAGCGTGACGGTGATGTCGGCCGGCTGAGCCGGGAGTTCGCGCAAGCCCTCGACGAGTTGTCGCAGATCACGTCGGACTTTTCCTGTGGCTCGGCGCGCAGCGCCGTCGCCATCTCGGTGATCAGCGACCGTGTGCAGGCGTTGCGCGACGAGCTGCAGGAGGTGACAACGCGAGCAAAGTCGCTGCACGCGTCATCGCGTGAGGCTGCACAGTCGGCCGCCGCGTCGGCCGAGCTCGCCGGGAAGCTCTCGCTCCAGAGCGCGCGCGGCCTCGAGGTGATCGTCCCCCTGATCGACGCGTTCGGCCAGATCAGCGAGCACACGACCCGCGTGCACGAGCTGGTGGAGACGCTCGCGCGCAACGAGCTGGAGAGCATCGGGCAGTTCTCGGCGATCATCGACCGGATCGCGAAGCACACCCAGCTGCTGGCGCTCAACGCCGCGATCGAGGCGGCTCGAGCCGGCGATCACGGCCGCGGCTTTGCCGTGGTCGCGGAAGAGGTCGGGAAGCTCGCGACCCAGACAGCCGCGCAGACAGCCCAGATCCGTCAGACCGTGCAGCGCACCCAGAGCCAGATGCAATTCGTCCTCGAAGCAGCCACGATCGCGCGCGAGCAGTCTGCCGGTAGCGCCCAGCACGCTCAGGCCGGTCGCGAGGCGCTCGAAAGCATCGGCGAGCTGGTCAGCTCAACCGATCAACGGGCGATCCAGATCGCGGAGCTCGCCGGCCGGCAGCTCGCGGACGTCGATGCGATCGATTCCAGCCTGCAGTCGATCACCTCCGGCAGCGCCCAGATCGAGGAGCAGGCGCATGCGGCCGCTCACCGCCAGCTCGACCTGGCGTCCGGCACCGAGCGGGCGTCGGCGACGATCGGTCGGTTCGACACCGGCGGCTTGATCTCGCGTCTACGTGGACGCTGTGAAGACCTCGCCGGCGACCTCCGCGGGATCCTGGAACGCGCGATCGACAGCCGGCGCGTGAGTCAGTCGGCCGTGCTGGAGCTGTCCTACCAGGAGGCACGTGGCCCGCTGATCGACCGCTTCTCACGATTGTTCGACGTCAAGCGGGCCGACCGACAGGGCTTCTCGCCGCCTAAGTTTCACACCGCGTATGACGCGATCGTCGAGCGCGAGATGATGCAGCGCATGGACGCAGTTCTCGCCGACGAGCCGCTGCTCACGTTCGCGCTGCCGTTCGACCTAAACGTGTACGCGCCCGTTCACAACAGCGCTTTCTCGCAGGACATCACCGGCGACCACGATCGTGATCTGGCGGGCAACCGCACCAAGCGCTTCTTTCTTGAATCTGACGCGCTGACGCGCGCGTCGCGGATGGAGCTCGGGGTGAACCTGCCCGGTTCGGTGCTGACTCGCTCGCGGATCAAGTCCGCGGGTGCTCGCTTGACCGAGCCGGGCGACGCGCGCCGTCCGTTTTTGGTGCAGACCTACGCCCGCGACACCGGCGCCGTGCTGACGACGCTGTCGGTGCCGCTGTACGTCAAGGGGCAGCGGTTCGGTTGCGTGTGCCTGGGCTGGGATCCAGAGAAGCTGCGCGGCTGAACCGGGGCCACGGCCAGGTGCGAGAGTGGAGCTTGCGCTCGCGCAGGTTCGGTGATGCTGTGCAAACCGCACGCCGGAACGTGCTCTTTGCGGCGGACCTGAGACAATGACACACCCTTGCACGACGACTCCAGCCGCCACGAATTAAACGCTCCCCCGAGCGAACGACGCAGCGCTTGCCAGCGCCCTCGGTACTCGTGCATCCCTGGATCGGCGCACCGCGAGACGATCTACGCCGCGCTGGTGCGTTGATGTCCACGGATGTCTTGTCGATCGTTCTGGCCGGCGGCGAGGGCAAACGACTGGCGCCGCTCACCGCTGACCGAGCCAAGCCGGCGGTGCCGTTCGGCGGGGTATACAGGCTGATCGACTTCGCGCTCTCGAACCTGGTCAACGCGGACTACCGGAAGATCGTCGTGCTGACCCAGTACAAGAGCCACTCGCTGGATCGCCACGTGTCGCTGACCTGGCGACTGTCGCCGTTGCTGGGCAACTATGTGACTCCGGTGCCGGCGCAGATGCGCCGCGGGCCGCGCTGGTTCGTCGGCTCCGCCGACGCCATCTATCAGAACTTCAACCTGATCCACGACGAGCGCCCGGGCTACATCATCGTGCTCGGCGCCGATCACATCTACCGCATGGACGTCAGCCAGATGGTCGACGATCACGTCAGCAGCGGCGCCGGCGTGACCGTCGCCGGGATTCGCGCGCCAATCGACCAGGCGCACGAGTTCGGCGTGATCGAGACGGCGCTGGACGGCGAGCGGATCGTCGCCTTCCGCGAGAAGCCGCGTGACCCCAAGCCGCTGCCCGACGCGCCCGACCAGGTGTACGCCTCGATGGGCAACTACGTGTTCACGGCGGAGGCGCTGATGGAGGCGGTCACCACCGACGCCAAGGATGCCTCCTCCAAGCACGACATCGGCGGCAACCTGATCCCGATGCTGGTCGAGCGCGGCGAAGCGCGGGTCTACGACTTCGCAGCCAACGTGGTGCCCGGTGCCACCGACCGCGACCGCGGCTACTGGCGCGACGTCGGGACGCTCGACGCCTACTACGACGCGCACAAGGACCTGATCTCGGTCAATCCAGTGTTCAACCTCTACAACGGCCATTGGCCGATCCACACCTGGCTGGAGCCGCTGCCGCCCGCCAAGTTCGTGCACGACGACGATGACCGCCGCGGCCACGCGATGGACTCGATGGTCTGCGCGGGGGTGATCATCTCGGGAGGGGTGGTGCGTCGCTCGATTCTGTCGCCGGGGGTGCACGTGAACTCGTTTGCCGCGGTCGAGGACGCGATCCTGATGAATCACGTCGACGTCGGCCGCGGGGCAGTGGTGCGGCGCGCGATCCTCGACAAGGAGGTTCGGATTGCGCCCGGCGTTGAGGTTGGTGTCGATCCGGAAGCCGATCGGAAGCGTTTCAAGATCTCGCCCGGCGGCGTGGTCGTGATCCCGAAGGGGGTCGTGGTCGAGTGAGGGTCGCGCTGCTGACGCGCGAATATCCGCCGGAGGTCTACGGGGGCGCAGGTGTGCACGTCGAGTATCTCGCGCGCGAGCTGGCACGCTTGGATCAGGTCACTGTGCACGCGTGGGGGGCAGGCGACGTTCCCCACCACGCATGCGATGAGCTGAAGGGTGACGCGCCTCAGCTGGCGGCGCTGCGCGCGCTCTCGATCGACGTGTCGATGGCCGCAAAAGTCGAAGGCGCCGAGATCGTTCACACCCACACCTGGTACGCCAACCTCGCCGGCCACCTGTCGAAGCTGATGTACGGGATCCCCCACGTCGCAACGACTCACAGCCTTGAGCCACTGCGGCCGTGGAAGGCTGAGCAACTCGGAGGCGGTTACGCGATTTCGAGCTGGGCGGAGAAGACCTCGCTCGAGGCGGCGGATGCGTTGATCGCGGTCTCCAACGGCGCTCGCCGCGACCTACTCGCCGCTTACCCGGCGGTCGATCCCGAGCGCGTGCGCGTGATCCATAACGGCATCGACGCCGGTGAGTACGCACCCGATCCCGGCGTAGACGTGCTCGAGCGATACGGCGTGGACCCCGCGCGGCCCTACGTCATCTTCGTGGGACGCATCACGCGTCAGAAGGGCGTCGGGCTCCTGCTGCGGGCCGCCCGCAGCTTCGACCCCGCCGCGCAGCTGGTGCTGTGCGCCGGGGCTCCCGACACGGCTGAGCTCGGCGCCGAGGTCGAGCGCCTGGTGGCCGAGCTGCGGGCCGAGCGCGACGGCGTGATCTGGCTCGAGCAGATGCTCCCGAAGCCCGAGGTGATCCAGTTGCTCAGCCACGCGACCGTGTTCGTCTGCCCGTCGATCTACGAGCCGCTCGGGATCGTCAATCTGGAGGCGATGGCTTGCGAGGTGGCGGTCGTTGCGACCGCCACCGGCGGGATCGTCGAGGTCGTCGAGGACGGCAAGACCGGGCTGCTCGTGCCGATCGAGCCGGGGGATGACGGAACCGGCGCCCCGCGCGACGCAGCGCGTTTCGCGGCCGACTTCGCCGAGCGCGTCAACGCGCTGTTGAGCGATCCCGACCGCTCTGTTGAGATGGGCCGCGCCGGTCGCCAGAGCGCGATCGAGCACTTCTCGTGGACGGCGGTCGCCGAACGCGTCTCCGCGCTCTACCGCAGTCTCGTCTGACGGAGCCGAGCCGGCTTGGCGAAGAGCATCGGATCGAGCATCGAGCCGAGCGGAACCGGGTGCCGGCGGCAGGTCAGGCGCGCCCGCGCCGCCGACGCGGGCGGCTGCCACGCTGTGGCTCGGCGCTGTGGCGCCCCGCGGTCTCGTGGCTCGGGCTGCCGTGGCCACTGTTGCCGTAGGCCTGTTTGCCGCGGGCCTGGTTGCCGTAGGCCTGGCTGCCGCGGCCGGCGCGCGCCTCCGGCGCTCTGCCGTGACCGTTGTGCGTGGTGCCGAGGCCGTGATCGAGGCCCAACTGCCCCGCCATCTGGCTGACCTCGTGGCGCTCGCCTGGTGCCACGAGCGTGATCCCGATCCCGGTGGCGCCGGCGCGGCCGGTCCGGCCGATCCGGTGCACGTAGGTATCGCTGTCGATCGGCGGATCGAAGTTGATCACGTGCGAGATACCGGACACGTCGATCCCGCGCGCGGCGACGTCGGTCGCGACGAGCGTGTCGACCGCGCCTGATTGGAAGCGCGCGAGTGCCTGCTCGCGCTGGCGCTGTGACTTGTTGCCGTGCATCGCGACGGCTTCCACGTCGTAGGCCGCGAGGTGCTTGACGAGTCGATCGGCGCCGCGCTTGGTGCGCACGAACACCAACGCCAGGTCACGCTCGTGTGCCAGCTGGTCGACGAGCGCGTTGACGCGCTGCGCGTCCCCTACCTCGACGAAACGGTGCTCAACGTCTTCACATGCCCGGCGCCCGGTCGCGCCGTGCTCGCGCAGGACCGCGTCGCGGGTGTAGTGCTTCGCGATCACGCCTGCCTCGCCGTCGAGCGTAGCCGAGAAGAACAGCGTTTGGCGCTCACGCGGGCAGAGCGCGACGATCCGGTCGACCGCCGGGCGGAAGCCCATGTCGAGCATCCGGTCGGCCTCGTCGAGCACGAGCATCCGCACTGCGTCGAGCTTGAACGCCCGCCGTGCGAGTAGATCCTCGAGCCGTCCCGGCGTGGCGACGAGCACCTGCGAGCGGGCTGCTTCAGCGGACTGCTTGACCAGGCCGACGCCGCCGTACACGGCCGTGACCCGTAGCGCACGGGCGTGCGCGATGCCGCGGATCTCTTCCACGATCTGCGTCGCGAGCTCGCGTGTCGGGGCGAGCACCAGCGCTGCGGGCCGCGGGCCCTCAGCCTTGATCCGGTCGACCAGCGGGACCCCGAAGGCGAGCGTCTTGCCAGAGCCGGTGGGGGATTTCGCGAGCACGTCACGACCGGCGAGCACGTCGCCGATCACCTTGCGCTGGATCGCGAATGGTTCGGTGATTCCCTGTTTGGAAAGGGCGATGACGACGGCGCGCGAAACGCCGAGATCAACGAAGGACTGCGTTGACATCTAAAGAGGATCTCCTTGACCGCGCCCGGTGGCGCGTGGGGTTCGGGAGGCTATGGCTGACCCGAACCGCTGTCTGCGGGACCCAAGCAAGCTGCCTCGCGGTCGAAGACGTCGACCGCTCCTATGAACGTAGCAGGGCGCCTGATCCGGTGTCGTAGCACAGGGCAGCGGCGATGTCCTGCAACTATGCGTTCACGTGAGCTGGGAACCGCGCCAGTTGGGCGCGCGCTTCTGCAGGAACGCGCTGATCCCCTCCTGGGCGTCGCGATCCAGCGCGTTCTCCGCCATCACGATCTTGCATTGCTCGTAGGCGTCGTGCTCGGCCTGGTCGACCTGGGCATAAAACGCTCGCTTGCCGGTGGCGATCGTGGACGAGCTCGAGCGCGCTACCGCGCCAACGAGCTCCGCGACCGCGGCGTCCAGCTCCTGCGCCGGCACCACGCGGTTCACAAGCCCCCAGTCGAGCGCGGTTGCCGCGTCGATGCTCTCGCCGGTCAGCAGCAGCTGCATGGCGCGCTTGCGCCCGACAGCCCGGGACACCGGAACCATCGGCGTCGAGCAGAACAACCCGATCTTGACGCCTGGGGTTCCGAACCGCGTGCCGTCTGCCGCGACCGCCAGATCGCTTGCCGCCACGAGCTGGCAGCCGGCGGCGGTCGCGATCCCGTGCACTTTCGCGATCACCGGTTGTGGTAGCTCATGAATGGTCTCCATCAGCACCGTACAGACGCCAAACAGCTCACGGAAGAACGCCTCGTCACGCCCGACCATCTCTGACAGGTCGTGCCCGGCCGAGAAAGCCGGCCCAGCGCCTGCGAGCACGATTGCGCGAGTAACCGCCTGCGCGGACACTTCGCGCAGCGCCGCGATCAGCTCCTCCATCAGCTCGAGCGACAGCGCGTTGCGCTTCTCGGGACGGTTCAGCGTGATTCGTGCCTGCCCCTCGTCAACCGCGACGAGCAGGTTGCGGTAGCCGGTACCGGCCAAGTAGCTCACGCCGCCAGGATACCCCCGCGGCAGCGAATCTGGAAATCGACTTCCGAGCAGGGCCCTCTAGGTTCGCGGACACGCACGACGAGCCTCGCGATCTCCCAGCAACACGTGGTAACGCAGTAATGCAGTCTTCTCGCGATGTTGGCGCTTTATGGACCCGCCGCGTTACATGGCGAAGACGAGACGTGGCTGGTGCGTCCTGGCCTCGATGACCTCCTGGAAGGCCTCGTTGACCTGGTCGAGCGTGCGCGTCTCGTAGAGCACCTTGGTGCGCCCGAGCGCGTGCAGCGTGAACACCTCCTCGAGGTCGTGGCGGGTGCCGACGATCGAGCCCTTGATCGTCAGGCCATTGAGGACGGTCTCGAAGATCGGCAGCTTCATGAAATTGTCCGCCGGAAGCCCGACGAACACCAGCGTGCCACCGCGTGCGAGCGACGCGAACGCCTGTTCGAAGGCTCTGGGCGAGACCGCTACAGACACCGCCGCGTCGGCGCCGCCGAGCTTCTTGATCTCGGCCACCGGATCCTGCTCAGCAGCGTTGACCACGAAGTCCGCGCCGAGCTGCTTGGCCGTCTCGAGCTTCTCGTCGACGAGGTCGACGGCGACGACCGTACTGCCCGCCAGCCTGGCGTACTGGATCGCGAGGTGGCCCAGACCGCCGCCGGCGCCGAAGATCGCCGCGACGCGGGCCGGCCCGCAGCCGGCCTCCTTGACCGCCTTGTACGTCGTGACACCCGCGCACGTGAGCGGCGCCGCCTCCAGCGCCGGAATGCCCTTGGGCACCTTGATGGCATGACGTGCGAACGCGGTGGAGTACTCCGCGTAGCCGCCATCCTTGAAGTAACCGGTGTCGATCTGCAGCTCGCACAGCGTCTCGCGGCCCGTGTTGCAGTAACGACACATGCCGCACGCGTAGCCCAGCCACGGCACCGCCACGAGGTCACCCTCGTCCAGCATCCCGGTGTTGCCGGAGCCGAACCCGACCACGCGACCAACGCCCTCATGACCGGGAATCAGCGGCAGCTTCGGCTTCACCGGCCAATCGCCGTAAGCCGCGTGGATGTCAGTGTGGCAGATCCCCGACGCCACGAGCTTGATCAGCACCTCCCCTTCGCCGGGTTCCGGCGTCGGGACTTCCTCTACCTGAAGCGGAGCTCCGAACTCGCGCACGATGGCAGCCTTCACGCTTCCTCCTTCTATCGACCGCTTGTCTCTCTCCGCGGCACGCGTTGCGCGCCCCAAGCTGGAAACGCAATCCTGTCTTAATCCGCGAGCGTCGCGCGCTACTACTCACGACGGCGCTCGCGCTCAGGAGCAGGTGACGGTGCGGCGTTCGCCGGTGGCGGGGCGTCGGCTTCGCGCGAGCCCAGGGCAAACAGCGCTCGCCGCCAGCTGGCCGTGCGCCGACCGCGCGGCCAGGGAGCTAGCTTAGCTAGTTGATCCGGAAATACTCGGTTCTGTCCGATGCTGGTGCTAGAAATCCCTGCATATGACAAAACTTGTGATTGTGGTGGCGTGTTGTTGAGGGTGACGCCGGGTCGGCAGCGGTGCTTGCT
>JBKQKK010000147.1:0-23712 GCA_052147535.1 Solirubrobacteraceae bacterium | reverse complement strand
CAGCTGATCGCGGGCGTCGACGTCGTCGCGGTTCAGGCGGATCGCTTCGCCGACGCGCAGCCCGCTGACCGCGAGCAGCCCGATCAGCGTCTGGTAGCTCGCCGCCTGCAGCGGCCGGGGCAGCCTGCCCGCCGCTCGCATCAACGCGACGATCTGCTCCGGCTGATACGGGTATGGGGTCGCTCGCCGCGGACGGTACGGCAGAAGCCGCGGTGCGGGCACTTCGCATCGTGGATCGAAGGTCTGCAGGTAGCGGGCGAACTGGCGCACCGCTGAGAGTCGGTTGCTCCAGTACGCCGGGTCTGCCCCGGCCGGCTGGGTCGCCCACCTGAGCGCGTGCTCGATCGTGACCGTCTCGGCCCCGATCTGCTCGAGATAGGAGACGAAGCCACCGAGCAGCCAGCCCTGGATCTCGAGCTTGTAGCCGAGCGCGCGACGCATCTGCAGGTACTCCTCGGACGCCCTGCGCACCGCGCTCACGCCGCACCATCCGCAAGCGGCCACGGGCGCGCGAGCGATCTCAGCGCCACCCGGTCGACCTTGGCGTATATGGCGGTCGACGACACGCTCGCGTGACGCAAGATCGGCGCGATCTGCGCGAGCGGAACGCCCGCGCGCAACAGCTCAGTCGCGACCGTATGACGCAGGCGGTGCGCGCCGATGCGCTGGACCCCAGCACGGTCGCACGCGTGGTGCACGACCGAGCGCACCCCTGTCGGCGAGAGCGCGCCGTGTGGCGCGCGAGCGCGCAGGAACACCTCGCGCGACCCAGACGACAATGGCCGTCCGTCACGCAGGTATGAGACGAGCGCGTCGCCGACATAGTGCGGCAGCGGCAGCTGGCTCGTCGATCCCTTCCCAGAGATCGTCAGCTCGCCCGCGCCAGTCGATGTCATCCAGCAACAGCGCCGCGACCTCGCAGGAACGCAACCCCAAAACGCGCCAGCAACGACAGGATCGCACGGTCCCGGCGGCCGATCGCCGTCGCACAGTCGCAGCTCTCAAGAAGCCGCGTCACCTGCTCTGCGTCCAACCCGCGCGGAAGCGAACTGAGCCGCCAGCCAGCGACGCTCGGCACCGCCTGCGCCAACGGGACAGCTGTCCAGCCCGCGAGGTGCAGGAAGCGCCACAGCGACCGCACCCCGCCCGTCAGATTCTTTGCCGCGCCCGGCCCCCATCGCCCCGACCGGCACTGAGCCATCACGAACCCGGTAACCTCGCCCGCCCCCAGTTGCCGCAGGGCAAGTTCGATCGGCTCTGTGCGCCCGGCGAGAAACAATCTCGCGACACCCTCGTGGTGAGCCACCGAACAGGCCTGCAACCCCCGCTCGCGCACCAAATGCTCGCGGTAATCCCGCAGCAGCCGCTCAACAGGCGTATCGGCCACAGCGGGCGGTTCAGGCACGACCCCAAGCCCGCGTAGATAGCCGAGCAGCGGGTCAAGCGCTCGACCGCCGACGAGATGCGCATAGCGCTCGCGCCGCGCGCTGCGGAACCGCTCGATCGCCTCCCCGCTCAGCGCCGACGGCGCCAGATCCTCTCCAGCCAGCCAACGACTCAAATGCGCCATCAGCCACAACTGATCCACCACCGACGCGGGCCGATATTCCCGCCCAGCCAGATCCGCACCAAACCCGGGCGCGTACGGCCCCAACGGGCCCTCCACACGAACAACACATACCCCTTGCACGACCACTCCTCTCTGCCTGTCTATCGCCGGTCACAGGCAGCAACATCGGCCAACCACGCGCGATCATGCAGCCCTGCCGCAGCCGAACATCCGAACATCCGAACATCACACTTTGCAGGAAATTTCAGAGCAAAGTCGGCATGTCCGCAAGGTCGGCATTAGACGGCTCATGCCGACGTCGGCATGAACCGTCCACCAGCGCCACCCATGTGCGCTCGTGCTCGCCGTCACGGCGCTCGGCCTCATCGAAGATGTCGGCCACGACCGTCGCAGCGTCCTCGACCACGGAGGCTGTGAGCCACTTGTGCTTGGCCTCGGTGCTGGCAGCGTCTGCTCGCTGCCCGGGGCGAGCGCCTCCGCGGCGGTCCGCGGCGCGGGCTCGATCTCGTAGACCGCGCCGACCTCCGCGATCCGCCCAGGGCTGCGGGATCCGCTCCCTGACGCTTGCTTTTGTGTTGTGAAACGGGCCCTCTCGGACGTGTGCTCTGCGACGAATCCGAGCGCGCCGCTCGGGTCGCACCCGGACGACTGCGAGGTCGCGAGGTGAGGCGAACGCGTCGAGCCGTGCGGGCGTGGTGCGCGCTGCCAGTGGTGGTTGCGCGCGATGGTTCGAGGGGGACACGACCCGCGTCAGTTCCGCGATCCAGCAGGCACGCGGCGGCCGGATGCTTGGAGCGTTGGTGTTTTCGTCAGCTCGGTGGTGCGCTCGTGCTCACCTGGGGGGCTCGAGGGTGACGGCCTGGCCAAGATTCTTTGTCCATTGCTTGAAGTAGCTCTCGCCGAGGTCAGCGTTCGTCGCGGCTGGCCTCTAGCACCACTGCGTTGGCTGGGATCGCCGACCCCCCGGCAAACGGGTGCGATTGCTCAGCGCTGCCGAGGATGTCGTTCGTCGCCCATGGGCGGCACTTCTCAGGGTTCGCTGCGTCTGAGGCAGAGCGCGGCGAGGTCGATGCCGTAGACCCCGAAGGTTTGGCAGCCGATCCTGGCCGAGAAGAAGTCTCGGCTCGCGAGGTTGTCGAACGCGAGCAGAGGCGCAGCGTTACGCGCGAGGTCGAGGTCGAGTGTGCCGTAGTTCAGGTATCGCTGTGGGCCGGAGACCTTGTCTGCCGCGGCGAGCCGGCGCTGGTCTGCGGGGTCGGCGAATGGCGGGGCCCACGAGCTATCCGCGAGCAGGGGGTTGAGCATCGCCGAAGGGTCGAGATAGTCGGGTACCCAGCCGAGCCAGGCGAGATCGAATGACGGGTTCGCCTGGGCCTCCGCTTCGAGCAGCTTCTCCGGTGAGAGCTCGGTGCTCTGAACTTGGAGGCCGATCGCCGCCAAATCGGTCTTGACGATCTGCGCCTGCTCCGAACATGGAGAGGCGTCGTATGTGTACAGCGCGGCGGTTCCGCCCCTGCCGCGTGCCAGCTTGCGCGCGGTCGCGAGGTCGAGTGTCGTGGGGTGCACCGAGACGTCGCGGTATCTGGGTACCCCGGGCACGAGGTACTGGCTCGTCGGCTGTGCCGGTAGCGGGTTGTACTCGTCTCCAAGCTGTGCCAGCTGTTGGCGGTTGATCGCGTAGTTGACCGCTTAGCGCATCCGAGCGTCGCTGAACAGCGGCCGGTGGGTGTTCAGGATGAACAAGTCGCGTTGAGCGCCCGTGTCGACGAAGTACTGCTGTCTGCCGCGTGCGGCCGCGGGGCTGCCGGGTCCGTACCGCGTGGCCAGTCCCGAGGCGAGGGCGGTCAGCGTGGTCGACGCCGGCGATCCGAGTCCGACCGAGATGTAGTCGGCTTTGCTTGTCTCGATCTCGGCGATGGCGCGTTCGTTGGTCATCCCGACGGTCAGTTGGATGCGCGCGAATTGGCGAGGGCGGCTGCCGTGATAGTTCGGGTTGCGGGCCAGTACGAGCCCGTTGTTGGGCGTGTACGACGTTACGTAGTAAGGCCCGGCCGACGGGATCGGCTGCAGCCCGTTCTTGTCGAGTGGCGCGTCCGTCGGGACCGCGCAGAAGGCCGGCTCCGCGATTCGCGAGGGGAAATCCGGAGCCGGGGCAACCAGGCGAATCGTGAGCGTGTCGCCGTGCGCGGTCACCCCGGAGATGTGAGCGGGCTTCCCGGCCATGTAAGCGCGCGCGCCGACGATGTCCGCGAGGTCCGCGGTCCACCCGCTCTGCAACCGCGTTCAGCGTGCGCTCGATCGTGTCCTTGAACGTCTGTGCTGTCACCACCTGGTCAGACGGCGGCGAGAAGCGAAAGCCGGGGCGGATCTTGAACGTGTACGTCCTGCCGTCAGGTGAGCGGGCGGGAAGGGACTGCGCGACCTGGGGCGTCAGCAACGGCCCGGCCGGCCCCGCCTTGTCCGGGTAGTTCAGGAGCGCGGCGCACGTGGCGTAAATGACCTGTTGAGACATTCCGGGGAACCCGAGCGCCGGGTCGCCCGAGCCCTGGTCCAGCGGCGATAACACCCGCAGCGTCCCGCCACCGCGTCCACCGGGGTGCGACTGCTTGAGCGTCCACCGTTACCCATGCTTTCCCGTCGGCGATCGTAATCGCCTGCGGGCTACCCCGACCGAGGTTGCCACCGGCAGGTCAGTTGTCGGGTCGATCCGGGTCACGGTTCCGTCGCCGCTGTTGGCGACCCATACCGATCCGGCGCCGTACGCGACGGCGGTGGGTGACTGCCCCACCCGGAATCGTCTCCGTCAGCGATTGGGTGCCCGGATCGATCCGGACGAGCCTGTCGTCGAGTGAGTCGACGACCCACACGGCGCCGTCGCCGACCGTGATGCCGGTCGGCCCGTCGCCGACCGGGATTGACGTCACAAGGCCTGTGGGTCGACCCGCACGACGTTGCTGGCTTCGTTGTCGGTGAGCCACACGGCACCGCCGCTGCCACCGCGGTCCTACTGTCGCTCGCCGCCGCCGCCGAGCCTGCAGCCACCGCCCGCGCCGCGGACGATCCAGCCACGCCCGCACACCGAGCGCCCGCTCAGTCTGCGGCGATTCTGCAAACGATCGCCCTCTGCCGCTTGGGACGAAAACGAGGCGTCTCGCGCCGGCCGCGGCAGGCCGCCGCCAGCTCTGCTCCCTTACGTCCATACCAGCAGCGAACTCGCGGTCGCGCCGAGCTTGCGAAGCTCCTGGCGAAGCGGCAACCGGGCGGTCGGGACAGGGCGACCACGGACGGCCGCGGGGGTTGGCATTGACCGCCCAGCGCTCGCGAGCTGGTCTCGGCGGGCAAGAACGCGCCGCTGTCGAGCTGCAGGCGTGGGGTTGTGATCGCCGTCGGTGCGTTCTCGCGGAGATAAGGAGGTAGGTCGAGGGGAAGCGCGCGGCACCTGGTTTGCTTGTTTCACGCGGTTCTCGTTCGCGACTCTGTGGTCATCGTGTCGGGTGTCTGATGCAGAGGTCGGCGAGGTCGAGTCCGTAAAGGCGTAGGTCTGGCAGCCGACGCGGGCCGAGAAGAATTCGTGCTCGGGTGGGTTGGCGTAGGCGATCAAGGGGGCGGCATCGCGCGCGATCTCGAGATCGAGTTTCCCGTAGGTGAGGTAGCGCTGTGGCCCGGTGAGCTGAGCTGCTGCGGCCAGCTTCCTGCGGACGGCCTCGTCCTGGAGGTGTCGGGAGCTGGGTGCCGCTTTCGAGCAGCAGGTTGAGGAAGTCGTCAGGGTCGGGGTAATCGGTGGTCCAGGCCCCGCACGCGATGTCGAACGGTGCGCCGGGGGTGGCGGCCTCGGTGAACAGGGTGGCGAGCGAGAATGCCTTGGTTTCAACATGGATGCCAATCGCGGCGAGGTCGGCCGTGATGATCTGCGCCTGCTGTGGGCAGGGAGTGACGTCGCAGGTGTAGAGGACGGCGGTTGCGCCCGTGTGCCCTCGGGCGAGCTGGCGGGCTTTGCCGAGGTCGGGAGTGAGCGGGTAGACGTGGACATCTTGGTTAGCCCGGAATACCAGGGGGGAGGTAGTGGCCGGTGGGGGGCGCGGGCAGCAGCGGCGCGCTGTCGTAACCGAGGCGGGCGAGCGCGACGCGGTTGACCGCGTAGTTGACTCTCCACGCGCTGCCGAAGATCAAGATCCTGCTCGGCTCGCCGCAGCGTGTTGCGCTCGCGGCGACGAGCTCGGGCCGCTCATCGGCCAGGCACTTGGCCTCGGCGCGCTCGGTCAGCCGGGCGCGCTGCGTCTGGCTGAGATCAGGCGAGAGCCAGTGCGTCTTGTGGCCTGATCGAGCCCGGGATCGCCGCTGGTCGAGAAGCGCAGCTCGCGCGGCGTGCGCGAGGCGGCCGGATACGGGTGCTCGCTGGGCTGCAGCCCTCGCTCACACGCCCACGCCTCAGGGAGCCCGATCGCGGCAGCAATCCGTGCCGGCTCGATGAACACGACGTCCTCCAGCACAGCAGGGTGCCCGCGGCGCCAGCGCTCGACATTCGACGGGTGAAGCCAACCCAGCCCACGGGCGACGTCGATCGGCGAGACGAACTTGCGCTCGGCTAGCGTAGCCGCACACAGACGATTCAGCATCAGCATGGAGTCGTCGCTCAGCGCCAACAGCAACGACGTCGTCAACCGGCGCCAACGTCGTCCGCTTCCGCACCCGCAAGGGCCCGGCAAGCACGTCAGACTGCCCCATCGCAGGAGGCGCTTGTGACATCCGGCTCGTTCCGTCCGGACCTGCGATATTCTTGCCGCTGCTTCCTGTGATCGACAGCAGGGGAGGTCGTCTTTGGACGAGATGAGTCCGCCGGACACAGCGGCCGATATCGAACTTTCCTCTATGCGGCATGTGATGCCGCGTCGCTGCTTGACGCAGCACGAAATTGTGTCTGAGGGTCGAGGCAAGGTCTCGGCCCTCGCCCGTTAACGGTTAACGGAGCCTCGCACGGTAGCGTTTGTGTGACACGGCGGAGAGCGCGGCGCTGGATCGCCGCGAGCCGGCACGCCAATGGTCCCGGCAGTGTGTTCACGCCCGCGGGTTGATGCGAACCGCAGGTCGGGGCCGCCTCGCGCTTCACGTCCAGGCAGCAGCGAGGCCCGGCCGGCCGAGACTGCTGCAACGCGCCAACAGCGACGACGTCGCGTTCAGGGCTTGACGGTGTTGCTTGGTCGTTGTCCGGGTTCATGGGCGTCGCGCGATGACCGGGACGAGATCGCTTGATCTGCGCGGTAGGAGTTGCACGGTTTCAAACCCGTGCAAACGCAGGAGTGCGCCGACCTCCGTGGGGTCGGCGGTATCACCGCCCCACAGCACCGCGCGTAGGCGAGCGGCAGTCGCGCGAGGGCTGTCTTCGCCGCCGCCGACGCATCCGGTGATGAGCCAGCCGCCGGGTGTCAGTGCGCGATGGACCGCGTCCAATACGGCTGGAAGGACGGAGGGAGCGAGGAAGTCCCCCGCGAGCCAAGCGAGGTCGAACGCGTCGGTGTCCTTGAGGTCTTGGCCAAGTTGTTGGCGCACCTCGATCCGGTCCGCGAGGCCCGCAGTCTGGATATTGTGGCGGGCGAGCGTCACCGGGACCGTTTGGGGTTCGATGCTGACTGCCCGTAGGTGCGGATGTCGCTGGCAAAGCGCGATCGCGACGGCGCCCACGCCGGTGCCGACATCGAGGAGCACGCCGTGACCCGAGTCGAGTCGTGCTGTGAGACCGTCGAGCATCGGAAGGAGGAGCTGATCGACCGCCTCGATCGAGCTTGCCGACAGCGTTCCTTGAGCCTGTAACACGCGTTCGTCCGTGTGAGCCCAACCGGCCTGCGGGCAACACTCGATGGCGTCCTCAAGTAATGCCGCTGTCTGCAGCAGGGTCGCTCGGAGGTCGGCCTGAATGAATTCGCCGCCGCCGCCTCCCCACACTTCCGCGAGCCCGGGAGCTGCGACGAACGCATGATCCTGCCGGCTCGCGAGACCCGCGGCGCAAAGCGCCTCTGCCAACACAGTGACCAGCGGCACGCTCAATCCTGTCAGAGCAGCAAGCCTCTCGGGATCACCAGGGTCGCTCAGGTAACGTGGAAGACCGACCTCCACGGCGGCTGCCACCGCAGCCGAGATCCATGCAGACCGAGTCAGTTCGGCGATTCGTTCGCGCACTTCTGCGGCCGACATAGCAACACCCTTCATCGGCCGCCATAGTACGTGGGTTGTCGTAGCGCATCAACCGACCCAGTCTGGACGCCGTCGGATCTCGGTTCGCCATGATACTTAGGCGTATGCAGTCGAACGATGAAGATCTTCTGGACAATCCGGTCTACGCGGCTCTGTCAGGGACCCATGCGCGGTTTGCGCAGGTGCTTGGGCGTGCGCGCCAGTACCAGGTCGATGTCGCCCCGTTTGTCGCTTTGCCCTCGCGGCCCTCCACGCAGGACTGGCGGGACGCCGCCGGTCTGTTCGTAGTGGGAACGTACTACGCGATGCTTCACGACGGTGCCGAGGTGCCGCCGGGCTGGGAGGCGATCGGCGCGTTCGACGCGGTGCAAATGATCGGAGAGCGCGTGACCGGGCGTGCTTGCTCCGAGGCGATCCCGCTCGGGGCGGCCAACGTCCCGGAGATGCTCGAGCTCGTCGCCCAGACCCAACCCGGGCCGTTTCTGCCCCGGACGGTCGAGCTTGGTGACTACTTGGGGATCCGCCGCGACGGGGCGTTCGTCGCGATGGCTGTCGAGCGGTTGCGGTTCGAAAGCTGGACCGAGATCAGCTCGGTGTGCACGATGCCGGCCTATCGCACGCACGGGCTGGCTGCTGGCCTCGTCGGCGCCTTGATCGCGGGCATCCAGCGTCGCGGAGAGCGAGCGTTCCTGCATGTGCTCAGCACGAGCACCAGCGCGATCAGGCTCTACGAGCAGCTTGGCTTTCGCGCACGACGGAGCGCAACGATCACGGTCGTGACACCCCAGCGGGTTTCAGGCGCCCAAGACCAAGACTAAAACTAAACGAAATCGCATGCCGCAGAAACCCAACCTGCTCCGCATTGCGAACTAGGCAATGCTCCAGCCGGGACGTGTCTCTGGGTCGACTTCGTTGCACCAAAGCGCATGATCGCGTTCGCGCGAACGCGATCGTCCCGTTCAGCTCACGCTGAACGTGCCGACGGGCAGAGCGGTGAGGATGCCGTAGGAAAGCGCGCGGCTGATCAGCCGGTCGATCTCATAGAGGCGGTAGCGCAGCACCCCGACCCCGATGCTGATGGGTAGCGCGACGACAGCCACGAATGCGCCGCCACCCGTTCGCCGACGACTGCACGTGGGCGAAAGCATCGCTCCCGGTCCCCACAAGTCGTCCTTGAGCTGTGGATGGGACGGGAGCCGCGGCTGCTGGCCTCCTTGCGCCTACTCTTCGATGTATGCGCGCACTCGTCTCCTCCACAACCTCGCCACACACCGAACTGGCGGACGTGCCCGATCCGCACCCTGACCGCAGCCAGGCGGTCGTCGAGGTCAAGGCGTTCAGCCTCAACCGGGGTGAGACGAAGCGGCTCGCTTCGATGGAGCCAGGATCTCTGACCGGCTGGGACGTGGCGGGCATTGTCCGCGAGGCAGCAGCTGACGGCAGCGGGCCGCCGCAGGGCGCTCGTGTCGTGGGGCTCGTGCGGCTGGGGGCCTGGGCGGAGTTGGCGGCGGTCAGCACCGACGTGCTGGCCGAGCTACCGGACGAGGTCAGCCTGGAGCAGGCCGCGACGCTCCCGGTCGCGGGCCTGACGGCGCTCCGTGCGCTCGAGGTTGGCGGCTTCGTGCTCGGCAAGCGGGTGCTCGTGACCGGTGCCAGCGGCGGCGTTGGACGCTTCGCGATCCAGCTGGCCAAGCTCGCCGGCGCTCACGTGACCGGTCTCGCGCGGCGAACGATGGGTCTCTCCGAACTCGGGGCCGACGAGGTCATTCAGGTGCTCGAGCCCGACGGCCCGAGCTACGACGTGATCATCGACGCCGTCGGCGGCGCGACGCTCGGTGCGGCGATCGGGCGGGTTGCGCCAGCGGGCACGATCATCAACTTCGCCGCGACGAGCGATGAGCCCGTCTCCTACCCCACCAGGACGCTGTTCGGTCGCGCTCCCGGCGCGCGTCTCTACGGGCTGCTCGTGTTCCCCGAACTCGCCAAGCACGCCAGCGGCAGCAGCGATCTGCGACGGCTCGCCGAGCTGGTCGCGACAGGTAAGCTAGATCCCCAGATCGATCTCGTCGCGTCCTGGACGGACGCCGGCGGAGCGATCGAGGCGCTGCTCGACCGTCGCGTGCACGGCAAGGCCGTGCTGACCGTCGACTAGGAACGGGCTGTCTGAGGTGGTTGGAGATCGAGACCCGGCTCTGGCCGGTGCGGCGGCCGAGCTCTTCGCGGGTGATGCCGAGATCGTCGATCAGCGTCGCGTACGCGCGCGCTTGCCCGATGGGTGAGAGATCCTCGCGCAGGACGTTCTCCCTGGCCGCGTCTTGAAGGGAGCGTGCGTCGTCGGCGTCCGTGATGAGGACCTCGAGTTCGGTCAGGCCGGCGATCCGGGCGGCTCGCCAGCGTCGTTCGCCCGCGATCAGTTGGAACCGACCGGGGGTGGTTTGGCGTACGACGGGTGCGATGGATTCGGTCGGATCGGAGGGAGGCTTGGGCCGTTACTACCAATGTATGTTGGTACACTGGTGGCGTGCCTATGATCACTCGCGTACAAACCGGGGTCAGACTCGAGACGCGGATGCTCAAAGTCCTCAAGGCCCTAGCCGAGTACCTCGATCTCACGCTCGGTGATCTGCTCGAAGGCATCGTGCTGCATGCGTTCGAGGGCAAACCGCCGTTCGGCGAAGACACGCTGCAGGTGATCAGCAAGCTCAAGGACGTCTACGGCATGGCGCTGACGGCCTGCGATGCGCACGTGCTGGACGAAGCGGGAGACGCTGAGTCGTGACGGGACGCAGCCATCGTCGTCTCAGGTTGCGTGGAACCGTCGCTGTGCGGCTCGCGCCCGCGGAAGCGATCGAGCTGTTCACACCGTCGGGCGAGCGGCGCTGGGCCCACGGCTGGGATCCCAGCTTTCCGGCGCCGGCAGCCGATGAAACCGAGCTCGGGACTGTCTTTCAGACCGCCTCGCGCGGGGCGCTGACCTGGGTGGTCGTCGGGCGCGAGCACGGCCGCTCGATCAAGTACGCGGTCGTCGCGCCCCGGACCCGGGCGGGGACGATCGAGGTGGTGTGCGCCGACGATGGGAGCGGGAGGACGATCGCGACCGTGATCTATGACATGACCGCACTGAGCGACGCTGGCGAGCTATGGCTGACCGAGTTCGCGGCGGGATATGACGCCTACCTGGATCATTGGGGCCACGCGATCTCGACAGCGCCTGGAGTCTGACCGAGCGCTCGCTTCCCCTTCGGCCGGTCGGTCCGGAACAGCGGAAGCCAGCTTCTCGCGGCTGCCAGCGGCGACGAAGGAGCAGCCCATGTGGGTCGAGCGGCTGCCCCTGAGTCAGTCGTGGAAATGATGGATGATCATGGTGAGGCGGTAAGCGCGTCGAGCAAGGCGTCGACATCGCTGGCCTGGTTGTAGACGTGCCATGAGGTGCGCAGCCGACCGCCGCGGATGGCGGACACGATCCCTGCTCGCTCGAGGCGCGCGCGGGCGTCCACCAGCTCGGCGCAGGCAATCGCGCTATTGCTTGGGTCCAGTCCGAGTCCGGCACGAAACCGGTTGGCAAGCGCGACGTTGTGTGAGTGGATCGGCTTGATGCCGATCTGCTCGACCAGTTCGATCGCGGGTGCCGTTCCCACCCAGGAGAACCAGGCCGGGGAGGTGTCCAGCCGTCGGGCGGTGTCCGCCAGGCGCAGCGGACCTCCGAAGTAGCTGGCGTGAACATCCTGGCCCGCGTACCAACCTGCGCTGTACGGCAACGCCCGCTCGAGCAGCCGCTCAGAGACCGCCATCAGCGCGCTTCCCCTCGGGGACATCAACCACTTATAGGCATGGCACACCAGCGCGTCAAACGGGCCGGCGTCAATCGGCAGCCATCCCACCGCCTGGGTGGCGTCACAGATCGTCAGTGCACCCGATGAGCGCGCGGCAGCAAGGATCCCGTCGATATCGGCCACCTCTCCGGTCGACATCTGCACCGCGCTGAACACGGCCGCATCAACGCCATCGGCGATCGCTTCGGCGATCCGTCCTGGCACGACCTCGCGGACATCCAGGCGCCGCTGCACCAACAGTGGAAACAGCGCCGAGGTGAATTCGATCCTGGGAACGACCACGCGCGCGCCCGCCGGCAGCGCCGTGACCGCGAGACCGATCAGCTCCGAAACAGTCGCTGCGACGGCGACCCGCTCGACGTCCACGCCCACCAATCGCGCAAAGGCAGCGCGCGCCCGCTCGGTCGACTCGCCCCAGGCTTCCCAGCTGGTGCGGCCAGCATGCCAGTCGGCGAGCGCCGCCTGCAACGCATCCCACGCCGGGCGCGGCGGCAACCCAAAGCTCGCGGTATTGCAGTACACGCCAGCGGGCTGCCACAGCGCTCGCGCGTCATCGATCGTCAGCGGCATCGTTACAAGGTTGGCGGATAAGCGGACGGGCTGCGGCGAACAGAGGGTGGGAGCGGCCGCGAGGCCTCCTCGCGAGGCTGGCGGCCGATGCCTACCGAGAACCGCGCGACGGCTCGACCCTATCTGGTGACGTCCTCCCGGCCCTCGAAGTCGGCAGGCGAATTCCGTTTCCGGCGCCCGGACGATGCAGCGGCTCGATCGGATGCCGCGGCGTAACTACGCACGATGCATCCATGCCCACATGTACATCGCACGCGTCGTGTCGAGCACGACCTAGCCACCGAGCTCGGCGCGGATCCGCCGCGGGACGGGCTCGACATGGCCGGATACAACGAGGCGCCCCGGGATAGTCATTCATGGGCGCTCACCGGGTCGATGATCTCCGACCGGGACCGCTGCGGTCAAGCACCGTCCGCTGTGGCGGGCGGGAGCGCCCGGCACGCTAGCCTCACCTCCAGGCGGATGAGGCCCTCGTCATCCGTGCCGGACCCGCGACAAGAAGGAGTGCGTCATCCGCGCCGCCAGCTACGACTCCTACGCCACCGACAACTCGCGCCTGACGGTCGGCAAGCTCCCCGATCCACGGCTCGGTCCGGGGGAGGTGCTGCTCGAGGTCCGCGCCGCCGCTGTGAACCCCGTCGATTGGAAGGTCATGGCCGGCGGCCTCGACGGCATGATCGCGACGGTCTTTCCCGTAATCCCCGGCTGGGACGTCGCGGGCGTTGTCCGGGGCCTGGGCCCTGACACGCCTGAGTTCGCGCCCGGCGAGGAGCTCATCGCGTACGCGCGCAAGGACGTCATCCACGCCGGGACGTTCGCCGAGCTCGTCGCGGTGCCCTCGCGAGCGCTCGCGCGCAAGCCACCGGCGCTGAGCTGGCCGCAGGCCGCGGGTCTGCCCCTCGCCGGACTGACGGCGCAGCGCATGCTTGAGCGCCTCGCCGTCGGTGGGGGCGACGTACTGCTCGTTTACGGTGCGGCCGGCGGCGTCGGGAGCATCGCGATCCAGCTCGGCCGCGAGCGCGGCGCCCGCGTCATCGGCACCACGTCGGAGCGCAACGCGGACTTCGTGCGCGGGCTCGGCGCCGAGCCGGTGCCCTACGGCGACGGCCTACGCGCGCGCGTCCGCGCGCTCGCGCCCGACGGCGTGAGCGCGATCGCCGACTGCGTCGGCAACCAACTCAAAACGACGCTCGCGGTGCTCGGCGCCGCCGGACGCCACGCCTCTATCGCCGACGGCACTGTCACCGAGTACGGCGGCGATCACATCTGGGTGCGACCGGACGGCGCCCGGCTCGCCGAGCTTGCCGAGCTCGCGCAACGCGGCGCGCTGCGAGTCGAGGTCGCGGCGACGTACGCGCTGGACGAGGTCGGCGCGGCATTCGACGCGAGCCGCAGCGGCCACACGCGCGGCAAGCTGGTCATCGTCCCCTGACTCGCTCACCTGCCGGGCGCGCGCCGCGACGCCGACGAACACCGCGGCGCCACACATCACCGGCGTTGCGTCGGTTGACGCGACCCTCACCGCGAGCCCCGGGATGTGGTCAGGCGGCGACGGGCAGCAAGCCATGCCTGGTACGACTGCCGGCCGGTCACGGGCGGCGGCTGCGCGCCGACCCTTGGTACAAGCACGGGCGCAACTGCTTTGCTGGATGATCACTGGTCGTCGAAGCCTTCACGTGGCTTTCATCTATTCACGCCGCGATAGGGCGGTCCGCACCGGGTTGATCGACCACTCCGGGTCCTTGATCCACCACTCCGGGTCCTATCATGTGCAGCCATGCACAGGGAGCATTGCGAGCGCTCGACATCGAGCGCGAACAGGCCGACAAGTGGGCTCCTCGGCATTCGTAGGGGGTGTGTCCGGTCGAGAAGCTAGGTTTCGCTCCGGGTATGACGTGTGATGGTAGGGTGGCCACGTCGCGCCTGCAGGCCTTTCGTCGGCTTGCGCTTGACAGCGTTCTCGCTGACATTGCTCGGCTGTTACAGCCGCGTGGCGTTCGGCCATTGCTCATCAAGGGTCCAGCGTTCGCGCGCTGGCTGTACGACGATCCGCGCGAGCGGTTCTACAACGACATCGACCTGCTGCTCGGGCCCAACGAGTTCGAAGCGGCACAGCGTGGGCTGGCCGAACTGCGTTTCACGCCTCGCCCGCGGAACCGTCTGCGCGCCAACGAGCATCCCGATGGATATCACGAGGAGTGGATTCGTCCTGGGACTCTGCCAATTGCGGTTGAGCTGCATCACACGCTTTGGGGGGTGCCTGCTCAGCCATTGGTCGTCTGGCAGCGGATGACCGAGGGCGCTCAAGCGATCGAGGTCGCCGGCGCTCAGATCGACGTGCCGTCGGAGGCTGCCTCTGCGTTCATCGTGGGCCTGCATGCGGCCGACCATGGCAGCGCGGCACGCAGACCGGGCGCACCGCCCCACGCTCACCCGTCACAACAGTACGAGCCGGCCAACCTCAACGTGGGCGGCCGCTACGCGGAGCATGACCTGCACCTCGCACTCGCGCGGGTCGACATGGAGACCTGGCGAGCGGCGGCGGCGCTCGCAGACGAACTGGGGGCCGGGCCACTGTTCGCCTTCGGACTGCGTCTTGATCCGGCGGGCCGCGACGTGGCCGATCGGCTCGGGCTGACCAGGAGCGTGCCCCGTCGTCTTCGCCTGCGAAACAGCACCCCGATGGCCACGGCGGAGGGGATTGAACGACTGATCACGACTCGGGGATTGGGCGCGCGCGCGAGACTGGTCGCCGACGAACTCGTACCTTCGCGAGCATTCATGCTCGCCTCTTCGCCGCTCGCACGGCGGGGCCGCTTGGGGCTCGCCGGCGCTTACCTTCGGCGACCGTTCGTGGTCCTGGCGAATCTGCCGCGCGGGGCGCAGGCGTGGCTGCAGGTGGCCGCGCCGTCACTCAGGACGTGGCTGCCGCGGAGACTGCGATAACCACCCGCGATGCACCGGCCGCTCCAACGCTGAGCACGTCCCATTCCATGCCGGAGCCGACCCATGGCCGCTGACGCCCCGCATTCCCGCGGGCGCCTTCCCGACTTCGTAGTCGCGCTTGCGGAGCGCTCGCAGCCGAGCCTCAACGCTGCGGGGCGTGAGCAGATCGTCGGCGTCCAGCAGCACGATGAACTCTCCACGCACCAGGCTTACGGCGTGGCTGCGAGCAGCCCCGATGCCGGCGTGCGGCTGGCGTACGACGCGCACCGGCGGACCGACGCCCGACGCGACCGCTGCGCTCGCGTCGTCGGAGCCGTCGTCGACCACGACCACGTCGCCGACCGGATGGCTCTGTGCGAGCACGCTCCGCACTGCTGCAGCTACGAACCGCTCACCGTTGTAGACGGGCACAGCGGCCCCGACGATCACCTCAGAGCTCATCACCCTCCGTGCCTCCGCTGCGTGGCCCGACGCAGTGCCGTCAGCATGGCCTGCTGGTTGGCGCGCGTGTCGGACGTGGTGTTGGCGCCGTGGACGCGGTATCGCAGGGCAACATCGTCCGCCCGCCCGACGCGCACGCCGGCATCCTTGGCGCGCACCAGCCACTCGATGTCTTCGCCCAGGCGGAGCGTCTCGTCGAATGGACCCACGCGGTCGAGGATCTCGCGGCGCGCCAGCATGCTGCCGGTGCACGTCGGAAAGGGCCCGTCATCCCAGGCCGGGTTGTAGTGCGGTGGGCGCGGCTCGCCCGGACTGACGAATGCCTCGGTCAGCCCGAGCACGATGCCGTGCTCGGGATGTTGTTCCAGATGGGCGACCTGACGCGAGAGGCGCGCGGGCGCCATCACGTCGTCGGCGTCGAAGATCGTCCAGTACTCGCCCCGGGCGACCTCCAGGCCCGCATTGCGGGCGGCCGCAGGTCCCCTGTGGTGCCGCCGAAGCACGCGCGCCTGGTGCGCGGCCGCGATCTCGGCCGTGCGATCGCCAGAGCCGTCGTCGACGACGATCAACTCGACCGGCCGATACGACTGCGCCAGCACGCTCTGCAGTGCCTCCGCGATGAACGCCTCCTCCTCAAAGGCCGGCATCACCACCGACACAAGCCCTCCACTCACGGCGCCGCTAGCTCCAGCACCTGCTCTACCGCGCTCGCCAACTCCGCCACGTCGTCGCCGACATCCAACGCGAAGCACGGAACCCGACGCACGACGGCCGCGAGCGACCCCAGCGCCGCGCCATCGTCAAACGGCAGCTGGAGCACCGTACTCGGCGCCAGCGCCAGCAGCGCCTCCGCCGGGCTCGCGCAACGCACACGTGCGCGGCCGCCACGGATCCGCGGCACGATCACCGCCCGCACGGGCAGCGACTCGCGGACCGAACCCGGCATCAGCGTGGCCACGTCGACGACGGTCTTCTCGTCTGCCTCGAGCCCCACAGAGACGCTGGCGGTGCTGTAGAGCGAGACGGCCTGCGGTTCGCTCGCGGCGTGCAGCAGCACGTAATCGTCGGCGACATAGCCCAAACCATGAACCAGCGCAGCCAACGCCACCGTCGTCTTTCCCGAACCGCTGGCCCCGGCCAACAGGACACCCCCGCGATCGTCCCCGACAGCCCCAGCATGCACCAGATGGCGACCCTCCCCACCAAGAACCCAGAACAACGCGGGCCGCAGCGGCGCCGCCCGCTCCCACCACGGCACCGCCGCGCCGTCGGGCACGCGATGCAGCACCCCGCGTCCCGCACGCCCAACCAGCGTCACCGCGCCCGAATACGTCTCGTGGACCGCCACCACTCGATCGACATCGGACCCCCACACGAGCCCTCCCGGCCCAACATCCCCGACTTTCCAAGGGCAGCCGACAGACCCCGCAGGACACGCGTGCTCATCCCACACCGCGATCGTCGCGTGCATCTCACCGCCGCCTGCGTCGCGGCGAGCAGCGAGCGCCCCAAGCCCCAACACCGCATCCGCCAACGCCCCGCCCGCGAAGCGCGCTTGCACCCTGCGATCCCCGGACCGCAGACACACCTCAACCACACCCTCACGCCGAGCAGCGCCCTCGAACTCGCGAGCCGCGGCGATATAGAACGAAGGAAGCGCCGCCTCAGCCAGTCTCGGCATGCGACGCGCCAGCGACTGCGTCAACCTCACGCAGCGGATCGACGAGCATGAACTCCTGCATGTCGGTGTAGGTGCGCAGGACCGGGACCACAAACGGAACCCGTCCCGAAGGCAGCCCCGGCGGACCCGCCGCCGGCCGCGGCTCACCTTCGATCAGGAGCCCCTCGCGCGACAGCTCCTCCAACAAACTCGACAGACCCCGCTTCAGCTCGACCGGATCGCCGTCATATCGTTCCCTCGCAGCCGCAAGGAGCGAGTCCACATCCACGCCGGCAGCCAGCAGACCCCAGACCTCCGCCCCGGCACCGTCAAGACTGTAATAGGTGCCGGTCCCCAAATGAATCAGGATTGCCTCACCGTCGATCGTCTCATGAACCACATGGGAGGTGTCAACAACCAGTGAGACGCTCGGCATCAGGAGACGATTGTAACTGCAAGGGTCTCATTGGCGCTCGGCCAGATCAACATGGCGGCCGCCTCCACGAGTGGAAGCTGACGAGCTCCACGCCGAGCGCCTCGACCGCCGCGCGCAGCCCCGGCTCGGTCAGCGTCGCGAGCTCGACGGCGCGCTCGTCGAGGTAGCTCGAGCTGAAGTCGCCGTTGATCCGGGCGGGGTGGCAGGCGAGCTCGGTGAATCCGTCGAGCACTTTGGCTCGGATCAGGTGCAGCAGAAATGGACTGCTCACATAGCGCAGGTTGGTCACGCCGGGCTCCCATTGAGCCCAGAATCCGCCGACGTAGGCGACCTGACCCTGGCCGCGCAGCGGGACGCCGAGCGGTTCCACGAGCCTGGAGAACGCCACGAGTCGCGCGCGGGACCACGTGTGCACGTGGTGGTGGGAGTCGACGTGCGTGGGGTCACATCCGGTGAGCTCTCGGAAACGCTCGAGCTGAGCTTGAAAGCTCCGTGCGGCCTGGTCTGGGTCATCCAGGTCGGCGCTCCCGTCATCGACGAAGTGAAGACCGATCGACAGCGCGTCATAGTCGGCAGCAGCCTGGGCGCCGTCGCCGGCGCCGGGTTCGAGCACCATCAGGCTCGCGCTCGTCACGATCCCGTTCGTGTGGGCTTCGAGGATCCCCTCGTTCACGCCACGCGAAAGCCCGAGATCGTCCGCGTTGACGACGAGCATCCGCGCCCGAGTCACGCGACAGTCCACGCTCGCCGTCGTCGCCGTCGACGCGTCAAGGGGCAACAGGCGGCCTAACGGCGTGCACCGTTCCCTCGCGTTCCAGCTCGTCTAGGACCGCGGCGACGTCGGCACCGATGACAGTCGGCTCAGTGTCGTATTCCGCAGCCAGTGCAGCGACGAGGTCATCGAGACGCCGCGGTGACTCGAGAAGCTCCCAGATCTGGCGTCCGACCCGGTCAATCGCGACGTAGCTATTCGTCCCGGGGTTGAGAAACACGATCTCGTCATCGACCACTGCCGACATCAGACCTACCGTCCGCCCCACGATTGCGTCCGCTCCGATCACCGGGTCTCCGCGTGCTGGGAACCTTTCATCGGCCGGAATCTAGCAATCCGGTCCGGACGCGCAGCAGCTCTGCTGCGCCGGGCATGTGCTCACCGGCGACGGGCCGCAGCGGGAGCGGTACGCCTCGTTGGCGTCTACAGCGTCTGCGCTCCGGAGCGCGCGTGAACAGCCCGAGGCGCGCGAGCCGGAACGGTCGCGCTCCTCGCCGGCCTCATCGATGACAGTGCTCGCGTCATCGCTGAGGCGAGCGTCCTGCGTCGAGGTGTCTCAGCTGCGACCAAGCTCCAGGAGCTCAGCGAGCCGCTCGGCGATTGCCTCGGGCTCCTCACCATGACCGCAGACGCGCAGAGCAGGGGGCTGCGGCGGCTCATACGGAGCGTCCACGCCGGTGGAAAGGCAAAGCAGAGATCTTGCACGCCCCTTCGCGTCGCCCTGGTTCCGGCGACAAGCAGGACTGTGCTTCGTGGTTTCGACGGCCCTCGGTGCGCGGATCGGGAGCCTCCACAGCCCCATTGCCGCTGAAGCAGCTGTCGCCCCGGTGCTTGCTGATCGCCCGCGACGCGCACTCGAGCAAGCACCCGCAGAGGTGCGTCCTCGTCGAGGGCGGGGCTTGCGTGTGCCACGAACGCGGCCCCGCGCCCGGAGGCAGAACGCGACCGCGCCCGGAGGCATTGCGGCGATCGCTTTGACTTCCCGGGCAGCTCGTGGCCGGCGATCGCAAAGGCGACGATCCGATCGTGCGCGGCGACGTCTTGGCGGGGGACACCAATCCTCTGCCGACGATTGGTAGGCTGCGAGTTCAGTAACGATCGGGAGGTTTCGACTGATGCCGGGTCCGTTGCAGGTGATTGCCGTGAGCTTCCGTCCCGGTTCGGACTTCCAGGGTCGGGTCTTGGCCGAAGTCGGCCGACTACAGGGCCGCGGAGTGTTGCGGCTGCTCGACTTGCTTTTCGTCGCGAAGAACGAGGACGGCACGATCCAGCCTGTTGTCCTCGGCGGCGACGATGACTTCGGTGCACTGCTGTCGAGCATCGTCCCGCTCGCCGGCGTCGTGGGGCCAGCGGATGACGGCTCGTCGCGCTTCGATCCGGCTGACGCATGGGCCCTGACAGAGTCCCTACTGCCAGGCACGGCTCTCGCATTCCTGCTCATCGAGCACGGCTGGGCGCAGCCGTTGTTCGACGCGATCGCCGAGACTGGCGGATCGCTGCTGGGCGAGGGTTTTCTCACCTCCGAGGCCGGGTTGATCGTTGGGGCCGAGGTCGCGGCAATTGAGGACGCGGCTGAGGTGATTGCGGAGGCGCAGGCCGCTGAAACCCGCGCAACACTCCTTGCTTTGGCGGCAGAGACCCAAGCGGCCGAGGCGATCGCAGCGTCGGAGGCGATCCAGGCCGCTGCTGCTGCGAGCGCCATCAGTGCGCTGATCACGGCGGGCATCGTGGAGGAGGCAGCCGCCCACGAGGCCGTTGAGGCCTTGCGGGCCGCTGGGCTTATCGTGGCTGCAGCCGATGAAACGGCGGCGGAGGCCGTCGCGGAGGACGCGGCAGCGGTGAGCGCGGCCGACGAAGCGACAGCCGAGGCTCTCGCGGGAGCTGCCGCGAATGTCCGTGCAGCGTCGATCACCGTGGCTGAGGCGCGCGTCCTCCGGTACTTGCCCACGCGGTTGAGCTTCGCGCTCATCGCGGACAAGCTCGGGATCTCCCGCTCAGCAGCCAAGGAACGAGCCGAGCGCACCTATAAGAAGCTCGGGGTGCACAGTCGCGCCGAAGCAGTCAGCCGGGCGCGTGCGCTCGGGTTGATCGACTGACCTTCGAGCCCTTCCGGCACTCGGCCGCGATGCGCCGATCGCGGGGTCTGACAGCCGCGGTTGCGCCGGCCTTGAGCAGCCCGGTCCTGCGTCCCGCGCCTCCGGCGGCCACGGCGACCGCCGCTCGTCTCGGCGACAAGAGTGAACCTCCCTTCGCTCCGTAGCTGTCGGACGCGCCAGCGCGAGCAAATGGCATACAGTGTCCACCGCGAACCGCCCAGAGCGCCAACGTGCAGGGCCGCGCGCTCGTGCACGAAACCGTCCACGCCTTGGGCGTCGACTACGAGAAATACACCCGAGCGCAGGCAGAAGTAATTGTGGGCACAACGACTCTAATCGTGCTTTCGGGGGTCGGTCTCGATACCTCCGGGGAGCGCGGTCGTGAATCGAGAAGAGCACGCGCCGACGCAATACGACCGAAACGACCCAACGTCACCGACAATTTGGGCGGCACGGCCGACGCATGCCAGAGGATCGGTCATGAGCGCAACTTCGGCACAGCACCGCGGTCGGACCGGCGCTCGGGTTGCGTTGGCGAGGTACTCGGTGGGCGCTGGCGATCGAGCGCTATTTGGCCAGCGGGTTGACGGGGTCGTGTGAGTAACGGACGTCCTCCTGGTGCCCGGTGGTCGTGCATATCTCGTTGAGCTTGGGCTCGAGGAGGAGGGCGCCAAAGCGAACGCGGCGCTGGGTGCCTTGATTGAGGACTATCTAAGGCAGGCGTCGATTCTCGACGAGGTGCCAATGGCGGCGATTCTCTTTCAAGACACGCTTCCGTCCTATTCGGCGGCGAAGCGCCCACGACCAAGTGGGTCCCGCTGGCGCGACGAGCGCGATCTGCAAGTCTTACGCGATGAACCTCGGTACATACGGAATCTTCACGGTCGGTCGCGCGCTCTCCGAGGACGAGCGGGCCGAGGCGGCCCGGCTCGTCGAGGAGCTGGGCTTCCGGACGCTGTGGATCGGCGGCTCGCCGCTGCTCCCGAGCCTGCGAACGATGCTCGCCGCGACCGACGAGCTCATCATCGCGACCGGAATCGTCAACATCTGGGCCTACGAGCCCGGCAAGCTCGCCGCCGAGTACACGGACCTGGAAGGCGAGTTCCCCGGCCGACTCCTGCTCGGCATCGGCATCGGCCACCCGGAGGTGACCGCTGAATACACGAAGCCGCTGACGAAGACGAGCGAGTTCCTCGACGGCCTCGACGCGGCTTCGACGCCCGTCTCGAAGGACCGGCGGTGCCTCGCGGCGCTCGGACCGAAGATGCTCGCGCTCAGCGCGGAGCGCTCGCTCGGAACGCATCCGTACTATTCGCCCGTCGGGCACACCCGGGCGGCGCGAGAGCAGCTCGGCGCCGGGCCGCTGATCGCCCCCGAGCTTGCGTGCGTCGTTGGCGAGGACCCGGGGAAGGCGAAGGCGCGCGCCTACTCGGAGCGCTACCTCTTGCTGAAGAACTACACGTCCAACCTGAAGCGCTCCGACTTCACGGACGACGACATCGCAAGCGGCGGGTCGGACCGCCTGATCGACGCGATCGTGCCGCAGGGATCCCCGGAGTCGATCGCGGCGGCCGCGCGGGCGCACGTCGAGGCCGGTGCCGATCACGTGTGCGTGCAGACGATCGGTGTCAGCGGCGTTCCGCGCGAGGAGTGGACCGCGCTCGCCCGCGTGCTGTTGGGCTGACGACCGAGGGCCGTCCAGCCGAGCCTCGCCGCGGATTGCGCGGAACGCAGGGCCCGCCCGGTCTGCTTACGCGACTTGTGGGATCCAAAGCTCGGCTGGTCGACCGAACTCGTGTTGCGGTCCGCGTCGCGGACGACACGTTCGTGCGACGCGACGGTTCGGCCCTGCCGGTCTCGTGGGTGCTGACACCGGTGCAGACGCCCGAGGGCGACAGCTCGGTGATCGTGATCACCGACAACACCCAAGCGAGGATCGCGCAGCAGCGGCTGCGCCGTGACGTCGAGCAGTTCGAGCAGGTCCGCGAGGTACACGAGGCGCTTGAAGAGCAGCGCTTTGAGCTGTTCGCGCAGGCGAGCATCGAGCTGAGCAGTGGCGCCACCGTGTCGCACGAACTGCTGTTGCGGATGGTTGAGCGGGACGGCACGATCCGCGCCCCGAGCTCGTTCCTGCCGGCCGCCGAGTACAGCGGCTCGATTCATGAGCTGGACCGCTGGGTGATCGGTGAGGCCGCACGGCTGGCGGGCGCTGGGCACCAGGTCGCGCTGAACCTGTCAGCCGACTCGTTCGGGGATCCTGGTGTGGCCGAGCATTTGGTTGCGGCGCTCACCGAGCACGGCGCGAATCCAGCACGAATCGTGGTCGAGCTGACCGAAACGGCGCTGATCACGGATGACGGGACGGTAGGCACGTTTTATCCAGCGGATCCGGGCGCTCGGCTGCAAGTTCGCGCTTGATCAGCAAGCCCCAGCAGCCGTTCGGTGTCACAGGTATAGAGAAAATCGTCCAGCGCGAACCGGTGCCCGCGGCGCTTGAGCTCCGCGACCATTGCGAGCATCTCATCATCCCGGAAAAGAAGCTCATAGCCAACGACCTTCTGCCTGCGATCGAAGATCGGCTGCCGTGCAACGAACGCCTTCGTCATCTGCGGTCCCGACCCTCCCAGCACGCCATTCTGGCCCGTCAGGCTTTTCCCCGCTTCCGCGGGAAGGCGAGGTTGGACGCGCGCGCCTGCCGATTTCCATACCTCCAGGGTTATCGGCGGCCGGCACCGATCATGCAACCATCTCGCGCGCGACGGTGCTCGGATAGGCCGCAGACGCCCGGCTCAGTCACGGGCTTCACGGCGTTTTCTTGGAGACTCAGCTCGACGAGGGCAGCACTAGACACGTATCTTCGCTTCCGCGAAACTCGCCCAGTCCTCATCGAATGCGCCCAAAGCGAGCACCCCGCGAAGCCCGAGCTCCGTGCGCAAGCTCAACGCAGCGCCGGGTACGCGCTCAAGCTGCCGGTTGTTCCAGCCGATCAACATGCTTGCTACCGGTTAGTCGAGCCGAACTAATCAAGCTAATTAGATCCTTCCAGGGAGGGGTTCTTCGTGTCAGTCACTTTCAGGCGCAGGCCGCTTGACGTTCCTGCAGCGACTTCGCACGATGCTCAGGCGGCTGAGGTTCGCCGCCAGTTGATCGAGCGGCTGCACAGTCTCGATGAGAACTGCCTGCAGAACCTGGTCAATGG
>JBKQKK010000146.1:0-2906 GCA_052147535.1 Solirubrobacteraceae bacterium | reverse complement strand
CGAGCCCGACTGGCGCTGGTTTCCTCCCGCCGCCGCATCGATCCGTGCGAGCGGTTTTCCCGCACACGGCTCACCGACGTTCTTCACCGCAGGCATTCGGCTACCCGGCCCGGACCCGGTTGGGTCTGGGGGCGAGAACGGTTCCGGTGATCCGGATGAGTCCCATGCGATCGGGCGACCTGGCGACCTGGCGATCCGCCAGTAGCGGCCGTAGCCGCGCTTCTTCTTGTGCCGTTTGGCTAGAAACAGCGCGAGCCGTTCGATCGCATATTCATCCAGCAGACCGAAGCTGCGAGCTGAGTTTCCATAGCGGAAGTAGCCCGCGAAACCGCGCAGATACTCATTGAGGTCCGCGACGACTTCATCGACCGGCAGCAGCAGCCGCTTGCGAAGCGTTAGCTCACGCAACCTGCCGCGGGCGTGCTGCATCTTCTCTCGTCGGGGCCAGCGGACCAGGAAACACAGACGCCGCGAGGCGGGCGTGGCCCCGCGCACCCAGCGGTGATGAAAGCCCAGAAAGTCCAGGCTTTCGCCGCCCTCGCGCAGCTCCACGATCCGTGTCTTGGCATCCTTCAGCGCGAGGCCCTGACCGACGAGGATCGCCCGCAACGCCCCAAGGGCGCGCTCGACTTCCACCCGGCTGTGGCACATCACGACCAGATCATCCACGAAACGCACCAGCACCCCGGAGCCACGTTCCGCCCAACACCGATCAAGCCGGTGCAGATAGACGTTACACAGCAGCGGCGAAACGACTGCTCCCACGCAATCGCAAACTTCGAGTTTGAGCGGTTAATTCAGCGCCGGGCAGGAAGGAGTCGGCCATGAGGCGTGGTATTCAAGTGGCTGATGGCCGGTCGCCGAGCGTTTGCGGACGAGTACGCGGTTCGGGTGAATCGCGCGGTCGAGTTGCTGGCGGGCGTGTCGCCTGCGGACGCGGTCCGCGCGCTGCGCGCCGAGCACGGTCTCTCGGAGCGTCAGGCGCGCCGGTACGTCAACGCGGCACGAGCGACGCCCGATGGCTTGGTGGTGCCGGAGCGCACGGCGGTGTTCACGGTTCGGCTCGCGCCGTCGTTGATCGCCGGGTTGCGCGGTCACGCGGACGCTCGTGGGCTGACGCTCAGCGCGACGATCGCGGAGGCCGCGAGGCTGTATCTCGATCGGGTTGCCGAGCGACACGGTGGCAACGCGCGTTGAGATCGAGTTTGTGGCTGACAGGCTCGCCAGCGCGCGCTTGGCGCAGGTGTACGCGATTGCGGCGCCGGACCGGCGGCGGATGACAGGCAACGATGGGAGCGATGATGAACGACGTGATCTCAGGACGCACGGACGGGCCGCGTGGCGGCGATCTACGCGCGGGTGTCTTCCGAGCGCCAGCGTCGCCAGGACGAGACGATCCAGAGCCAGACCGTCGGGTTGCGTGAGCTCGCCGAGCAGCGCGGGCTGTTGGTGGCTGAGGACTTGGTGTTCGAGGACGAGGGGTTCTCGGGCGCGAGCCTGCAGCGCCCGGCGCTGGAGCGGTTGCGTGACCGTGGCGCGGAGGGAGCGTTCGAGGTGCTGCTGTGCCACGCGCCGGATCGCCTCGCGCGCCGCTACGCCTACCAGGTGCTGTTGCTCGACGAGTTCGCCCGCGTCGGCGTGGAGGTCTGCTTCGCGAAGGAGCCCGAGCGGGGCGGTACCCCAGAGGATGAGCTGTGGCGCCAGTTCCAGGGGATGATCGCCGAGTATGAGCGTGCGCAGATCGCGGAGCGCACCCGCCGCGGGAAGGCGCACCGCGCGCGGACCGGGTCGCAGGCGGTGATGTCCGGCGCGCCGTACGGCTACCGGTACGTCAAGAAAGCGGACCATTGCGATGCGTACTGGGAAATCGATGAGGTCCAGGCCGAGACCGTGCGCGATGTGTACACCCGCTACGTCGAGGACGGCGTCTCGATCGGGGAGCTCACGCGGTGGCTGACAGACCGTGGCGTTCAGACCAAGACCGCCAAGATCACGTGGGACCGCTCGTCGGTGTGGGCGATGCTGCGCAACCCGGCCTACCGCGGTCAGGCGGCGTTCGGGAAGACCAAGACCTCCGAGCGTCACGGCGGACCGACGCGCACCACCCGTCAACGCGGTGAACGTCACGGCCGTCGGCTCACCCGCCAGGACCAACCGGCCGAGAAATGGACGTTCATCCCGGTCCCGCCGCTGCTCACCGAGCAGACGTTCGAGCTCGCGCAAGCGCGACTGCGCGAGAACGCCCACTTCTCCAAACGCAACACCAAGGAGCTGAGCCTGCTGCAAGGCGTGCTCGTCTGTCGCGAGTGCGGCTACTCCTACTACCGCACCAGCACCCGCACGAGCAACAAGCGGATCTCCTACTACCGCTGCATCGGCCAGGACGGCTGGCGTCACCCCGACGGCAAGCGCTGCAGCAGCCGCCCGATCCGCGCCGACGAGCTCGACCCGCTCGTCTGGGCAGAAGTCCGGCGCCTGCTCGAGCATCCCGAGCTCGTCCAAGCAGAGATCGACCGGCGCCTGAGCGCGCTGCGCGCAGAGCATCCCGCCGCCCGCCGGCGCGACGCGCTCGAACGCGACCTCGCACGCGCCGACAGCGCGACCGCCCGCCTGATCGAGGCCTACCAGGAACAGCTGATCTCGCTCGACGAGCTCCGCGCCCGCACCCCCCAGCTACGCAAGCGCCAGAGCACCCTGCGCGCGCAACTCGACGCGCTTGACGCCGAGCTGCACAACGCCGAGACCTACCTCAAGCTCGCCGACACCCTCGAAGGGTTCCTCGGCCGCCTCGCTGACGGCCTGGACCAGCTCGAGATCGCCGAACAACAACGCATCCTGCGGCTCGTCGTCCGCGAAGTCCTGATCGGCGGCGACGACGACACGATCACGATCCGCCACTCGATCCC
>JBKQKK010000145.1:0-12853 GCA_052147535.1 Solirubrobacteraceae bacterium | reverse complement strand
CGAGATCGCCGTGTGCGTGGCTTGGGGCGGGGACCATGTGCAGCTCACCCTCCCAGATTTCGTCAAGGCGATCGAGCCCGGAGCGCGCGCGCCGCTCAAGCAGCTCGTCTAGGCCTGCCGAGGGAGGATCGAGAATCACCATGCGCATCGACAGGAAGCCTACCGTCCCGCCCCTGGGTCCCCGTCTGCCTCGCCTCGGTGTCGCAGGCCAGACGACCGGTCCCTCGATCGGCGAAGCGGAAGTGGCAGCGACCTGGGTTGGCCGTTGTTGACCTCGTTCATGGAGTCCGGTGATCGCTGCTATGGGCCGAGGAGACCGGCGGGGATCACGCAGATACCGTCGGCGCGACGGTATGCCTCGGGGCCGGTTGTGATGACCACCCGCTCCAGCAGGTCGTCCCCCATCTGCTGCTGGAGCCAATTGAGGTGCCTTACGGAGTCGCTCTTGGCGTCCGCGCCGAGTTTGACTTCGATGGCGAGGACGCGTCCGTCGTCCCGCTCGACGATCAGGTCGACCTCATGGCGTCCGCCGCGGGTGCGGAAGTGCCAGACCTTCGCCTCATTCGCTTGTGCGTAGACGCGGACCGAAAGGGTCACGAGCGACTCGAACAGCGCTCCCAGGAGCAGTTCCGACACGTTCGGTGAAGACAGAGGGCGCTAACCGTCGGCAAGTAGCTCCAAGAGCCCGGACGCGACCAATTCCTCTTCGACCTGACGGCCCGCCGCCCGCATCGCGCACTCGAGCTGCGGATCCCAGCTCGGCGTCACCGGCGAGCCCGTCAACGGCGCCGTGTGCGGGTGGTTCGCGACCGCGTGCAGATACGCCTCGCGGTTGTACAGCCAGGGCTCGACCGGCACCCGGCGGTGCAGCAGGTTCGCGATCGTGATGCCGTACCAGTCGAAGTCTCCGTGGTGGAGCAGACGCACGCCGCTGCCGGCAAGAGCGCGCAGCAGAACCATCGTGGCGGCTCGTGGCTGGCCGTTTGTGCACAGGAGCGGCGGGCAGGACGCGCCGAGGGTGTCGGCGGCGAGCGCGACGACGGAAGGGTTCTCGACGACGAGCACAGAGGGCACATCTCTGGCGCGCCACTTCACCGGGGTGCGGACGAGCTGACGAAGCGTCAGCCACACCGGCTCGCGGCACTGGCAAGCGGCCGCGAGGATCCTTCCGGTGGCCGACTGATCGCCCGGTAGCCCGAGCGTGAGCACCGTGCTCGAGAGCTCGTCGCACAGCACGCCGACGGCGGCCCACCCCTCCCGGCGGGCCTCGGCCGCGGACTCGTCGGGCCCGGGGGACTCGAGATCGGCGAGCGCGCGAGCGGCGCCGAGCGCGAGCGTGCCGAGCGGCGATCCCTCGTCGAGTGCGTGCGCGCGGCCGCAGACGCGCGCGGCGAACGTGCCGAGCGACTCTCCCGCAGAGACCGGCAGCGCCGAGACGACGGCGGCAACCCCGTCGAGCAGCTCCCTGCTGGTCTCAGTCGAACCGCCGGCAAGCCGCTTCACGAGACCGCTCGCACGAACCCGCTCGAGCCAGGCCTCCAGGGAGGGCCGCCCATCACACGCGCGCGTCACCCGCTCGAACGCCTCCGCCCATCCCCGTGCCTCGCAAGCGCTGAGGTCGGCAAGAACGGCGACCGGACCGGTCAACTCGACGACGGCGTCGGCGAGCCCGCCGCGATGCACCCCAGACCGGCGCAGCAGCGTGTCGAGCTCGTCGAGCGAGACGCCGACGCCACGGGCGGCGCGCGGCGGCCGGCCGAAGAGACGGGCGACCGCATCGCGCTCGGCGCGGGTGGCGCTGTTGCGAGTGACGGAACCGACCAGCGGCTGTCCGCGTCCCATCCGGCGCCGGGCGCGGTCAAGCACCCATGCAAGCTCGGGGTCGCCGAGCAGCCGGTTTAGCCGCTCGTGGTCGACGAATCCCACAGCTTCGGGCCCTCGGGCACGGGCGCGGCGCTGACCAGCGGCGACTCGGGCGGTGGCTCGACGCGCACGCGCATCGCACCGTCCCACTCCCAGCGGGTAACGAGCACCGCCGCGACGCCCTCGATCCGCGACAGCTGCGCGATCGCCAGCCCCGGGACCTCGGCATAGCAGCCCCACTCGCGCTCGCTCGTCATCACCACGTCGAGGTCGAACGCGGCGAGCAGCCCGAGGCACTTGGCGCGCGCCCGGTCATCGACGCCGGCGAACGCCTCGTCGAGCATCACGAGGCGCGGGGCGTGCGGGTTGCCGGCGGAGCTGTAATACGACGACGCGGCCGCGAACAGCGGCACGCTGGCCGCCAGGACCCGCTCGCCGCCCGACGATGGCCCGGTGGCGGAGTGCCAGGCGTTGCCCTGGCGGCGCTCGACAGTGAATCGATGCCACTGGCGGTAGTCGAGCGCGTGCGTGAGATGCTCCAGCCACGTGCCTGTCGCGTCCTGGGAGCGCACGGCCCTGATCTGATTCTGAAGGAAGCCGCCGACGGCCGCCCGGTCGGCCTCCGACCAGGCATCGGAGGTCTGGCGCAGGAGCCGGCCACGCGCGTCGGCGAGCCCGTCGGGCCCGTCGGGATCGGGCGTCCAGCGCAGGCGAAGCTGCATGCCGGTACTCGTCGGGCGATCGGCGAGCTCGCGGTTCGTCTCCGCGACGCGCGTCTCGGCGGCGGCGATCAGCTCCTGGAGCGTGCTTGCGACCTCGCCGACGAGGTGGTTCTCCAGGATCTCACGCTCGCGCGAGTCGAGCAGCCGCTGACGCTCGTCGACCTCCTCGGCGAGCGCGGCGCTCAGCTCGGGGAGGGTCATCGTATGGCCGCGGAAGGTGACCTCGACGACGATCCCCTCCTCGCGCGGGTAGGAGGCGGCGTTGTTACCGTGACGCCGCAGCGCGTCGGCGAGCGCGCCGAGCTCGTCGCTCACCAGGCGCTGGAGTCGCTGCCAGCGGGAGTCCTCGTCGGCGTCGGCGGACAGCGCCTGCTCGATCTCGCGCGCGAGGCGCAGCGCCTGGGTGACGTTCCACTCCTCGTCCGGGTCAGGCACCTCGAGCTCTGGGACGGCGACGGCGATCAGGCCGGTCGTCGCGAACCGGCGCAGCCCGTCGACGGCACTCATGCGCGCGTCGGTCGCCGCCACGAGTTGCTGCGTTAGCTCAGCGCGCCGCGCGTCGGCGGCGCCCTCGGCGCGCTGCGCGGTCCCGAGCCGCTCCTCGGTCTGGCGCTGCGCGGTCGTGTTCGCCGCGAGTGAGCGCGCCACCTCGGCACTCCGTTGCTCGAGCTCGGCGATCGCCTCGCCGGCTGTCTCTTGGAGCGTGTTGCGTCGCTCGACCGCCGCCCCGAGCTGGTGCTCGACCTCCGTCCGCCGCGCCGCCGTCTCGGCCCCTTCGGCCTCGGTGCCGCCGAGGTCCTCGCCGGCGCGGGCAAGCGCCTGCTCCGCCCGAGCGCACCGGGCCAGCGCAGGCCACAGTTCTGCGAGCGCCACTCGCAGGCGGGCGAGGGCCGCCTCGACCTGGGTCAACTCATCAGCGTCCGCCGGAAGGCCGACGTCGGCCGCGTCGGTGTCGAGCGTGCCGCGGGCCTCCTGCTCGGCGGCAAGCGCGCGCTGCTCGTGGCCGCGCGCGATGCCGAGCCGCTCGACGACGCCCGCGAGCGCGGTCTCGCCTGCGCGCAGCGCGCTGTCCGCGTCGCGGACTGCCGCGTCGGACGGCAGCTGGTGGAGCTCACGCTCGAGCTCGGCCTGGCGCCGAGCGAGCTCGACGAGCTGCTGCTCGAGCGACTCGAGCTCAACACGTGCCTCGGAACACCGCTCCTGGAGCTCGGCGATCCGTGCGCGTCGTGCGGCCTCGCGCGCGGTGTGCCCGATGAACGCGGCCGCGGGTTTGTGCCAGGCGCCCCGCACGACGCCGTTGCGGAAGCGGCCGCCGCGGCTCACCCAGGTGGGCGCGTCGCAGTCGCCGAGGCCGATCGCGTCGAGCAGTTGCTGCACGGCGCTCTCGGAGACGGAGACCTGCGAGCCGAGGGCCGGCACGAGCGCGTCCGCCAACCGCGGGCCGGACGGCGGGCCGTCGGCCGCGGCGAGGAGCACGTCCTCGGTGTCTGGGTCGATCAGCTTTCCGGTGGGGGTGACCCAGCCGTCGAGGATGCCCGCGGCCTCGAGTGCCGCCTCGATCCCGGCGCGATCGTCCGCCGACACCTCGTCGCGGAAGTCGACGAGCCGCCACAGAGGCGCGCCGGCGCGAGCGTCGCGGGCAGCATTGGCCCGCGTGTACGGAGCGGGCGGGGTGGGGTGGATGCCGGACTCCAGCTCGGCGATCTCGCGTTCGAGCTCGTCAAGCGCGGCGCGCCGATCGGAAGCGCTCGCGCTGACCTGAACCTGTGTGCGCTCGATCCGTCGCGTCGCGTCGCGGCCGGCCGCCGAGACGGCCAGGTCAAGGGGGTTGGCGCCGCTGAGGGTCTCGAGCCACGCGTCGAGCGCGGCGAACGCGGCCGCTGGATCGTCGAGCTCGAGCTCGAGCGCGCCGTCGAGGTGGGCGCGGACGGTGCGCGCGTATTCGGCACCCGCGGTGCGTACCGCGCCGAGCGCCTCGTCGCGGCGCGCGGTCGCCTCGGCCTGTTCGGTGACCAGCTGCTCGGTGCTCGTCCGCGCGGCGGCGAGCGCGTCTCGCGCCTGGTCCCAGCGTCGCAGGAGCGTGCGCACGCAGTCGACCGCCGTCTGCTGGCGCGCTATGACCGTGTCGGGGCGCCGGCGCCGGTGGCCGTAATTGCGGTCCCCCGAAACCTCGCCCGGCGTCTCGGAGAGCGCCGTTCCGGCAAGCGCCTCCTCGAACGCCGCCGCGATGCGTGCACCGTCTGCGTGCTCGGCGGCGACGCTCCGCGTCGCGGCGAGATCGGTCGCCGCGACCGCCGCCTCGGCAGTCGTCTCGGCCAGCCGTTCGCGCAGAGTGTCGACGCGCTGCGCGATCCGTTCGACCGCACGTTGCGCTTCTTCGAACCGACGCCCGGCCTGGTCGGCTTCATCCGCCGCCCGCCGGAGCTCGCGTGCGCTGCGGGCTGCCGGATCGTCCTGGAGCGCTTGGCGGCGAGCCTCGAGGCGCGCGTGTTCGGCGCGGAGCGCCTCGAGCGTTTCGCGCGCCTGAGTCAGGTCGGTCTGCGCGCTTGCGTGCTGCTCCTCGGCCTCGGTGAGATCGCGGCCCATCCGCTCGAACACCGTCTGCGCCTGGCGCACCGGCGTCGCCCGACGGCGGGTCGCCATGCGCGCGTACGCGCGGTACGTCGTGAGGTAGCGATGCGATGCGTCGCGTCCCTCGATCATCGCCGCGAGCTGCTCGCCGTCCTCCTCAAGAGCGCGGAACGCCTCGGCGACGTCGGCGATCAGCGCTTGGTCGAGCGGCGGCAGCGCGCCGGTCAACGCGGCGGACAGGCCGCGCTCGTCAGGGCGCTTGGACAGCTGCGGCGCGCGGATCTTGATCAGCAGGTCGATCAGCGCGCCGTAGCGCACGTCACCGAGCCCGAACAGGCGCTCGTCGATCGCGCGGCGGTAGTCGCGCGCACGGCGATAGATCGCCCCGCGTGAGCCGATCGCGTCCTCGAGCCGATCGGGCGTCAGTGCCGTCCGGGTGGCATCGAGCAGCCGCAGCTCCTCGCCGACACGCATGTCGGTGACGAAGTACCAGTGCCCGGGTGCCCCGCGTCCCGCCACTGCCTTCATGCCGCAGCCGATCGTCCAGAAGACGGCCCCGTCGTCGGTGAGCCGGCCGAACTCCAGCCATGCATAGCCGAGCCGCTCCGGGTTGGGGTGCTCGCCGCCGAGCAGCAGGTTCCACTCCATCCGCTTCTTGGGGTCGGCGTCCGGCTCCACGCGGTGTGGCGAGAGGTCGCCGTCGAGCAGGAACGGCAGCGTCAGCGCCAGCACCTTCGACTTGCCGGTGCCGTTGTTGCCTCGCAGCAGCAGCCGCCCGTCGCGGAACGCGAACTCCTCCTCGTCGTAGTAGAAGAGGTCGGCGAGCCCGAGGCGCAGCGGCTGCCAGCGCTCGAGTGCCGGTGTGGGAAGCGAGGTCATGCGAGTTCCTCAATGTCGGGCGGAAGTGTCGGCGCGGCCAGTCCGAACCGACCGAGCGCCGGCAGCGGGTGGACCACGTCGCCTCTGCGTCGGATAAGCTGCAGCGCCTCGAGGCGCTCGAGCGCATGTTCGACGAGCCCGGCTTCGGCACCCACATCGCGGGTGTTGCGCCGCCAGTAGGTCTGATGCTCGATCGCCAGCCGACGGACGAGCCCGTGCAGCTCGCTCGCAGGGCAACCGGACCCATCGGCGTCCGCACGAGCCGCCAGGTACTCGGTGATCAGCAGCGCGATGTGGCCGTCGGTGCCGACCTCGGGCATCCGCATGTCGGTCAGCTCGTCGCGCGGGTCGACCATCGCGATGCCCTCGCCACGGATCTCGGCGACGAGGCCTGTTCTCTCCGATACCCGACGCGTCAGCGCCGCCCGCTGCGAGGTGAGGTACGCGAGCTCGGCCTCGGACAGCTCGTCGTAGAAGACGACGGGGTCATCGAGCAATCGCCGGGTGAGCCGGTGGCGGATCGCTCGGGTGCGGAGATCGTCGGAGACCGGCTCCGGTTCTGTGGTGAGCTCGCGCAGGCGTGTGGCGAAGTCGGGCGCGCTGATCGTGGACGGGCCGCGTGGCGCGCTGATCAGGACGGCGAGCACGCGCCGTTCGACGTCATAGAGGACGTCGCCGGCCTCGCGGACGAAGGAGTCCTCGTCGCCGGCCACGCGCGCGAGCGCACCCAGCTCAAGCAGCAGGCGCACGACCGCGACGAGGTCGGCGCGTTCCTCGCGGCCGCTCAGCTCGAACGTGACGCCCGCGGCGGCAAGACGCTCGTCGGCGGTGGCGATCATGATTCCCTCGGCGAGCCGGCCGAGCGTGATCTGCGCGTCGGCGCGCTCAAGGACCGACAGCGCGAGGCACAGGAGCACGTAGCGGCGGCGGCCGAACGGGACATGCGTCTTCGTCTCGCGCGCGGGATGGGTGCCGGCTGGATCCGGCTCGCCGAGCTTGAACAGCCGCGCGACCTCGGTGTCGACGTGCAGTCGCCAGCCGCAGTTCTGATCGAACCAGCCGCGCAGCTCGGTCGCGTGCCGGCGCACGAGCCGGAGCGAGTCCGCGTCATCCCCGTGACGGAGCAGTGGCCGTCGCAGCAGTGCCCGGGTTGCCCGGCGCAGGTCGCGCTCTCGCGCCTCGTCGAGCGCTGAGTCGAGCGTGAGACTCACGCGACGAGCCTCCGCGCGGAAGCGGTGAGATCGACGATCTGGAGCACGTGGTCGAGTCCGCGGAAGACGCCCGCGTCGGTACGGATCTCCACCGCGGTCGCGCCGCTGATCGGCGTCAGCCTGATCTCGAGCGAGCCGTCGCCCGTCGTCGTCCGGGTCCCGCGCTCGTCGGGGCGCTGGGCGGACAGCGCCTCGCCGAGCAGCGCCAGGAACAGCGAGAACGCCTCGGCATCGAGGTGATCGAGGTCGCTGAGGCGGATCGGGTGCTCGGTGACGAGCCGGTCCCGGGCCGCGGCGGTCTGCTCCGCCTCAGCGGCGGCGCGCTCGGCGAGCAGCCTCCGCTCCTGTCGACGGTCGATCACGCGGTTCGGCTTCCCGCGCCGCTCGTAGCTGCCGGTGCGCCGCAGCCGCGGGCTGATCATCAACGGCGGCGCCTGCGCCCACGGCGTCGACGCCGGGATCGGGTTCTGCGCGCGCGCCTGTTCTGTGTCGGCGTCGAGTGTGAGATGCCGCGTGCTGCGCAGGCCGAACGTTGCCTGCCAGAGCTGGTGCATCGCGGCATCATCGGGTGCCTGCGCGAACCACGCAGCCAGCTCGCGGAAGTCCGCCGTCCGATCCGAGCGGCCGGCGCGGCGCTCGTTCAGCATCGCGACGACGGCGAGCAGATCCGGGATCGCCTTTCGCGCGCGGATCCGCAGCAGCTTCGCCTGGCACGGATGACCGGTGTCCGAGAGGAACCACTGGCGCAGCCCAAGCCACCGTTCCCGCCAGGAAGCCAGCTTGGCGTCGAATGCCTGGGCGCGGAAGTCCTCGTCGGACACCGTCTCACCGACCCCGGGCGCGACGTCGTCGGCATCTCTGCGCGCAACGAGCGCGAGCAGGCGCTCGACGCCGGCGGGGTCGAGCTTGTCGAGCAGCTCGGCGATCTCAGCACCGATCGCGGTGAGATCCCTGATGAAGCGCTCAAGGTACTCGATCAGCCGGTCCTTGTAGGCGCGGAACGCGTCGGTGTCGAGCTCGTAGAGATCGATCGTGCGCTGCAGCGATCCCATGAATGCCTGCGCGTTGTCGGCCAGGTCGGCGCAGCGTTGCACGAGGTCGCGCAACAGCAGCGCGGCGCGCCCGACGTCCGGCTCTGCCAGCTGCGTCAGCTCGCGGATCGCCCGCAGCCCGGTCGCGATGTCCTCGAGTGCGACCGCCTGCAACGCTCCACGCCGCCCGAGCTGCTCGTCGAACACCGCGAGCGAGCGCTCCGCCGCCTCGCCCGCGTGCGTGAGCTGGTACAAGAAGCGTGCGCGGTAGAAGTCCTCGACGCCCGTCACCCGGCTCGTGTCCGGGTCCGCCCGCAGGTTGCCCCACTCGACGAGCTGGCCGAGCGCGTCGACGATCGCCTTCTCGTCGGTCGGGCCGTTCTTGGCCAGCGCCTCGGCCACCTCCTCGCCGCGCAGGTGCACGACGAACCGGCGCTTGGCGGCCACGAACGCGAGCATCACCTGCCGGTAGAGCGCGGCGTTCGGCGCCCCGAGATAGGCGAATGGTTTGAACCGTTGCGGATCGGGCTCGGGTGGTGGCACGGTCATCAAACGGCACGATGACAGCCGGGTCGGACGGAATGTCCTCGATCTGTCGACACTCCGACACGTTCCGTCCACGGTGGCGTCTACCTTCCGTCGCACAGTGGTGAACGAACCGACCTCCATCCGGATCCGCACCGACGAGCTCCGCACCGTCCGCGAGGCGATGCGCGACCTCGGCTCACTGATCACCGAACTCGAGGCGGGCGACGTCGACAAGCTCGTCCTCACCCAGCGCAACCGCATGCGCGCGGTCGTCGTCTCGATTGAGCGCTGGAGCGAAGTCGAGCGCGCTCTCGCCGACGGCGTTCAGGTTCAGGCAATCGACCCGACCTGAATCGAGCGGGTCGAAGATCAGTGGGATTTCCGCGCGAGGGGCAGGCGAATGGATCGTGAGCGGGTTGACCACGACGTCAGTTCGTGTCGTCGTCTGGGTCGACCCACTCACCATCTCGCCAGACCTTGCTCTCACCGGTGCGGAAGTCGATGAGCCGCAGCTCGCACCCGTGGCCGGTGCCGTGCCATCCGAGTTCAGCCAAGGCGGTGGCGACGCGCTCTGAGATGGTTCCCTCCGCTTGCGTGGGGGAGCAGTAGAAGTCGAGGTAGCACTCGCCGAGTTCGCGTAGCTCCGCCACCACCCCGGCTGAGTAGCGCCAGGACCCGCTCCACTCCGTGCCATTGTCATGAACCCAGTCCGAGTTGCAAAGCGCGCAATACAGCTCGTCTGCGAATGCGTCATCGGTGCGGAGCCGGTTCGCGAGGGCGGACAGGTCGGACTCCAGCTTACGCTCGCCTTCAGTCATCGACCGTCACCCCTTGCTGGATCGCGTTCTGCTGCACGCTGCCGGTCCGGTGCAGCTCGTCCGGCAGCAGGAACCTGGCGTCTGCATCCGTGAGCGGACCTGGGCAATCGCAATCGCCATCAAGGAGTTCCCGGTCGAGTGCGTAGAGCACGAGCGCGTGCTGGGCGGTGGCATGAGATCCGGATCATCGATTACGTCGATCACGCGGCCCCGGTGCTTGTAGTTCCGGACAGCAGAAGTCCAGCGTACCCCGAGGAACATGGCCCGCTCGTCGGGCGGTAGGTGACCGTAGAGATGAACGGTGAAGTCGCGATCGAAGGCACCGTCGGCAACGGGGCAAAGAGGGTCCGTGACGAGCACCAAGCCGGTGGAGTTTCAGTTCTGGGCCGACCGTCTCGCACCGTGCGGCCAGTGCGACCGCTGGTCGCCGGAGCTATCGTCGCCGTCCGCCCGGAGCGCAGGCCCCGGAGCCCCAGGCGGCGGCAAGCCAGGCGGCGTCGGCCTGTTCACGGGCGCGTTCCTGACGCTCGCCCTCGAACAGGACGTCGGTCTTGGTCAGCACCAGTGTGTACGGTCGGCCGCTGCGCCGGGTCTGGTGGCGCACCGACAGCTCGGCCGCGTCGATCGTTGCGTGGACGTGTGGAGCACGGCGGCGAGGGGCTCGGCGAGCTTCCCGAGCGCTTGGTTGCGCCGGCTGGGCGCTCGCATGGCGAGCGCCTGGGTGACCGCCGTCCTCAGGTGGTGAGTGCTGTCCTGCACGAGAACGAGCGCTGCGGCCGTGCCACTCGGGCCCCGAGTGCAGAGCGCGTCGCAGAGTCCCGGCAGCGACACCACCCACTCCGACCATGTGATCCCAGAATCGCTCCACTGCTGCCGGCGGCCTGACCAGGTCTCCAGCAGTCGGGCCAGCAACCCCTCGCCGTAGCGTTCGACGAGGGCAGCCAGCGGGGCGGCGTGGGCGCGTCCCAGCGCCTCGGTCGCAAACGGCGCGAGCAGCAGGCTCGCCAGGGCCGGATCGTCAAGCCCCCCGGCGACCCGCAGCACCGCGGTGACGAAGCGCGATGTTCGTCCGGCACGCGCGACGGCTGCCCAGAACGGCGCCAGCGACGCCGCCATCTCACGGGCCTCTGCGATCTCGCCGGCGCGAAGGCGCGTCGAGATCGAGGTGAGGGCCCAGGCAGGGTCGACCTCGGCCCGCACGGCGAAGGCCTTTGCTCTCGGCCAGACGAGCACAGCGCCGCGGTGGTACCCGGTTTTCGAGACCGGCGTGGAAGGGTACCTGACCCCAGGGATTTGCAGGGATTTCGCGATCCGAGATCCGGCTGTGGGGAAGTTGGTGGGGAAGTCGCCCCTCTGGGGACGCGATCGCGGACGTCGAATCGGACTGCGCGAACAGCGCCTACGGCGTCGTGGAGATCGGCGCCACCGGCCTGTCTGCGGTGACGTAGCGCGAGTTCTTCGCTTCGGCGTAGCTCGGCCGAGGGGGCCGCCATGAGAGCCCCTCTTAAACGCGAAGCGCCGGGTTGCCGCCCGGCGTTCCGTGACCAGCTACCTAAAAAGTGTGCCCACATCTTACCGCTCTCGGGGACGGAATCCACACGCCCGGATTCAGATTTACGCGCTGCTCGTTCGGCTCGCGGTGGCCTGGAGTGCAGTGGAGGGTTGTCGTGAGCCGGCAGGCGATCGCCGCCGTGATTGCGCGGTCGGACCTGGCATCCGGTGAGCGGCTGGTGGCGCTCTCGCTGGCGAGCTTTGCCGGCCGCGACAACCGCGCCTGGCCGGGCGCGCCGGCCGCGTCGGCGCGTGCCGGTTTGAGCAGGAGTCGCTATCAGCAGGCGCGCGAGCAGCTCGTGGCTCGCGGCCTGGTGGCCGTCGACGAGCGCACCACCGGCCGTGGCCGCGCCAGCACCACCCTCGTGTTCGCTGACACCGGTCCGTGGTGGGACGGTGAGATCAACGTCGAGCTGTTCGAGAGCGTGCTGGCCTACAGCCAGTCACGGGGGCCCGAGCGGCTTCTCCTCTCGACGACGGCGGCGCTCGCGGACGACGACGCAGCGGTGTGCGACCTTTCGACGGAGCAGCTGTGCGCCGCGGCCGGCATTGCCGATCGGACCTACCGCCGGGCGCGAGCCGCGTTGCTCGCTACCGCGCAGCTCGAGCTCGTCAGCGGCGTCGGCGGCCGTGGAAACACGAACGTGTGGACCATTCGCGATCCGCGCGCACGCGGCGATGGGCTCCCTCGCCGCGCTCCGAAGCGTGCGTCGCCACCGGCGGGCGCACGTCCTCTCGTGGCGGCAGCGACGTCGGACCGCGGAGCTGCTGCTCTCGAGCCGTCCACGGCTAGCACTGAAAAGGGCGGTCACGATCGGACACTTCCGCGCGTAAACGGTCCGATCCTGACCGGGGTCTCCACGGCAAAGGGCGGTCACGATCGGACAGTTTCGGACCAAAACTGTCCAGTCCTGACCGGGGTTTCGACTCTAAAGGGCGGTCAGGATCGGACACTTTTCGAGCTCCCGGCGCCGGAAACCCCGGCAGAAACCCCGGCAGAAACCCCGGCGCCCAACGCGCGCACGGGAAGGGAACCCCAGAACCCCAGAACCAGGGAAGACCCCCCCAGCCCCCCTGGAGGGGGGAGTTTGCCTGACTCGGTCACCGTCGAGCAGAGCTACGTCACCGAGCGCGGACGCCGGCGGCGACGTCTCGTCCGCATTGACCTCGACGAGATCCGTCGAGGCCTCGGGATCCCGACCGCCGCCGATCGCGGGGCCTGGCAACGAATCCGCGAGCTGCTGGAGGAGACGGTCGGTGAGAGCACGTTTGCGATCTGGCTCGAGCCAGTGGAGCTGATCGCGGTCGACAGCGAGTGTCGGCTCGTCCTGGCGGTGCCATCGGCGACAGCGTCGTGGACGGCGAAACGGTTCGGCCGGCTTCTGGCGAACTGCTCTGCCCGGGTCGGGCGCGAGCTGCGGCTCGCAGATGAGCCCGAGCGCATCGCGCTCGGGCTCGGAGACGGACGTCCGGAGCTAGCGGCGCCGGTCTTGCACATCAACCAACAGGAGGTGTCGTGATGGTCACGGTCGTGGCAGACCAAAAGGGCGGTGTTTTCTGGTCCTGATGATTCCTGTTGCCTTGATCCTGTTGAGGGCGGCGTTGGTGCCGCCCAGCACCGATGGCTGGCGGTCGGGGGAAGTGGCACGCAAAGACGCGGTACGAAAGAAACGAACGCA
>JBKQKK010000144.1:0-5812 GCA_052147535.1 Solirubrobacteraceae bacterium | reverse complement strand
GTCAAGTGGGTCAACGGCCGGATCGTCGTCGCCGAGTATTGGTACGGGCCAAACGACCCGACCTGCTGCGCATCCGGGCGCGCAACCACCACTTGGGCCTACCGCAGCGGCAAGCTCACGGCTATCCTTACGGTGGTCACGAAACGACCGACCGGCTGACGCGCCTGAGAGCCATCAGGCACCGTTCCGGGTCCTCGAGACCAAGCTGGGACTCGCCGGAAGCGAGGCTCACCCGACGGCGTGCAGGTTCCCTGCGCCACCTATGCAACGGATGACGTGCCCAGCTTCGATCCCACAAGAGCTTTGTGATCGACGGTCGGCAGACTTCCGCATCGGGCCGGGCGTTTGCAGCAGGCCGCAAGCAGCGAGAGCGGGGTTTTGTGCTGTTGTGGTCGCCGGGTCGCGCCCGGCCTGCTGCGTGATGCTTGCCGCGGGGCTGCTCGTGGCTACGGGGCGGACCGCGGACGGGACGGGTCGACGCTGACGCCGAGTTCTTGCAGGCGGTGCTTGACCGAAGGGTGGGTACGCAGGAACGCTTTGTCGAGTGATTCCCAGCCGTCCTCTGCGTAGTTGGGTAGGATCATCTCGGCGGCGCGCACCGCGGAAAGCCTCAGGTCCAGGCGCGGTGCTCTTTTGCCGGCTAGTTTCAGCAGCGCCGAGGCGAGCGGCGCGGGGTCTCCCATCAGGACCGCCGCGAAGTGATCAGCCGCGAGCTCCCGTTGTCGCGAGAGGCGCATCATGAGCTGAAAGGACACGAAGTAGAACACCATCGATAACAGCAGCGGATACCAGAGAACGATCGCCAGCACGATGGCCAGACGGGCGGTCATGTCCTCGACGAAACGCTCCGAAGAGGGCCGGAAGAGGTCCTTGAACAGTCGCAGCACTCCACCGGGCAGGAACAGGCAGGCCGCGATGATGCGACGAAGCACCACATCGTTGTGGACGATGTGAGCGACTTCGTGAGCGAGAACGGCTTCCAGCTCAGTTGGGGTGCAGTTGGCGAGGAGGCTCTGCGTCACGAAGATCGTCGGCCCGTCGGTGGTGGGACACTTTCATGCATTCGACCGGCCGCCGGCCAGCTCGACCACCACGACGCGCGGCATCGAGATGTTGGCGGCGATCACGATCCGGTTCAGAGCGCCGAGCAATGCCTGGTCCTGCTCGGGGGTGGCCTGACGCTCCTTTCCCAACGGCTTGCGCCAGGACTTCTCCCACAAGCACGGTCACCGACCGACGAACCTGCCTGACCCTTCTTTGCGAGCATCGCGCGCTCCTCCCTGATGTCCATCTGCCACCGACAGCGTCTCTACCGTCGCCATTGCGGCGCTTAAGTTCCGCCAAAACGATCGACTCGCCGCCCGCGGCGGGCTGAGTATCAGACCCGCACTCAAGTCGCCGGTCGGGGACGCGTTGGCGGTTCTCGACGCGGCCGGGAGCCTGAGAGTTGCGGTGGGTCGGGTCATGCCGCAGAGCGGGCCGCAACCTCGAGCGAGACCTGGCGGTCGGGCGCCGCGAGCGCCGACTGGGCGGCCGCCGCAAGCGCTTCGCGGTCGAGGTCGTACCGTTCAGCGACGGCCGCGAGCGGCTCGGCAAGGCCGATGTCTGGGTAGAGCAGCTGCACCTCGACGGGCTGCCCGTCCGCAAGAGCGACGATCGCGCGCGGATGCACTTCGTCGCTGCGATCGGCGCTGGTCACGTCGGTGAGACTGATCGAGATCGCATTCGCTCTGCTGTCGTAATCCGCTCGCATGTCAGCTCCGAAGGAAGGCGGTAAACACGAAGCCGGGATCGCCACCGGCGACGACTACAAAGATAGGCCGACCGTCACGGGCTCTTCCATCGAGTCTGGTGTTCCCGCGCTCGTCCAGTTGTCGGCTGATGGGCTTCGCGATCGTGGCCTTCACGTCGGCAGCGTCGATCCCGTAGAGCCGCATCTCGTTCCGGGCGTGGCGGCTGAGCCTCATCCCGCGACCGATACGGTCCCATCGGGTCGCGGGACGACCGCGTCGTCGCTATCGGTGAGAACAGCCGAGTAGTGATAGCCATCGCCGAGATCGTCCGCCTCGCCGAGCGACACGGTGTAGTGAAAGCCTCCGCGGCCGACCGCCCGCTCGAGTGTCGCCAGCACGCGCCGCGGATCTTCGTACGGACCGTTGACGTAGTACGGCTTGCCGTCCATCCCGAACGTGATCGCGCTCGGCCCCTCCCACCTGCCCAGAGCGAACCGGGCGCCCTCGAAGTCTCGGCGGGCCTCGAACCCGAGGCTGCGCGCGAACTCGACGGCGCCGAGCACCACGTGCCGGGCAAGCTCGAGCGGGACCGGGATGCCGTGCGAGCGCCATGGCGCGTAGCACCGAAGCCGCAGCTCCTCAAGCTCGCGCCTGGACAGCCGCTTCGGTCCCATCGCGCTCTTCACACCCAGACACCAGGTATCGACCAAGAAGCTGCATATCGTCAACCGACGATGCCCATCAGGCGCTGCGACCAAGACGAGCGCGACGCCGCTGCCAGCCGCCTGCGAGGGCGCGCCGGCATCGCAAGGCCAATCATCGTGCCCCGCGATTCGGAGCCGATGGCGCCAGCCGGGGTTGATCCAACACCGCGTATCATCGCGAGCTTGGTCGGCATCAGCAGTTGCGGTACCCGACTCGGCAACGACCCGGGTAAGCCTTGCCGCCTCGCCCTTACTGATCGCCAGCGAGCGCGCGACCTCAGCCGGCGTGTAACGTCGCGAACGCAGCGCGCGAACCTGCTCAAGTAGCCGCTGATCCTCCACAGTCGGTTTTCTACGCCACGTGCCGGACGGTCACAAGCGGCGCTGGCCGAGAGTACCGTTTTGTCGCCGCAGCAGAACCGAGCCCTTGCACGATTCGAGCAAGCGCCGAGACCCGCGACGGACGCGCCGATGAGGACGAGTGCGCGCGGCGCTCCGCCGGTTGGGAGCCGCGACGGAGCGCGGGCGCCGACGTAGTGCTTGCTGTCCGTCTTCGCCCGGGCCACTCAGCAAGCCGGCCGCCCGTCTGAACGACGGGAGCGATCGTCACCGCCAGCGACACCGCACGATCGGTACCGCGTGAACGCGATCACGCGCTCCAGGTCGAGGGCGTCGGCGAGCGCCATCCGGCGCGACGAGTGCTTTGGACGATCGGGGCGCTGCGCGTCCGGCGATAGCTCTGGCGACAAAGCTCTTGTGGGATCGGGGCTGGCCACGCCGGCCGTTGCATAAGCATCGCTGGGATCCTGCACGCCGTCAGGCGAGCCGCGCTTTTGGCGAGCCGCGAGAACAGTTCGTCGTCGTGCCGAGCGGTAGCCCAGCAGCTGGATGGACCCTCGTCGCTCAGCGCGTGGGCGCCTCGAGGTACACGATCCGGTCCGTCAGCTCTTCCTCTTGGTGGGCGCCGATGGCGTCCACGAGCGCGCGGTGCCCTGAGGCCCTGCGTGTGAAGCGGCTTGAGAGGGCGATGATCAGGCCTGGATGGTGCGCGCCAGTGGTGGAGTGCTGGGCGGCGATGGCGACGAAGTCGGCGACGTTCTCGGTCACGAGGACATGGTGTTGGGCGACGGCGTAGGCGAACACCTCTGGGTCGGGAGCGCCGTTCATCCCGAGTTCGGTGATCGTGGTCGCTCGGATCCCGACGGCCTGCAGCGCTCGCGCGAGCGCGGGCGGGTACATCTCATCGAGCAAGGCTTTCAAGCTGAGGCTGCTGCCGCGGTGTGGCTGCGGTGCAGATCGATGCGGGCCTGGATCTCTTCCGGGTACGCGGCTCGGTAGCGCACGGCCGTATCGATCTGCGCGCGCATGAGGACGCCTTCGGCGGCGAGCGTCTCGGCCGGGTCTTGGACTCCTGCGAGGTCATCGAGCCACATCGCGATTTCCCACACGTCAGGGCCTGCGATCAGCCCAGCGCGGCGTCCGGTCGGGCCGTCACGGAAGGTGATCATCGGGTGCTCGTCGCGTCGGGCGCCCTCTTCGGCGTAGCGCCGCAGTCGATCGGACAGCGTCTCGCCGGCGGCGCTGGCGGAGAGCTTGAGTTTCTGGGCCAAACGATCGTCCAGCCGCACGGAGATATTCACGGACACGACCTACAGTGTGGCACGTTGTCAACAGCATGGAGGTGCGTGATGAATCAAGCCCTCATGGACGCCGCCGGCGACCAACGGGCCGCGGTCACCCTCCCCGGCTATCACGCCGGGCGCCCGCTCCGCAACAAGGGTTCATGCCGACGTCGGCATGAACCCTTTTTATGCCGACCTGGCGGGCATGCCGACCTCGGGCTGAATCTTCTCGCAACGTGGGCGATTGTCGCGTTGGGGGTCTGCATGATCGCGTGGCTTTTGCCGAGCTTGCTTGGTGACTTGCCAGCCGGCACGCTTGTCGTCCGTCGCGTAAAAGAGAACGGCCAGCTCCGGTGACGGGTTGCTAGAGGACTCGAGGAGATCGCCCGACATGCTGCCAAACGCCATGGCCAGGCGCGCCCCCTCCGGCAGCCACCCAGCTACAACCTTGCCAGAGGATTGCCGTTGCGGCCACGGGCGCTCCATTCGGCGTACACGGCCGCGATGTCTTTGACCCGGATATTCAGGAAGCTGCTGACCCGGTCGGGATCGCGTGGCGTCTGCAGGGTGACCGTAGGCTTGTCGTCGGTCGGTCCGCCCCCGACGTTGATGATGATCCAGCTGTCGGATAGCGCGACGTAGGTCAGCCCTCCGGGGCCGGAGAAGGCCACCCTGCCGCCGAGTTCAATCGCGCTTGTGGCGCGCCGGGCAACATCAGCCGTCCCGTAGCCGGACAACCCCTGCACAACGCGTGGAGCAGCGACGTGCAGACCAGCGCGACTGGCTGCCTGACGCCTGGAGCGGTCACGCCCACGCCGTGACCGCATTTCGCTGCGACCGGCAACGCCATCGACCTCGCGCGCTCTCACTGAGTGGCATAGAGATGGCGAGCCAGGGACGTGCACGCGGGCGCCCGATCCGTGGTTGATGCGGACACATCCGTCCCATTCGATACGTCGAGCGTGACCGTCGATTGTGGTCAGGGACAGACGGGGTTGTAGGTGTCGCCGTCGACGGATGAGTGGAATTCGGCGCGGCTCATCGGGCGGCCGGCGATCGTGCAGGCAGCCTGTTCCCAGGCCGCAACTGAGGCGGGCCTCGGCGCCGTCGAGGGCGAACAGGTGCGCGCCGGTGGGCGAGAACGCGACGGTGGCGCCCGATCCGGGGTCGGTGGGTAGGGCTGTCCCGATCTGCTGGAGCGACGTCGTCGACCACAGCTTGACCGTTCCGTCGTCGAGGCCGGCGGTGGCGAACTTTCCGCCAGCCTGATCGAACGCGATGCTCGTGACCGGACCCGTGCTGACAAGCACCGACGGTCCGCGCTGCGTGCCGGTGGCTGGGTTCCAGAACGTGACGGTCCCGTCCGGGTTGCCGGTGACCAGGTCACCGTTAGGGGCGTACGACACGCGGTCGTGGGGAGGTCGATGCCGAACTCTTGCCGGTCATCTGGAGCTGCGCGTCGACCGCGGCGAGGTCGTGTCCGTCGGGCGAGATGGCGACGGTCTGGACCGCCTCCGGCTGACCGTACTGCTGGCTCAATCCGCGGAAGGCGCGCAGCAGGCGCGGAGCTTCACCGGTTGCCGCGCTCCACAGCCGCACGAGCCCGGAGCGGCCGGCGACCGCGAGGTTGCGACCATCTGGCGAGAAGGCGAGCGCCGTGACCACGCTCGTCCGCGGGGAGACCATCAGCGACGCCAGTTCGACGTCCGTCGTGGCTGAGAAGAGCCCGACCCGCGACGGCCCGGTTCGCAGG
>JBKQKK010000143.1:0-30134 GCA_052147535.1 Solirubrobacteraceae bacterium | reverse complement strand
TGGTGACCGGGATCACCTCGACGGTCAGATCGCCCTTGGTCGCGGCCGTGACACCATTGACCAGGTTCTGCAGGCAGTTCTCATCGAGACTGTGCAGCCGCTCGATCAACTGGCGGCGAACCTCAGCGGCCCCTCCGTCATCAGAGGCCGCGAGGCTCGCGGCCTCCAGCGGCCGACGTCTGAGGGTTACAGACATGTTTCTCCTAACGAGTCCAGTCGGGTACTTTGCGCAAAGGCACGCCCTTACCACGGTGTTCGGCTGGATGCAGAGAACGTTTAGACGTTGTCGACGCCGTTTCCGAAAGAACCGTCTTTTCCCGCAATCGTGGCGTGCAAACTACGGCTTCCGCGTCACGGCGCTGCGTACGACGCCGCGCGCGCGCGGCGCGATGTTAAACCCACCGGGGGCCGTGGGCTTGTAAGCTCGCGCCAGAACTGACAGAGCATCCTAGCCCGATCGTGGAGGATCCAATGAGTGCCATCGAAAACGTCCACGCCCGTCAGATCCTCGATAGCCGGGGCAACCCGACGGTCGAGGTCGATGTGCGCCTCTCCTCGGGTGCGACCGGCCGCGCTGCGGTCCCGTCCGGTGCCTCGACGGGGACGCGGGAGGCGCTCGAGTTACGCGACGGCGAGAAGGCGTTCGGTGGCAAGGGCGTCGGTCGCGCAGTCGGGAACGTAAACGGCGAGATCGCCGCGGCGGTGAAGGGGCGGGACGCCGACGATCAGCGCGGACTCGACGACGCGATGATCGCGCTTGACGGCACCGACGGTAAGTCGCGCCTGGGCGCCAACGCGATCCTCGGCGTCTCGATGGCGAGCGCGCGGGCGGCTGCCGCGGACGCCGGTGAGCCGCTGTGGCGCTATCTGGGCGGCGAGCAGGCGAACCTGCTGCCAGTGCCGACGATGAACGTGCTCAACGGCGGCGCGCACGCCGATAACCCGGTCGACTTCCAGGAGTTCATGATCGCTCCGGTCGGCGCCGACTCGTTCGCCCAGGCCGTCCAGATGGGCGCCGAGGTCTACCAGGAACTGAAGCGCACGCTACACAAGCGGGGACTCGCCACGGCGATCGGCGACGAGGGCGGTTTTGCGCCCGCACTGGAGTCAAACGAGGCGCCGCTGGAGCTGCTTGTCAGCGCGATCGGCAGCGCCGGCTACAAGGCGGGCGAGGATGTGGCGATCTGTCTGGACCCGGCCGCGAGCGAGTTCTTCAAGGACGGCAGCTATGTGCTGGCCGGCGAGGGACGGACACTGTCGTCGGCGGAGATCGTTGACCTCTGGGCGACGCTCACCGGTCGCTATCCGATCCTCTCGCTCGAGGACGGCATGGCCGAGCAGGACTGGGACGGCTGGCGCTTGCTCACCGAGCGGATCGGCAGCAGCGTCCAGCTCGTCGGTGATGACATCTTCGTGACCAACCCCGCGATCCTGCGCGAGGGCATCGAGCGCGGCGTGGCGAACTCGATCCTGATCAAGCTCAACCAGATCGGGACGCTCACCGAAACGCTCGACACGATCAAGATCGCGCAAGGCGCCGGGTACCGCGCGGTTATCTCGCACCGCTCGGGTGAGACCGAGGACACGTTCATCGCCGATCTGGTGGTTGCGACCGGCGTCGGTCAAATCAAGACCGGCGCGCCCGCGCGCTCAGAGCGCGTTGCCAAGTACAACCAGTTGCTACGCATCGAGGAGGAACTGGGCGGGCAGGCCCACTACGCCGGCCGGGCTGCCGTCGCACTCGGCTGAGCGCCGGCCAGCCCGGGCGTTTGGGCGGTCCGTGTTGGGAGCTCTTAGGCGATCAGAGGCTGGGCGGCGCTTACCGCCGCGCCCAGCCTCTGCCATTTAGCTCCTCAAGCCGCTAGAGGCCGGCCGGTGTGGCGAGCAGCCCGTGCGTGTTGCCCGAGGGGTCGGTGTAGAACCCCACGAGGCGCCCGTGGTCGTTGATGCCGTTGAGCGTCGTCGTGCCGACACCGTTGGGATCATCCACGGTCCCGTAGCCGAAGCCCGGCGCCCAGATGAATCCGTGCGTGGTCACGTTGTTCCCGGTGCCCACGGTATAGGTGCCGACGACGACGTCGCCATCGTTGATTCCGAACGCCTGCGTCTGCGACGCGCCGGGCACGCTCAGCGTGAGCACCTTGCCGCCGCGCAACTGCACGAAGCCCAACATTGCACTTGATGAGGTGGTCTCGAAGCCGGCGATGTCGTCTCCGTTGTTGATCGCGGTGGCGGTAACGCTCGTTGCGCCCGCGATATTGACCTTGGCGTAGCGGTGCTTGACGATGTCGTAGGTGTAACCGTGCGCGTTGTTTCCCGAGTCGTTGTAGAAGCCCACGGCGATGTCGCTGTCGTTGACTCCTAGCAGCTGGTCGACGGGCGGGCTGGCGGGCTTGCTTGTCGGATAGTCGGCTATATGGAAAAGATGGCGGCCGGTTGAGTAGAAGCCGAAGTTAGCTCCTTTCTGGCTGGCCCAGAAGCCCACGGTGATGCCCACGTTGTTGAGGCCGGTCACCTGCGTCTGAGCTGCGCCCGGGAAGTTCTCGTTCGTGTAGCTCCCGCTACCGTCATTCGAAAGCAGGTAGCCCCGGTTGGGGTGGCCCTTCATCCCGGAGCCGTAATAGCCGGCGATCAGTCCGCTCCCGTTGATTCCCAGCAGCTGGTTGAAAGTCAAATCAGACGAGTTGTCGAGCGTCTTGAACGTGTAGTTGCCGCTCGCGTCCAGCACAGTGCCGTAAGGCTTCGCGGCGGCGGCTGACGCCGCCATCGTGCCTGTGCCAAGCATGATGACCGCGGTCGTCGATGCGAAAAGGTGGGACCGGCTTCGTATTAGGGCGCGCCACAAGTTCATGCATTACCTCCATCGCGTTGATATTCCCGAGTTCGATGCATAGCCGATGCATAGCCGATGCGGAGCGGTGCTCCTACCGCCGCAACTCGACGAAGTCGGCACGCAGCCGAGCGCCGGCAAGCAATTGTTGGCCATGCTGCCCGAAGTTGCGCCGATCCACGCAAGCGCAGCTTCGACGTTGCTGCCGTCACGATACCGTTCGCACAGGCGGCGATCGGCGTTGGACGTCTCCCGAGGAGGATGACGCCGGTGCGGACGCTAAGTTCCGCGCATGCCAACGACATCTGACCGCGAATTTCGTGCCCAACTGAAACTGGCTGTCCGCTCCTATCGAAAAGCGCAGGCCAAGCAGGCTGCGCAGCCGTCGGCCAAGCACGCGGCCAAGCTCGCCTCCCGTCAGGCAGACCTGGCGGTTCTGCTGGCGGCGGGGGACGGCGAGCTGGCCGCCGTCGCGTAAGCTCCGTTGCGTACCGAAGCCCTCCGCCCTTACCGGGCAGCACTCGGCGGCCGCGCGTCGGCACCCGTCAACCACCTCTGGATTGGGGACTCGCTGACGGAAGGGGAGGGTGCGGATGCGTTCGGGAAGCGCTGGGTCGACCTGACGCTCACCGCTCTGCGCGAGAGGTTTCAGCCGGCAGGGATCGTCGGCGGCTTCGGCTACTACGCGACGCTCTATCTCGTGACGGAGTTCGGTGGCTCTCCATGGCGCTTCGGCGGAGCCGCTCCGGCCCTGTCCGGCTGCGGAATTGGGCAGAAGTCGCTCACAATGGACACGATCGGACAGACGCTGAGCCTTGCGTTCACCGGCACCGGGGCCGACGTCCTGTACACCGGAGGGCCGGGCACCGGCGCGATGCTCGTTTCTGTCGACGGCGGCCCGGAGTGGGCGCTCGAGACCGGGCTTGCGTCCATCAGGCAATGCAACGTGCACCGGATCCGGGGACTTCGGGACGGTCCGCACGTGCTGCATGTGGGATGGGGCTCCGCGCAGACCATCATCGAGGGGGCGATGGTGTACAACGGCGACGAGATCGCCGGGCTTCGGGGCATCGAGTTCGGGCACGCGGGATGGACCGCTGCCGACTGCTTGCACCCGAGCAGCCTGCAAGCGGTTCGGGCGACGATCACCACCTACCGGCCGGCGTTGATCACCGTCAATCTCGGCACCAACGATTGCGCTGAGGGTGTCGCTCCCAGCGTGTTCGCTGCGAACCTGCAGAACCTTGTCAACGAGATCCTGGCTTGCTGCACAACTCCGACGAGCCTGCTTTTGTTCAATCCCTACAACGGCGCCGGACGGTCGATCGGCCATTGGCGACCGTACAACGCCGCCATCGAGGCCGTCGCGGCGGCGTGCGCCGGTCCCTGCACCCCGGCGGTCGGCGTATTCGACCTAGCCGCGCTGTTCGGCGACATGTCGATCGATGCGCTCGGGCTCACCCACGACAGGACGCACTTGACCAACGCAGGCAACCAGATGTGGGCAGACGCGCTCGCGTCGTTTCTGGCTCCGTAGAGCGTCTTTTGCCGATGTGACGCGCCACGGCCAGGCAGGCCGGCGCCCCGATCGCCTCGTGCGCGCGTGGACGGATCGCTCAGCCGAGCAGCCCGCGGATGTCCTCCGCGGTGAGGCTGCTCGCGAACAGATCGCCCTCATCCATCACGCCGTTGAACAGGGCGGCCTTCCGGCGCGCGAGGGCGACGACCTTCTCCTCGATCGTGTTGCGGGAGATTATCCGGTAGGCCATCACCGAGCGGGTCTGGCCGATCCGGTGTGTGCGGTCGATGGCCTGTGCTTCGGTGGCTGGGTTCCACCATGGATCGAGCAGGAAGCAGTAGTCGGCTTCGGTGAGGTTCAAGCCAAAGCCGCCGGCTTTGAGGCTGATCAGGAACACCGGGTGCGTACCGGCCTTGAAGCACTCGAGCACCCGATCGCGTCGGCGCGTGCGACCATCGAGGTAGCAGTAGTCGACGCTCTCGTGGTCGAGTTGCTCGCGTACCTTGGCCAGGAAGCCCGTGAACTGGCTGAAGACCAGTGCCCGATGGCCGCCGCCGATGACGTCGCCCAACTGCTCGACAAGCGCGCCGATCTTGGCGCAAGGCACGCCATCGTGTCGGTCGTCGATCAGGCCCGGATGGAGGCTGAGCTGGCGCAGCAACGTGATTGAGCGAAGGATCGTGAAGCGGTTGCGGTCGAAGTTGTCGATCAGCCCGAGGATCTTCTGACGCTCGCGCTGCAGGTGGGTGTCATAGAGCTTGCGGTGACGCGGGTGCAGGTCAACCTCGAGGGTCTGCTCCTGCTTTGGCGGCAGGTCGCCGGCCACCAGCTCCTTCGTCCGGCGTTTGACCAGCGGCTTGATCCGGCGGCGTAGCCGCGCGAGCTGCTCGCGATCGCCCCGGCGCTCGATCGGCCGTGCGTATTGCTCGCTGAACCGCTGCGGATCAGGAAACAGCCCGGGCGCAGTGATCGACAGCAGCGACCACAGCTCCATCAGGTTGTTCTCCATCGGGGTGCCCGTGATCGCCAGCTTGAACGGCGCGGCCAGCTCGCGAACGCAACGGTAGGTCTTCGCCTGATGGTTCTTGACGTATTGCGCCTCGTCAAGGATCAGGCCGGCCCAAGGAACTGTTCGGTACTGGTCCGCTTCGAGCCGAAACAGGGTATAGGTCGTAACTGCGATGTCGGCCGCTGCGATCTGGTCAATCGTGCGGCCTGAGCGCGCGAGCGTGTCCGTGACTGGCTCGATTCTGAGCTCCGGCGCGAACCGACGTGCCTCTCCGATCCAATTGGACACGACGCTCGTCGGCGCGACTACCAGGAATGGACCAACGCGGGGGTCGCGCTGGCGTGCGTGGCAGATCAGCGCGAGTGCCTGCAGAGTCTTGCCGAGTCCCATGTCGTCCGCGAGGATCCCGCCGAGCTCGAGTTCCCACAGCGACGCCAGCCAGCCGAACCCATCGCACTGGTAAGGGCGCAGCTGCGCCGCCAGCGTGTCAGGCGGTTCGTGGTTGGCGACCGAGTCCAGATCCAGTAGCGCGTCGACCTGATGCCGCCACGCCCGCGCCTGCTCAGTCACCACGCCGAGCGCCGCCAGCTCGGCCCACAGCCCGGCCTGGTAGCGGCTGATCCGCAGCGGCGCCGACGGCGACTCGGTCAGCGCCCTCGCCTCCTCGATGAGCTGGCGCAGCGACTGCAGGCGGGGCTCGAGCAGCGAGAAATGCGCGCCATCGTCCAGCAGCATGCGCGACTCGCCGCGTGCCAGGGCCGCGAAGACCTCGGCGAATGGCAGCACGCGGCCATCGACGTTGATCGTCACCCCGAGGCCGAACCAGTCGCGCTCTCCTGAGATCTCGGCGGTGGACACGCCGATCGTCAGCGAGCTATCGACATCGCGATAGTCAGCGGGCTGTCCGTCGACCTCGACCGCGACGCCGGGCAACTGCGCAAGCCGCGGCAGCTCCTCGGTCGTAAGCAGCATGCTGTCGATACCAGTCAGCGATGCCGCTGGCCGGTCGGCCGGTCGTCCCGCGCCGTCGAGCAATCCAAAGCGTTCAAGGCCCGTGCCGGTCAGGATCGTCTCGCCGAGGACGGCGCGCTCGGTGTCGAGATCGCGGAACCCGGGACCCGCCCCTTTACTGCCCAGCGGCGCGCGCCGGGTCGTCTCGCCGACCCGGTAGGCCCACTCCCAGCTGAGGTCGACGGCATGATCGGCGCCGTAGCATGCGCGCAGCACGAGCGTTGGTGCGGAGATCTCCGGCGGGGTGAACGAGCCGTCCGATGACACCACCCTGGCGACGCTCCTCAACGCTGGGCAGAGCTCGTCGGCGAAGCGCTCGAGCTCGCCTTCCGGGATCTCCAGCCGCTCGCCTTCGAACAGCATCCGCTGCAACGGTCGCGCCGCCGGTCTGGCGAGGCGCAGCAGCCGCAGCCGCCGCTGCTCGAAACCGCGATCGGCGACCACGTCGCCACGCTCGGCGCACACGACCCCGTGCCCGCTGGAGCCGAGGAACAGCAGTGGTTCTAAGCCATCCTCGTCCCCGCTGTCCACCTGGAGGACCGTGCGCACGACGCGACCCTCCTGATCGTGGTTAGTGACGTCGATCAGCAGTTCGGCATGCTGGTAGCGCGGCACCTCGCCGAGCCCCGGATATTCGTGAACCAGCGTCAATCCGGTCCCGGCCGCCTCGTCCAGCAGTGACCACAGCTGCGCGCTGTCCCAATCGCTGAGGTCGAGCGTCTTCTCGGCACCGTAGCTGTAGTAGTAGCCGTCGCGTCCCGCAATTGCGCCGTGAACGGCATGCAGCTCGCGGACGAGTGCCACGTGATCGGGGCGATACTCGCCGTTTCGGATGTTCCAGGAGTCGAGCCCGCTCCACGTCAGCGAGCCGTTGACCCAACCGCCGCGCGCGCCGGGCCGCATCAGCCGCGCCATCAGCCGTGGCGCGCCACCACCCGGCAGGCCGTGCTCGCGCAGCGACAGCTCGATCGCGAGCGGGGTACCCACGACGTGGGGTGTCGGCGCCTGGATCAGCGCGCGCAGCGGCGTGTCCCATGACAGTGAATGGGGTGCCGTTGCGACTCGACGCGGCGGGCGCTGCTTCCCTCGCCGCCGAGCAGTGCTGCGGTCGTCGATCGCGGCGATCACGAGCGCGGCGACGTGCTTGCAGTTGTATCCGACCGGGCAGGTGCATTCGCCCTCGTCGAACGCCAGCTCGCCGTCACCGCCGGCGAAGGACGCAGCGGTGCTGTATATCGCGCCATCGCCGACTACCGAACCGCTCAGCGTCTCGTCATCAGGGTCCCACTTCATCGCGAGCACCCGATGCCCGCGCGCGTAACCGCGCCCGCGCTTGAAGGACGCCGAACCAATCGCCGCCTCGACCTCGGACAGCTCGACTTCTCTCAGCTCGCCAACCGCATTCAGCATATGCGCAAGGAGATTACGCACCGGCTCGGACGGAACGAATCGGTGGCCGCAAGCCTAAAAACCTAGGGCTCCCGCGGGAGCCCTAACCCCAGCGTGATCACACCAAGCCTGCTTGGCGCGTTGAGTGGACGCTGCGTGGCTGCCCGCGCGAGTCCGGCGAGCGTGGCCTGGAGTCGTCTCGTGGCGTCAAGGTGATCAGCGGTCCAGATCATCCGTGCGGCGGTTGCACTGGCCCGGCCGCCGTCATGGCGTAGATCGCGGCTTACGGCCTCGATCAGCCGCTTGTCCGCCCGCTGGTCATGCGGCAGCGGCACGGGTACTTCGCCATGGCCCATGAGACTGCTCGCAAAGCGCTCGTACCAGTCGACGATGCGTTCTGTGCTCTCCAGTAACTCTCCCCGGGCGGCCGCCCGGTCCTCTCCGGCGGCGCTGTCGCGTTGCCACAGATCAAGTACCGCGTCAGCCGCAAGTCGTAGGCCCACCACACCGGTGAGCAGCCCGATGGCCTCCGCCAATGGAATCCGTTTCGCTCCGCGTTCCGCCAGGAAGCCACGGAACGTGTCATCCAAACGCTGGGCCGCCGCCGCGGCCTGGATCGCCTCACGGGCCGGCGCGGGCCTGGCCGGGGCGCTGGGATCACAGCGACCGATGCCAGATTCCACCGCGCTGGCCAGGTAGCGCACGCTGACGCTGTAGGCCTCCGTCAGCGCTCTCCCGAGTGAGGCGCCCGCGCCACGTGGCCAGAACAGCAGACCTACGACGAGACTTACCGCGCAACCAAGCGCAACGTCCTCGATGCGCACCAGCCCTAGCCGCCATCCGATCGGCTGAATGATGTTGAACAGAATCAGCACGGTCAAAGTGAACGCGGCCTGGCCGGCAGCGAACGAGATCGCCGCGGGCGCGAGGCCCGCGAGCAGCACCGCAGGCGGGAGCAGCAGCCACAAGAGGGTCGTGTTTGTGCCGATCACGACGACGAGGGCGCCGCCGGCGACAAAGCCGGCGCTGGTGCCGAGCAGGCTGCGCACTACGCTCTGGCCGGTGCTAAGCGCATTTGAGCGCAACACCGAAAGCGCACCGAGCACAACCCAGAACGAGTGCTGCACGCCGGTCAGCTTCGCGACCAATACCGCCAGACCCAGGGCGCTCGCGCCGCGCACGCTGTTGTGCAGCCACACCGAGCGCCGCTCGACGTGAGCCCCCGCTCGCTGCTGGGCAACTGACAGGGTTCCGGCGACGCCTGTCGGTTGGCGGCCGAGCAGACGCTCCATCCAGCTGCGTCGCTCGGCAGCCGCGGCCAGGTCGATGTTGGCGGCTATCTGTGACACGGCAAAGCTCAACTCCTGTGCCCAGAAGCCGGGCTTCAGCGACGTTATGAACGCATCGATCGGATCCTTCGGAGCGGCTGCGCGCAAGCCGGCTGCGACCGGGAGGTCGGGCAGCCTCATCGCGTCGTCGTTGTGCAACGCCGTGAGCGATTCGCGCAAATCGGCGAGCGCAGCATGCAAAGCCTCGGAGCGTCCGCTCCGCGTGGCGAGCAGATCGGCGCCGCATTCAAGCACAGAGGCTGCCCCCGACCTAACAGGACAGGCAGCACGATAGGCTCCTGACCGGTTCGGCCGTGGCGGAGACTGCACGACGATCGCGTTCAGCCAGATCAGCTCGTCCACCAGCCGCACGACCATCCGAGCGGGCGTGCCCAGGCCGGTCGGGCGGTAGGACGTCGCGAAGAACGCCCGATGCATAGTTCCGACCGCTGCGTTCGCCCCCGCAATTGCGGCATCGTGGTCGACGTTCAGCGCGCCGCGATCGCCGCAACGGATATAGGCGACATCTGCGCGCAGCCGTCCTGCCAACGCCCGGCAGGCGTCGATCGTCAGACCGCGCAGCGGATGGCTTGCCGGCGCCGGCCATAGGAACGCGACGGCCAGGAGCGCCGCACCCGAGGCGATGCCCCAGCCAGCCAGGCGATCGGGGATCGAGGAAGCCGGCCCAGGGAGTGACACCGGCAGGATGAACGCTAGCAGCAGCGACGTCGTGGCGGCAGCCAGCACGGAACTGATGACAGCGGCGAACAGCACCCCGAACCCAACCAGCGCCATGGTCACTACGGCCAGCCAGGTCGAACGTGAGGCCAGGGTTCCGAGGCAGATAAATACGCCGCCAACGACCGCGAGCGCTGCCTGTGCCTGCAAACGCTCGCGCATCGAGCCGCCGAAATCGACCAGCAGCACCATCGCGAACGAGCCGAACGCGGCGAACGCAGCCAACGCCGGGTCGCCGATCAGTGCCTCGCCCAACGCGAACATCGCCGGCATGACGATTGCCGCCCGCCCGGCCCGTCGAAGCGCAGCCAGGCCGTGATCGCGTGCCCGGAGCCACTCCAGCGGAGACGAACACTCCATCAGCAACACTTACCGCTCGCGCGAACCGACACGCGCACCAAGCGCTCCGGCTGCACGACAGGCGGCCACGTATGACCGACCCGATTCAACGTCCGCCACGGCCCATAGCCGGAGGATCATTGCAAAGCCTCATCGATCCCGGGACCGCCGGACGCGGCCGCCGAACGCTTCGCGGGCGCTCTCGTCGGTCTTCCCGCGACGGTCCCACCGGGCCGGTTCAGGAGCGTTCGCGTTTACCAGCAGAGGGCCGTCTAGCTCTAGCTTAGCCTTAGCTAGCTCTAGCTCTAGCTTAGCCTTAGCTACGGCGCGTAGAGGGCCGTCTAGGGCGGCGCGTTGCAGATCCCGGAGCAGCGGGCGCTCGTGGGCGGCCGATTGCGTTGACGTCTGCCGTTGCTTGCTCGAGCGCAGTGCGGATGGTGTTCTCGTCCGCCGTCAGCTTCGAGCTCGGTAAGGCCCCGATCTGCCAACTTACCGAGTCGTGGACCCATCCCACGAAGTCGCTTTGAGCTTCGAGCATCACCTCGCGCCAGTTGTCGATTGCCTGATGCTCGACGGGTGTCGCTGAGTCCTCGCTGGCTTCCTGGAATCCGGCCGTAACGGCGGTTGCTGGGGCCAGGTTCAAGGCCTGGCGGTAGGCGCTGAAGCGTCGGGCGGACGAGCGCGGCTGGGCGAGCGCTCGTTGCCACGCGGCGCCGTTCGCGTAACGAGTGGTTCCGAGCATCCGCTCGCCCAGAGCCAGCTCGGCGCCGTAGTGAACGATGGGGGCGACAAGGACGCTGCGGAGATGGCTGTCCTTGGCTTGGGAGAGGACGATCGGTGTTGCAGCTAGTAACGGGTTGCCGCGCCAGCGGCCCCCAGGACAGTCGCCTGCGGAGGGATGGCAGATGTAGCTGAGTTGCACACCGAGGCCATCGACTTCGAAGCGGATGCCGCTCGCGGATTGGATCGAGATGGCGAACGCGTCCCCCATCCCGGCGGCCCGCAACGATCGGGCAGATCGCAGACGCGGGTCGGCTTGCTCGATCGTTCTCGAGGTGAGGTGGTCGAAGCTGTGAGTACGCTGGTAGTCCGCAGCAATGACATTGAGCGCATGGCGCAGCTGTACCTGGGCGGCGGTGTCGTCGGCGCTGGCGATGAGACCCGACTTGACTTGCGCTGACGTGTGCGCTGGGCGCGAGCCGCTGGCGCGAACATCGCTTGTGTGGGAGCTGCCCGAGCAGCCGGCCAAGGTCGCTGCCGATAGAACCGGTATCAGTGCTCGGCGCAGTTCCACCCGCCGATCGTAACGCCCAATACCGTGCGATGGGAACGAACACCGCTCACTTGCAGCTGTCCTAGGCTAGCCACCAAAGTCAGCTGCGAAGATTGCGCGCAAGAATTCGACGGGCGGTCGCGTTTAGTCTTGAGTGGTCGTAGCGGGTGCTCATTTTCCCATGCGGGTCGGGGGTTCCGTGAAAACTCGCTGACCGAAGGTGAGAGCTGCGCTCTGCGTGAGCTGCGCTCTAGGTGCGCTGCGAGCGGATTTCCCTGATTCGGAGGATTGGCGGTACCGGAGGCTGTTTTGCAACATCGTCGGCTAGCTAAATGGGCTGCAAAGTACTGGCGCTTGGTTTCGGGCGCTTGCGGTCCTCGCATGGCCGGTGTCCTCGTTGCAGTGGCTTTCGGTGTGTTGGCGGGGCTGACGCCCGCGGTGGCCGGCGCGGACGAGATCGCGCAGCAGATCGCGGATCCGTCGTATTTCAATCCGACTGCGGATCCCGGGACGTGGAACCAGCTGATTGGCTCTCAAGCAGGGACTGTACGGCTAGCGGTCGCGAACGTGCTGAACGGTCCGGATTACGCGGTGGCTTCGGATTGGGCTTCGGTTATCCAGCGTGCGCACGCCGCCGGGATCGACGTGTTGGGCTACGTCGACACCGGGTTCTTCGGTACGACCGATCCCGCGCGGACGACGCGGCTGGGGTCCACGGCAGCAGCCGATTGGCTGGCTCAGGAGGAGCAGGATGTCGATGCGTGGTATCGACTCTACGGCCCCGATATCGACGGGATCTTCTTCGATGATGCCCAGAACAACTGCACCTGGGCCAGTTTGTATGCGGACGTGTACGCATACGTCAAGAAGCATCACCCGGGGGCACTGGTGGTCGAGAACCCGGGCACGGCGGTGCCGCAGTGCTTTGAGGACACGGCCGATGTGATCGTGACGTTCGAGGGCAGCTACGCCGACTACACCGCCAGCTCGCCAACGACCGATCCGAACGCGTACGTGCCGCTGACGTGGACCAGCGCGGATCCGCACAAGTTCTGGCACATCATCTACGGCGCGTCCACTCAAGCCGAGATGGAGAGCGCCGTGGCGTTGAGCAAGAGCCGCGGCGCCGGCTACGTGTACGTGACCGATGGCGAGCTCCCGAATCCGTATGACACTCTGCCGCCGGCGGCCTACTGGTCCGATGAGCAGACTCAGATTGCGCCGGGCAGTTCGTATGCCAAGACGGCGCCGTCGGTGCCCACAGGTCTCACGACGAGCTCCACAACCGGGACCACGATCGCCTTGGACTGGACCGCATCGAGCAGCCCGTCGGCGCCGTTGGCGGGGTACGACATCTATGAGAACGGGGACTACCTGGTTTCGGTCCCCGGCGATACGACCTCGTTTAGCGCGACGGGTCTTGACCCATCAACGAGCTATACCTTCACGATCAGCGCGCGAGATGAGGCGGGGAACAGTTCCGCGCAGAGCGCTGTGCTGGCTGCGAGCACGACCGCGCCCGGCTCCACCGCGCCGACGGCGCCGTCGGACCTGACGGTGCTGACGGGAACGTATGCGAGTACAACGCTTCAATGGGGCGCCTCGACCGATGCCGACGTCACCGACAGCGTCGTCGCGTACGACGTCTACGAGGACGGCAACCTGGTTCTGACCCTGCCCTCCGCGATGACCGAGGTGACCATTGGCGAGCTTGCTCCGGGGAGTGCGAATACGTTCACGGTCGACGCGGAGGATCAGACCGGCAACCACTCGACGGCGTCCAACCAGGTGACGGCGACCACACCGAGCTTGCCGGACGGTCAGCAGATCGGCGGGTCGATGTCCGGCACCAGCGGCAGCCAGATCACGTTCAGCGCGGACTTCTACGTCCCGTTCGGGTTCCATCACGTGTTCATCGCGACCGGCGACACGCAGTGCTGGCAGACCGGAAGCTCGCCGTCGTTCTGCGCCGACTACATGATTGAGAACGGCACGCTGGACAAATACGCCGGGAGCGGCACCGACTTCACGTGGTCGCCGGTCGAGACCGTGACGCCGACGATCAGCGGCTACGGCTGGAGTTGGACGATCCAAGCGTCCGCGATTGGCTCGCCTGCAGAAATAGAGACTGCGTTCAACGGCGACGGGTACGCGCCCGACACGTACACGACGCCGTCGACCATGTTCGTGCCGGGGTATACAAGTCCGACGCTCCACCGGGAGCTGGTCGACGGTATCAACCCGTCAGAGGCTGCATGCGACGTCTGCGCGAGCGGTCCGACGGACACGCCGACGGGCGAGTTCAGCCAGCGGGACAGCGACCTGGCGGTGGCCGGCCGCGGCCTGAGCCTGGATCTGGTACGCGGCTACAGCTCGCTGACGGCCTCGACCGATGGACCATTCGGCTACGGCTGGTCTGGCTCGTACGACATGTCGGTCGCGCCCGATCCCGTACTGGGCAAGACAGTCATGGACGTGACCCAGGAGAACGGTGCGGTGGTTCAGTTCGCGCAACAGGCGGATGGGAGTTGGGCTCCGGCCTCACGCGTGTTCGCGACGCTCGTCCAAAACGGCAACGGAGGCTGGACGTTCACCCGCAAGAAGCGAACCGCGTTCGCGTTCGACTCGTCGGGGCGGCTGATCAGCGAGTCAGACCTCGACGGGAACGCAACCACGCTGGCCTACGACTCGTCAGGCCATCTGTCGACCGTCACCGATCCTGCCGGACGGACGCTGGCGTTTACATGGAACGGCTCGCACGTTACCCAGGTCCGCGATTCGGGCGGCCGCACCGCCAGCTATCAGTACGACGCAAACGACAACCTGGTGCAGGTAACTGCAGTCGACGGTGGCGTGACGAAATACGGCTACGACGTCAACCACCTGATGACCTCGATAGCGGATCCGGACGGTGGCACGACGACGATCGTTTATGACTCGACCGGTCGCCTGGCCTCCGAGACGGATCCGCTCGGGAACATCACCAGTTGGTCGTACGACATCGATCCGAGTTCGCTGTCGGGGAGCTCATCCAGGACGGATCCCGCGGGGGTCGTGACCCAGGACACGTTTACCGACGGAAACCTGACCGCGCGGACGGCCGCGTACGGCACGCCCCAAGCTGCGACGACCCGCTACACCTACGATCCGACGACCAACGGGGTGGCCTCGATGACCGACCCGGACGGCCACACCACGACCTATACCTATGATTCCGATGGGGATCGCACGAGTCAGACCGATCCCCTCGGGAATCAGACCAGCTGGACGTACAACAGCTACGACGAGGTCACCTCGGAAGCCCAGCCGGCGACCTATGGCGGGCAGACCGTCACGACGACCTACATCTACGACGAGCCGCAATACTCATCTGGCGGTGCCGGCAACTTGACGACCGTCTCGACGCCGATCCTGAGCAGCACAGGAGCGAGCGAGGGTACCCAGATCACGCACTTCGCTCACGGCGACCCAAGCCATCCCGACGACGTGACTGCGATGATCGACCCGGACGGGAACACTTGGACCTACGCCTACGACCTCGCGGGCGACAGGGTCAGCGAGACCGCGCCGGCGACGTCTGACAACTCGGACGGCAGCGGTAGCGGCCAGAACATCACCCGCTGGGCATACAACGCCCAAACCGGACTAGTGACTGCGCGGATGACCGGGCGATACACGCTCACTCACCCGAACGACACGACCTGCACGCCGCCTGCGGCCGGCTGCACGACATATACGTACGACAACGCGGGGCGGTTGCTGACCAAGACCGACGGCGCCGGCAACACGACCACGACCGGCTACGACGGCGACGGGAACGTCATCTACACGATCGACGGCGCCGGCAACAAGACCATCTACAGCTACGACGCCGACGAGCTCGTGCAGATCACGGAGCCGAGCGGGACGACGACGAAGACCGACTATACGCCGGACGGGCGGGTCAAGGACCAGATCGGCGGCGATGGCGGTACGACGAGTTACACGTACGACGCTCTCGGGGACAGAGCGAGCGTGACTGACCCCGACGGCCACACCACAAGCTACCAGTACGACGGTGCCGGGAACCTGCTGGTGCGGGGCGATCCCGGGGTCAGCGGCTGCACACCGATCTCGACGACCGACGGCTGCACCACTTACAGCTACAACGCCGACAACGCGCAAACCGCGATCCACTACAACGACCCCAACACGCATGACGTCAGCTTCGGCTACGACGCGGATGGTCGACGCATTCAGATGACCGACGGGACCGGGACGTCTACGTGGGTCTACGACTCCCTCGGCGACGTCACGCAGACCACGGACGGCGCCGGCGCGACGACCAGCTACGGATATGACGCCGCTCGGAACGTGATCTCGATCACCTACCCGGGCTCGGTCGGGACCGTCAACCGCACCTACGATCCGGCCGGGCGGATCTCGTCGATCACCGATTGGAGCGGCAACACGACGACGTTCAAGTACGACGCCGACGGCGACCTCGCCGGCGACACCGAGCCGACCACGTGGGGCGCACCGGTGACCGACGCCTACAGCCACGACGCTGCCGGGAACAGCTCGGCGATCACCGTCTCACGGGCCAACCAGCTCGCGTCGCTCGGCTACCAGCGCGATGCCGATAACCGCGTCACCCAAGTTTCCTCCGGCGGTGCCCTCAGCGATAGCCACAACTACACGTACACGCCGGATGGAGAGCTCGCGAGCGTCGACGGGGAAAGCTACACATACGATGGAGCGCGCCAGCCAACTCAGCTTCCCGGCGGCACCAAGCAGACCTACGACCCGGCCGGGGAGCTGACAAGCGTCAATGCCGGGTACGCGACGACCAGCTTCACGAATGACGCGAAGGGCGAGCGCACCTCAGGCGGGCTGACGGTACCCGGCTACCTGCCCAACAGCTACAGCTACAACCAAGCTAGGGAGCTGACGACTGCCAAGACCAGCCCAGCTGCTACTCCGAGTTACGAGAACGAGGTTCTTGCTGACTCCCCGTCGGGCTTTTGGGAGTTGGGTGAGTCGTCGGGGACGACGGCGCAGGACTCCTCGGGGAACAATGCCCCCGGCACCTATCAGGGCGGGGTGACGCTTGGTCAGCCGGGTGCGCTGGCGGGCGACCCGTCGACGTCCGCGCAGTTCGATGGCACGAGCGGGGCTGTGAAGGTCAACACTCCGAACCTGCCGACCAGTCATGGATCCGACGTGACGGTCGAGTTCTGGATGTACTGGGACGGGAGCAGTTACAGCGCGATGCCGTTCGGTTGGAGCGGCTATGGCCTGTGGCTCGCGGGCGGTCCCAACGGCAGCTTCGGCTTCAACACCGGCAACGGCGATCTGTATGGGATCTCCGCCAGTGGTCTGGCGAACCGCTGGGTGCACGTCGTTGCGATCTTCCACAACGGCGACGCGACTCGGTCACAGCTGTACATCGACGGCCAGGAGCAGACGCTCTCCCAGCAGTTCGGTGCCACCGGCGATGCAACCGTCGGCGCGGCCGCGCAAATCTCCGGGTTCCCCGGCGGTAGCAGCTACTTCTTGTTCGACGGACGCATCCAAGATGTGGCGATCTACCCCAACGCCCTCGGCCAGGACCGCATCAGCGCCCACTACCAAGCCGGAACCGCTAGCGGCTACGCCAACAGCACTGCGTACGATTACGACGGGTTGGGCGGGCTCACCAGCAAGACTGTCAATGGCACCAGCCGACAGTACACCTGGGACACGACCATCGATTCCCGCGGGCTCTTGCTCACGGACGGCACCGCCAGCTATCTGTACGGCCCGGACGACCTACCGCTTGAGCGAATTGACGGATCCGGCGACATCCTCTGGTACCACCACGACCAGCAGGGCTCAACCCGCCTTCTCACCGACAGCGCAGGACACATCGTCGGTACCGCCACCTACGACTCGGAGGGACAGGCGACCGCCACCACAGGCGTCACGACGCCGCTCGGCTACGACGGGAGATACACAGACAGAGCAACCGGGTTCATCTATCTCTCCGGGGGCTACTTTGATCCGGTCACTGCAAACTTCATCGCGGCCGCGCCAGCCGGCGGCGTCGCCGTGACTTCTCATGTCGTTGCACAGGACAACCCGATCGACGCTGCGGGCGACGCCAGTGACGATAACTAACTAATAGGTGCGGCTCGGTTGGTGGGACGTCGTGTTCGGCATGGGCTGACGTTGTTGGCGTAGCGTGGTTGGTGGACGCGTTGTCGTTCCTGGGCGAAGCTGTCATTCGAAGCTGCGGATAGCCGCTTGCGGTGTTGGACCGGGTTCGATGCTTGCTTGCTTTGCTTGCGATCGATTCGTTGCGCGGTATGCCGGTCTGGCGTGTCGTCCGACCGCAGCGGTTCCGGGTGCTCGCCGGGTGTGCGGTGCTCGAATGATCACTGGCGATGTCAAGCTTCCAGCGACCTAACGATGCGGGATGCGGGGCTTGGATCGCTGCGCAAGGTCGGTCAGCGATCAGTTGAGCCGTGCTTGTAGGGCTCGGAGCTCCTCCCGCAGGATGTTCCGCAGCGGCTCGTCGGCGGGGAGCGCGAGGCGCATCGAGGCGGCGCGTAGCGCGGCGCCGAGGTCGCCGCGTCGCTGGTAGGTCGCCGCGAGGTTGTTGAGCATCCGCATCGCGATTTCGTCAGCGCGCCACGGCCGGATGAGGTCGAGCGCAACGTCTGCGCGGACGGTCCGGCCGCCGGCGAAGGGATCGAGCAAGAGTGGAGGATCGGTACCGAAGTGAGCGACCACGAAGTGGCCCGGCAACCCCACACCGCCGAGCGCGATCCCCGCTCGGCGAGCAACTTCGATGTACACCACGGACAACAGAATCGGCAGGCCGCGACGCCTTGAGAGCACCACGTCCAGCATCGAGTTGACTGGGTGGTCGTAGCGCTGTCGGTCTCCCGCGAACCCGTGCGTGGCGCCCAACAGCTGAGCGCACGCGTGGGCCAAGTCGTCCGGTGCCGCACCCGTGCGCCCGGCGTCGTGCGAAAGCTCGGCGCCCAGAACGTCGAGCGTCGAGAGCGCGCCGGGCACGTCGACGTCGCGGAATTCCGCTGCGAGTGCGAGCGCCAGCACGTCCAACGTCGTGGCCGGCGTTGCGGCCAGTTCTGCGAAGCTGGGCAGCTCAGACATACTGGCATTGTGTCGCGGATGCGGACCGCCCACCAGACGCGCCGCCACGCCGTTGCATCGCGCAGGGAGCTGCGGTGAAGCTCATGGAGCCGGCTACGCAGGCATGACTCCCGTTCTCGAGCATGCACTCGCACCAAACCGGCCAGCGCGCCGCTGCTACCGAAACCCCGAGCGGACGCCGGAGCGGGCGGATCGACGGATAGGTTCAGGGATTCGCCTCAGGCAGCGACCTCGCTGCGATGCAGCGTGCGCGGTAGGCAGCGGGACGATCCGCGGCCCAATCGAGTCCTCGCCGCACAGGCGCCGCCCGGCGTTGCTGCTACGTTGCGGAAATGCAGCACTCGGTTTCGCGGCTCGCGATCGTCGATCGCGGGGATGCGGCAATGCGCCTCCTGCATACGGTCCGCGAGCTTAACTTCGGCGCGACGGTGCCGGTCGCATTGATCGCACTCTTCACCGAGGCCGAGCGGGAGGCGATGTTCGTACGAGAAGCCGACGAGGCCTGGCGCCTCGACCGCAGCGCGGGCGACGTTCGCGGTGCGCATCGCGAGCCCGCCGCCGTCGCTCGCGCGCTGCAGGCGTCGCGCTGCGACGCGGTGTGGGTTGGATGGGGCCTCAGCGCCCCTGAGCAGCTCGCCGTCGCGGAAATCTGTGAGCGGCTCGGGATCGTGTTCGTCGGACCGGATGCAGGGGTGCTGAGGCGGCTCGGCGACGCGACGGCGCTCGCCGCGATCGGCGAGGCAGCGGGCGTGCCCTCGTTCCCACCGGACGCGCTCGGGAGGCGCACGCGCCGCATCAGCGTCATGGTCGTCGCGGACCGCCAGGGCACTGTCTGGCCGCTTGGAGTCTGCGAGCGCTCCTGCGCACATCATGGTCGCGCCGTGATCGCCGAGCTCGCGACTTCGGCGCTCAGCGCCGAACAGGAGCTGGAGATGTTGGACGCTGCTCGGCGGATCGCGTTGTGTGCTCGTTACGTCAACGCCGGCTCGGTCGAATTCGCCTACGTCCCGTCGCTCGGCCGGTTCGCGCTTGTCGGCTTCACCGCGTGCCTGCCCAGCGAGCATGGGGTGATCGAGATCGTCACCGGACTTGACCTCGTCAAGTTGCAGCTCGGCGTCGCAGCGGGCTTCGCGCTTGAGGGTCAGCCGCCGGCGCGGGTGGGGCACGCGATCGCGGCCACGCTCCGCGTGGCCGATCCCGCCTCGGAGCTCGCGGACGGATGGGCGCGGATCGCGCTGCTGCGCGCCCCGACGGGCCCCGGCGTTCGCGTCGACACCGGCGTGGCCGAAGGCGATCGGGTGCTCGCCCAAGCGGGCTCGCCGGTCGCGAGGCTCATTGTTTCCGGGCGTGAGCGAGTCGACGCCCTCGCGCGCCTGCGCCGAGCGATCGCCGAGACGATCATCCTTCTCGACGGCGCCACGACGAATCAGGGCGTGCTGCGCTCGTTGCTGGCGCGACGCGAACTTGGTGCCGGCGAGGTCGACTCGGGGTGGCTTGACGAGCTCTACGACCGTGACGAAGCCGTGCCGTCGCACCACGGCGAACTCGCGCTCCTCCAGGCCGCGGTCGACCTCTGGGAGAGCGATGTCGCCGCCGACCGTGGGCGCTTCTATGCGTTCGCGCAGCAGGGAAGGCCGCAGGCGTCGGCGGACAACGAGCGGGAGTACGAGCTGCGTCATCGCGGGCGGCTGTACTCGCTGGCGGTCTCGCAGCTCGCGCCCGCCGAGTACCGAGTCACGGTGCAGGGACAAACGGTCGAGCTGTGGACCCACTGGGTCGGCAGCCACGAGCGTCGCCTCGAGCTGCGCGGGGCGGCGCATCGCGTGCTAATCGGCACACACAGCGATGAGATGCTCGTCGAGGTCGATGGTGTCTCTCACCTCGTCTCACGCGATGACCACGGAGTCGTGCGTAACGTCTCTGCGGCGGTCGTCGTCTCGATCCCGTTCGCCGAAGGCGATGTCGTGCAGGCTGGAGACGTCGTTGCTGTCGTCGAGTCGATGAAGATGGAATCGTCCTTCACGGCTCCGTTCCGCGGGCGCATCCGGCGCGTGCTCGTCAGCGAGAACGTGCACGTTGTGGCGGGGGCGCCGCTCGTCGTGCTCGAGGAACTCGCCGAGGATCTGCAAGCGCCGTCTGGCGAGCGCCTCTCGTTCGGGCAGCTTGTGGGCGCGGCTGACGCCAGCGCCCCCGCGCCGTGGCAGGAGGCGCTGCGCCGCTTGAGGTGGCTCGTGCTCGGCTACGACATCGATGCGGGCGAAACCCGTCGGCTGATCGAATGCGTGCGCAACGCGGCAACCGACGAGCTCGCGTCCGACGAGGCGCTCGTGAGCGCAGAGCACGGTCTGCTCGAGATCTTCGCCGACGTGCGCGCGATCTTTCAGCCGCGCTACGGGCGAGCAAGCGAGTCGCCGACCGAGACGTTGCGCGGTCCACGGGACCACGTGAGCGCGTGGCTGCGCTCGCTGGACGCACACACCGGCGCCGACGAACTTCCGAGCGCCTTCGTCGCTGACCTCAGGCGCGCACTGCGCCATTACGGCGTCGACAGCCTCGCGCGCACGCCCGCGCTGGATCGCGCTTGCTACCGCCTCTTTGTCTCCCACACGCGTACTCCGATCTCGCGTGCGGTAATTCTCGCCATCCTCCACCGACGGCTTGACCAAGCCGATGCGCTCGCCGGCCGGATCGAGGAGCATTTCCGGCCTGTACTCGATCGCCTCATCGTTGCGCTCGAGGGGCGCGATCAGGTGATCGCCGATCTCGCCCGCGAAGTCCGCTACCTCTACTACGACGGGCCCGTCATCGCGATGGCGCGCGAGCGTGTATACGCCGAGACCGACGCGCTCATCGCCGCGCTCGCGCGCGACCCCGAGCGGAGCGACCGCGAGGCGCTGATCGTCGCGATCGTCGACTGTCCGCGACCACTCGCCACACGATTGAGCTCGGCGATGCGCCCCACATCCGGCGCAGCACGGCTTGCGCTCGTCGAGGCGATGGCGCGGCGGTATTACCGCGTGCGCTCGCTGTCGAGCTTCGAGCCGCTCGCGCTTGGTGGCTTCACCTTCGCCACGGCCGGCTACGAGTTCCTCGGCACGAGACGCCGCCTTGCTGCCGCGTTTGTCCCGCTCGACAACGTGGCAGCCGCGGCCCGCGCGTTCGCGGAGCACGTCCCCGCGCTGTCCGACGGGGAGCTTGCCCTACTTGATCTCTACACCGAGCACGATCATGTCTCCACGCACGACGAGCTTGCGAGCCGGCTGCGGCGCGAGCTCTCGGACATCCCTGTGGCGCCGGCACTGCACCGCGTCGTGGTGGCCGTCTCGCGACCGCATCGCGGCGAGGGGATGTCGGCGATCGATCTGCACACCTTCAGGCCCCAGGGAGAGCGCCTGCTCGAGAACGAGGCGATGCGGGGCCTTCACCCGATGATGGGGCATCGCCTCGAGCTTTGGCGGTTGCGCGACTTCGACGTGCAGCGGCTGCCGTCGCTCGAGGACATCTACGCGTTTCACTGCGTGGCGCGCGCCAACCCGCAGGATGAGCGGTTGGTCGTGCTCGCCGAGGTGCGAGATCTCACGCGGGTGTACGACGAACGGGGAGAGCCGGTCGGGCTGCCCGAGCTCGAGCAGATGCTCGTCCAGGTCCTGCAAACGATCCGCACCTTCCAGGCGCACCGGCCACCGCACAGCCGGCTGCAATGGAACCGGGCGCTACTCTACGTGTGGCCGGTCATGGCCCCGGAGGCCAACGAACTCCAGCAGCTGATCGAGCGGATGGCCCCGTTGACGAGCGGACTCGGGATCGAGGCGATCACCGTTCAGGGACGCCTCCTGGAGGACGACGGGTCGATACGCACGCGCCGGCTCTTGTTCCACACGCCGACACCGAACAACGTGACGCTCGAGATCGACGACTCACCGGAGGCACCCCTGCAGGCCCTCGACGAGTCCGCTCGGCGACTCATGTCGGCACGACGACGCGGCATGCTTCATCCCGCTGAGATCGTGCGGCTGCTTGCCCCCGCACGGCCCACGGTGACCGGGCAACCCGCCGGCGAGTTCGTCGAGCACGATCTGACCGCGGACGGAACGCTTGCGCCCATCGAGCGCCCGCCTGCGACGAACACGAGCGGCATCGTCGTCGGCACGGTGCGCAACTTCACCGAGCGGTATCCCGAGGGCATGCTCCGCGTGATCCTGCTCGGCGACCCCACGCAGGCGCTCGGCGCGATCGCGGAGCCGGAATGCGAGCGGATCCTCGCAGCCATCGACCTCGCGGAGCGGCTTGATGTGCCGCTCGAATGGTTTGCCTTGTCGGCAGGCGCGAGGATCGCGATGGACAAAGGCACCGAGATGATGGACGTGATCTCCTCGGTACTGCAGCGGATCGTGTATTTCACGCAGAACGGCGGTGAGGTGAACGTCGTCTCCGCCGGCATCAACGTGGGTGCGCAGCCGTATTTCAACGCCGAGTCGACGATGCTGATGAACACCCGTGGCGCCCTCATCATGACCCCCGAGAGCGCGATGGTCCTGACCGGCAAGCAGTCGCTCGACTACGCGGGCGGGGTGTCGGCCGAGGACAACTTCGGGATCGGCGGATACGAGCGCATCATGGGCCCAAACGGCGCCGGGCAGTACTGGGCACCGGACCTCGCCGGCGCCTGCCGGTTGTTGCTCCATTACTACGAGCACACGTACGTCGCTCCCGGGGAGCGCTTTCCGCGTCGCGCGCAGAGCATCGACCCCGTCGAGCGTGACGTCAGCTCGGCGGAGCACGAGGACCCCGGCACCGGCTTGCCACGGATCGGCGCGATCTTCTCCGAGACGACGAACCCCGGGCGTAAGAAGCCGTACAGCGTTCGCTCGGTCATGAAGGCGGTCATCGACAGCGACCATCCGCCGCTCGAACGCTGGGGGGACATGGAGGGGGCGGAGACGGCCGTCGTCTGGGACGCGCACCTCGGTGGCTGGCCGGTTTCATTGATCGGGATCGAAGCGCGACCACTGCCGCGGCGCGGAACACCTCCCGCCGATGGCCCTGACCGATGGACGGCGGGGACCCTCTTCCCGCGATCAGCGAAGAAGATCGCGCGCACGATCAACGCGACTGCCGGCCGGCGGCCACTCGTCATCCTCGCCAACCTCTCCGGCTTCGACGGATCGCCCGAATCGCTGCGGGAGGGCCAGCTCGAATACGGATCCGAGATCGGGCGCGCCATCGTCAACTTCGATGGACCGATCGTCTTCTGCGTGCTCTCGCGCTATCACGGCGGCTCGTTCGTCGTCTTCTCACGGCGGCTGAACGCCAACATGGAGACGATCGCGCTCGAAGGATCCCACGCGTCGGTCATCGGCGGCGGTTCGGCGGCCGCGGTCGTGTTCGCGCGCGAAGTCGAGCAGGCCGCGCGCGCCGACGAGCGCATCGCCGAGCTCGACGGACGCATCGCGGCCACGACAGGACCGGAGCAACAGCGCCTACGGGCGCGCCGCAGCGAGCTCTACAACGAGGTGCTTGGCGAGAAGCGCCGGCAGTTCGCCGAGCGCTTCGATGCGGTCCACAGCGTCGAGCGCGCCGTTGCGATGGGGTCGGTCAACGCGATCCTCCCCGCTCGAGAGATGAGGAGCTACCTCGTCGCCGCGGTTTCCCGCGGCATCGCGCGCATCGATCCAGCGAGCGCTCCCCACTCGGTGTCCTGAAACTGCGCGCGCGGGGCCACGCGGTCCGATTCGGCCCTCTCCTTGGGTTGCTCGCCCCAGCCGCACGTCCCATCTGCTGAGCCCGCCATGACGAGACATCAACGGAGGTTTAAGCTCTTTGCCCGTTCGGTCTGCCTCTCGCCTGTGGCGCCCGGCTGGAGCGGGCGCCCTTGGGCTTTGCCTGATGCTTCGAACCCCGTCGGGGACGTCGGCGACGCACGTCAGGCCGAGGCCAGGCCCTGAGCACGGACCCGGAACCACGCATTCGAGATTCGTCGAACCTCCAATCAATAACTACGGCGGCGATAAACACGCGGTCTTACGACACCACCCGCGCGGCAGCGCAACATGTTTCTGGGCGTAAACATAGGGGGAAAGGCCAATCGCAAGCGGCTCGCGGAGGTCGGCGCTGTCTACGAGATCGAGCCCGCGCCGCGGACCGCCGCGGAGGTGCTCGCCCCGGGCAGCGAGAAGACCCTGCCGGCAACGCCGGGAACACCGCTGTATCCGCCGCAAACCACTCGCCTGAACCTCCCGGCCGAGAAACGCGCCGGGGCGACCTGTCGAGCCGCAGCATGGGGCGCTGTTCTTGCCGCAGGCAGTGACCGCGCTTGTCGCGTCGCTGCTTGTGTCGCGCCAGGTACTCGACGCGCGTTGCCGTGGGCGCGAGAGAGCCCTGCGAGGGATCGCACCCCCACAGGGCTCTGTGCGCAGCGTTCGCGGGCGTCGCCCTCGTCGGTCGTGCGCCGGGACTGCGCTCAGTCGTCGCCGTCCCCGTCGTCGTCGTCGTTGCCGCCGCCGTCATTGCTGTCGTCGCCGTTGATGACCTCCTGGTCGAAATTCTCGGCGTCGTCGATGCTCGTCTCGGCGGACTGCTCGGCGACCTGGTTCTCGGTCGAGACCACATCGTTCTCGTACGTCTCGGCTGTGGCGGGCGGCAGGCTGTCCATCGTCTCGTACTGGAGCTCGAGATCCTCGATCGGGCTCGGCGAGAGATAGCCCTCGGCCTCCTCGGCCTCGATGATCTCGGTCTGCTCCGGCGTGTACTCCAGTTCGTCGCCGTAGGTCGTCGGGCTCGCGTCCGCGTAGGGCCCGTATGACGGTGTGGCTGCGTTGTGGTCGAACATCTCTCTCTCCCTCTGTGTTGCGGAAGCGCCGTCGGTTGGTCGCTACTGCTGTGGCTTGCTTGTTGCTCCAGAAGGTAATCCGGAGCCGTCTGACGGGTGATCCCGGATCTGTGCCATCGGCTACGTGCGGTCTCGGAGCACGAGGCCGCTCGCTGCCACGTGGTCGTCCAGCGAGTCGTCGGAAGTGCGCCCACAGGCGAGTGCCTCAGGTGCAATCCGGTAGCTTCGGTGAGATCGATCCGATGCCGCGTGCATGAGTCCCGACGGTCTGGTCAAGCCGAGAGACCGTAAACGCGCCGCGTACCGAATCGCCTCGATGCGCACGACGAGCCGGGCAATCTAGTTTGTGATCTCGGGCTAGGCTCCGGGCGGCAGGTTGTGTCCGAGTCCCTCGATGAAGACGAGTTCTGCTTCTGGGATGTCTGCGGCGGTCGCCCGACCGCAGCTGACGTCGCACATGATGTCGTCGAGGCCCTGTCAGGTTGACCCGCCTCGGCACGAAGGCGGTGTGGTGTCAGACATCGTGGTGGTGGACTAGGGTGGTAAGAGTGCCGGTCAAGTGGGGAATCATGTCGACCGCGCGAATCGGTGGCTCGTTTCTGGCTGGAGCGCGTCAGTCTGGCGCGCTGGAGATCCTCGCGGTCGCGAGCCGGGAGGCGGACGCCGCGGAGCGCTTCGCGCGGGCGAACGGAATCGAGCGCTCGTATGCAGGCTACGATGTGCTGCTCGCCGATCCCGACGTGGAGGCGGTCTACGTTCCGTTGCCGAACTCGCTGCACGTCGAATGGGCGATCCGCGCGCTGGAGGCCGGCAAGCACGTACTCTGCGAGAAGCCGCTGAGCCGCCGCGCGGCCGACGTCGAGCGCGTGTTCGACGTTGCCGAGCGCCAGGGTCGCTTGCTGATGGAGGCGTTCATGTATCGTCACAACCCCCAGACGGTGCGTCCCGGCGAGCTCGTCGCCGCTGGGGCCGTCGGTCGCCTCCGAATGGTGCGGGCCGCATTCAGCTTCAACGCCGCCGACCCTGCCAACACCCGTCTCGCGGCCGCCCTGGACGGCGGCGCGCTGATGGACGTCGGCTGCTATTGCGTGAGTGCGACGCGACAGATCGCCGGGGAGCCCGAGCGCGTCAGCGCCGAGCAGACCCTGGGCGGCGATGGCGTCGACGTCGTGTTTGCCGCGACGATGCGCTTCCCCGAGGCCGTGCTCGCGCATTTTGACGCGGGGCTGGCGCTCGCCCCGCGTGACGAGCTCGAGGTCGTCGGCGACGAGGGTTCGCTGTTCCTCGATGACCCCTGGCACTGCCGCACGCCGATCATCGAGCTGCGCTCGGGCGATGGTGTTCGGCGGATCGAGATCGAGCGGGTCGACTCTTACAAGCTCGAAGCCGAGAACATGTCTGCGGCGATCCGCGGCCGGGCACCGCTGCTGCTTGACCGGCGCGAAGCCGTCGCTCAGGCGCGCGTGATCGAAGCGCTCTACGAGTCGGCCGGCAGCGGCCGTACGGTCACGCTTGCGGCCGGGACGTTGTGATAGCCCCCACGAGCGTGCGCCGCGAACGCTGGCGGTACCGTCGCTGCCCGAGGGCTGCTCGATCGCCGAAGAGGCTGTTCGTAGCGTGGTCGCGTTCATGGTCCCGTGCGCAAATCTGTCTGCCGATGCAATAGGGTCGCGCTATGCCCGATTCGAACCGTCGTTTCATCTTGCGTAATCGTCCTGTGGGAAGGATCAGCGCCGAAACGTTCGAGCTCGTTGAGGAGGCGATCCCAGAGATTCGGGTCGGCGAGGCACTTGTGCGAACGCAGTGGATCTCGCTCGATCCAACCAACCGGGGCTGGATCCGTGAGGAGCCGACCTATCTCCCGCCGGTCGCGATCGGCGAGGTCATGAGGGCCCTGGGGCTTGGTCGCGTGGTTGCCTCAAGAAACGACGCTTATCGGGAGGGCCAGCTCGTGCAGGGGTTGATCGGTTGGCAGGAGTGGGCTGTTGTCTCTGACGCTGCGCCGTTGCTTTCGGTCGCCGAGGTTCCGGGTGTTTCTCCTAGCGTTTATCTGGGGGTGCTCGGGATGACGGGCTTGACGGCGTGGGTTGGGCTCAAGGACATCGGCCGTCCGCTGCCGGGCGAGACCGTGGTGGTGTCGGCCGCGGCCGGAGCGGTCGGCTCGGTCGCTGGGCAGATCGCAAAGATCAACGGCGCGCGGGTCGTCGGCATCGCCGGTGGCGGCGAGAAGTGCGCTCTGTTGAGCGAGCGGCTCGGGTTCGACGCGGCAGTGGACCACAGGGCAGCGGACTGGCCCGGACAGCTCATGTCAGCAACGGCGGACGGCATCGACGTCGACTTTGAGAACGTCGGCGGCGAGATCATGGACGCTGTCTTCGCTCGCTTGAACCTGCGCGCACGAGTGGTGTTGTGCGGGCTGATCTCCGCTTATAACGAGGCCGACTCGCCACCTGGGCCACGCAGCTTTCGAAACCTTCTCGTCCAGCGCGCGCTGCTGCAGGGCTTCATTGTCCTCGACCATTTCGACCATTTCGACCGTATGGCCGAGGCCGTTACCGAGCTGTCGGGCTGGATGCGTGAGGGGAAGCTGGAGGCGCTCGAGACCGTTGTCGAGGGCTTCGAACAGCTGCCGAGCGCGATAAACATGTTGTTTGACGGCGCGAACACCGGCAAGCTCGTCGTGCACGTATCCGACTGATGGGAACCAGCTGCATCTCCGCCGCCAAGATCGCCAAGGCCGTCCTCGAGCAGCGGCCAGTGGGAAGTGACGGACGAGCTCGACACGGCCGGCGGGCCGGCGGGTCGTCAACCCGGCTGAGACCGCGGCGGCGCAGGATAACGCCAGTGCTTGGGTCCACGTCAGGAGCCGCAAATTGTCTACGAACTCGTGCAGACGCGCTCTCGAAGGCGGCCGACTCCTTTAGTTTTAAGTGTTGGCGCGGACAACGCCGTTGCTCTGGCCGACTGCGCATCGCCAAGGCGCTGGTCGGCGTGGTCGAGGCGAACGCGCTCGCGGCCGCATTCACGAGCTGCGCGGCACGACGCTCTCAAGTCCCGCGGACCGCGGCTCCCACGATCCAGAGCGCACAGCGGCGTTGACTTTGCGCCAGCTGGAGCGGTGGCCGGCGCCGCCTATCACGGCACCCTTCGTGGTCGCGCGGCGCGAGCGCTTCGGGAAGTTCGTGATCCGTCGCGATCCTCGCGGCGCAGCCGGGTGTGGTGCTTGACCCCATCGGCGAGGAGTACGTCGAGGTGTCCTACCGGAACCTGTCGCGCCCGCTGGTGACGCCGTGGGAGCACCGTCAAGCCGTCGCTCGGCGCGCCAAGGCCGCGATCTGGTCGATGAGCAGGCGCTGTTGACGATGATTGCGCAGATGCGCGAGCGCCGCCAGCACTCGCCGAGCTCGTCTGTGGAGGAGGAGCAGAAAAGAGGCTCCGAGGGGTTGACTTTCAACAAGCCCGCACCCGACCTCTGGACCATGACAACCCGCGGGATTTGCAGACCTGGAAGTTCCGGTGACTTACGTTCTGCTGCGCGTTGACCGACCTCTAGACGTGGGTTTCGTTCCTCGCCGAGCCTGGAAGCCGGATCGTGTATTGGCCACGTGTGACTTTGACGCTCCAGTTGCCCGTTGGGAGGACGTGAGCATTTCACGCTCGATAATCAATACTATGGCGCCATACCGTGGCGCCATACCGCGGCGCCATGACGCAAGATACGGCGACAATTAGAGTGCCACGCCCGGTGCGCGAGAGCCTTGCCCGCAGCGCCCGAGATCGTGGCTTGTCGGTGGCGGGTTTGATCGCCCAGCTCGCCGAGCGACTCGAGCGTGACGCGATTCTGCGCTCCGAGCGAGACGCGACGCTGAAGGACGCCGAGAGCGCCGCGGTCAGCTCCGAGGAGCGCGACTGGGAGCGGGCGCTCGGCGATGGTCTCATTGAGCTGCGGCGCGGCGAGCTCTGGCTGGTCTCGCTAGGCGCAACGCGGGCAGGCGAGCCTCGGAAGAGCCGCCCCGCCATCATCCTGTCCGTCGACGACCTTCTCTCCGGCACACCGACGAGCTTGTCGTGGTGGTCCCGATATCGGCGTCCCGGTCACCTTCGGCGCTCAGACCACCGGTTGGCAAACACGAGGGCGTCGACCGCGCGAGCGTGGCGGTGCCGCGAGCCGTGAGAGCCGCCGCACGCGCTCGGCTACTGCGGCGGGTTGGAAGTGTGAGCGCGCAGACATTGAGCGCCGTCGAGGGCGCGCTGAACTTGATTCTCGGCCTGGACTGATGAGTGCCCCGTGGGCCAGAGACGGCGTGAGAAGTTCCTCCCCGCCGCTTCCATAACCATGCTCGACACCGTGTGAATTATGTATAGTTACCTGCAAATCGGGCAGTTTCGTCGAGTTCTACTACGACGGGCGGCTAATGGTTCCTGATGTTGATAAAATTCGGGTGGACTGACAGTGATACCGACGCTCGGTCTCTGTCGCAGGAGGCCCAGGAAGTGTTGCGGGTCGGCGGTTTAAGATGCTTGAGGACGGGCTCACGCAGGTTGGGGTCGCGGCGCATTTGGGTGTGTGAGAACGACGGCTTGCACTGGCCCCGGCGCGATGGGGGGAATTCCAGTCAACGTCGCAACAGATGGACGCTCGGATCTTAGCTGGAAGCCAGCGGTCGATTGGAGTCCATGAGGTCGGTCAGCCGAGCGCGCGCTTCGGGAGTTGTAGCTCGGAGCTGAA
>JBKQKK010000142.1:0-15366 GCA_052147535.1 Solirubrobacteraceae bacterium | reverse complement strand
GCCCGCGGTCTACGTGCGAATGCTCGCCTACGCGTGGGGCGACCGGGCGGCGGCGCGCGCGTCGCTGTTCGGAGAGATCTTCACCCCACGGCAGGCACTCGAGCTCGGGATGGTCAACGAGCTCGCAGCACCTGGCGAGGTGCTCGATCGCGCGGTCGCGGTCGCCGGCTCAACCCCGGCGGATTGCCTTGAGTCCTATGCGTTCACCAAGCGCGCCTGCCAAGCCGCGACCCGCCGAGACATCGCCGACCTCGCCGATCCGCTGGACCAGAACGATCTGCCGGACGGCTTCGTCCACGAGCGTTCGCGGCAGGCGCATCGCCGCTACTTTGAGCAGCTCAAGGGCCGGCCGGCTCCCTGGTGAGCGACGAGTGAGTCGGGCACTAGGTGCGGGGCATTGCATGACGACACCGTCAACGTCCTCGGTCTGTCGTGAGAACGCCTGATTGGCTCGAGGTCTACGAGCGGCCGTTCCCAAGTTCGGTGATGGTCCTCGTCAAAGGCCCACGGCCGATCGTTGTCGATCCCGGCTCCCTCACCGACGCAGACCAACTCCCGCAACTGCTCAACGGCCTCGATGTCGCGACCGTCGTGTGCAGCCACTACCACTCCGACCACGTCGGCGCTGTCGCGGCGCTCCAACACCACGGCGCAGAAGTGTCCGCCCACGCGTGGGATGCAGCGATGGTCAACACGCGCGATCCGCAGGTCTGCGCCTCACGCTGGCTCAATCAGCCGGTCCTGCCCTACCGCGTCGACAATTCGCTTGCCGACGGCGACATCATCACCACCGGCGACGTGGAGCTCCACGTTCTCCACACACCCGGACACACGCTCGGTGGCATCAGCCTCTGGGAGCCCCACAGCCGGACGCTGATCTGCGGCGACGCGATCCACGAGCACGAATCGCCGTGGATCGGCGCCCCGCACGAAGGAGCGGGAGCACTCCAGCGCGCGACCTTCACCCTCGACCGCATCGAAGCGCTCAAGCCCGCCCTCGTGGTCTCCGGCCACGGAACACCGATCATCGACATCGCCGCCGCCCTGACCTCCAACCGGAGGCACTTCGCCCAATGGGCCGAGAACCCGACGGCCAGCGTGATGTACGCCGCCAAACGCATCTTCATCTACCGCCTCATGCTCCAGCCCATCCCCAGCGACGACGTGCAGGACACGCTCCGGAACGCCCGATGGCTCGGCGACCTGGCGGCAAGCGTGGACCTCGACCGTGACCAGTTCGCCGACGAGCTCCTCCAAGCGCTCAAGCCGGCGCTGAAGACCGAGGACGGGCACCTGCAGACCACCGCGACGCACCGCCGCAGCCCAACTCCGATCCCCTGGCACTACACGGCCACCCACAACTGGGACTGACACCAACGGTCGTGGCGACCTGAGCCGGCTTCTCCCACGATCGCCTTCCGGTGCTGACCGCCGAGCTGGCACGAGCGCTCCGGCACGAGCGCTCCGGCACGATCTCGATCGGACGCTCGAAGTAGATGACGTTGCCCGTCGCAGCACAATGCGGTCGCGACATCGACGTGACCGGTGTAGGCGTCAAGCGACAGGGTCGGGTCGGTCGCGCTGGGGAGCGAGCGATTGGTCAGCAGAGACCTGCTCTGCGGGTGCCACGAGCATCTCGGGCCTGACGCCGGCTTCCCTCCCTTGCGTGGAGAGCACGTCTCAGCCGTCTCTTCCGGCGCCTTTCACGTCATGAAGCCGCTGCGAGCCCAGGGTTCCGCGCAAGCCAGGGCTCGTAGCCAGCGCTCGGCGAGTTGCGCCGGAAACCGAGCGCAGGTCTGACTATCGAGGTGCTTTGATCAGCGCGGGGCGAGCTCGCCGTAGAACTAGGAGGCGGTGACGCCGCCGTCGATGAGGAAGTCGCTGCCGGTGATGAACGCGCCGTCGGGGCCGAGGAGGAGGGCACCGAGGTTCCCGACCTCGTCTGGGGTGCCGGCGCGCCCGGCCGGACACCCCTCGATCATGCGCCGGTATCCCTCACCGCGGGGACCGGTCAGCTCGTCCTTCGCGAGTGGGGTGATGATGATGCCTGGGCTGATCGTGTTGATCCGCGCGCCGCGTTTGCCCCACCGGACGGCTTCGGCCATCACGCGCAGCGAGTTGGCACGCTCGCCAGTTGGTAGGCGTGTAGGGAGTCGGTCACTTGGTCGGGCTGAAGCATCGGCAGAGCTAGCAGCTCGTCTGCCGGCGTTGTTGCGAGCGCAGCGTCCTGCTCGGCGGTCAGGGCGCCCAGACGGTGCCCGGATTGCGATGCGATGACCACCCCGGCACCGTCTGGTGCGATGACGTTTCCGAATTCCTCGAGCAGCACCGCGGTTCCGTAGAGGTCCACAAGGAGGATGGCTTCGGGCGGCGCTTGGCTGGGTGAGACGCCGGCGGCGTGGATGACTCCGGTGATGTCGCCGAGCGCGGTGGAGGTCTCGACGAGCGCGTGGATCGACTCACGCGAGGACACGTCGACGGTGGCTGTGCTGACCTCGAACCCGGCGTTGCTCAGCACCTCGGCCGCGGCGTCAGCGTTGCTTTGGCGCAGGTCAGCCAGCACGACGTGCTTACCGGCGCTGACCCGCCGGGCGATGGCCTGCCCGAGCGATCCGGCTCCAATGACGACGACGACTTCCTTCATGTCCAATCTCCTTTGGCTATGTGCGTGGTTGAACGCCGGCAGGCTCACGGGCGTTTGTCGCCCGACGCTTCGGGTGGTTAGGCCGGCGCGACGTCGTTGATCGCGGCGAGTGCGTTGAGGGTGCGGGGGTAGTCGATGAACGGCAGCAGTTGGGTGGCGACCGCGATCAGGATGCCGCGGTCGTTGCCGACGTTCAGGTTGGCCGCGACGTGCCCTTTGGCCTGCCGGTCGCAGCCGCCGAGCGAAACGAGCATCGCGAACGTCAGCAGCTCACGGGTCTGGATGTCGAGGCCCGCGCGGGCGAGGTGGTCGCCGAAGCAGTTGGCGGACAGCAGCCGCTGGATGTGCATCTCATCCTCGGGCGCGGAGGCATACATCTGCTCGACGCGCTCGTCGCCGACGATCTGCTTCTGGGTGGCGAGCCCCTTCTCCATTCGCGTCTGGGGGGTGGTGGTCGACTGGCCTTCGAGCGGGAGCTCGACGCCGCGCTCGGTGAGGACGTCGTTGGTGGTGTGGATGAAGTCGAACACCTTGGCCATGCCGACGTAGGGCACGGCCTGGTAGACGATCTCCTTGACTTCGACCGGCGTCACCCCGACCCTCAGCGCCGCGCCGAGCATCACCCGGTACTCGCTGAGGGCCTGGCTGGCGATCAGCGAGGCGAGCTGCACCATCAGCCGGGTCCGGAGGTCGAGGCTGCTGTGGCGAAGGATCTCGTCGAAGGCGAGGTTGTCGTAGACCTCGATCAGCTCGGGGTCGGTGACGCTCAGCGTGGAGATGTGGTCGGGGAATAGCTCGTCGTGGTTGCGCTGTGCTTCTGCATTGGGAGGCATCGGGTTCTCCTGGGCGTTTGTGTTCAGTTCGCGGCCGGCGCCACGGCGTATTCCTCGTCGGTGACGTGATCGCCCCAGGTGGCGCTGTTGCCCGCTCGTCGACTTCGAGCATCGCGAGGTGGGTCATGAACCGGTCCGGCGCGGCGCCGTGCCAGTGGTCCTCGCCGGGTTCGAAGAACACGCGGTCGCCGGGCCGGATGAGTTCGACCTGGCTACCGCGCCGCTGGCAACGACCGATCCCCTCGAGCACGTAGATCGTCTGACCGACCGGGTGCGTGTGCCACGCCGTGCGGGCCCCGGGCGTGAAGTGGACGCTTGCGGCCTGCAGTCGCGACGGCGGCGTCGGGGCGGTGATCGTGTCGACGTAGACGCCGCCGGTGAACCAGTCGCTCGGTCCCGTCCCAGTTTCGATGGAGCTTCGTGTGATCTGCATGTCGCTCTCCTAGCGGTCGATCATTCGCTGGGCGGATTCCGAGTAGCGCGCGCCCTCGGCCTCGATCTGCGCATCATCGATCTCACGCAGCTCTTCGGGCGTGAGCTCGATGTCGGCGGCGGCGAGGTTCTCTTCGAGGCGGTGCATCTTCGTCGTGCCCGGGATCGGGACGATCCATGGCTTTTGGGCAAGCAGCCAGGCGAGCGCGATTTGCGCCGGAGTGGCCTGCTTGCGCTCCGCGATCTCGGTCAGCAGCGCCACAAACGCCAGATTTGCCTGGCGCGCCTCGGGGTCGGTGAAGCGCGGGACCGTATTGCGGTAGTCGTCGCTGGAGAACTCGGTGCTCGTGCCGATCGTGCCGGTCAGGAACCCCTTGCCGAGCGGGCTGAACGGCACGAGGCCGATCCCGAGTTCCTCGAGGGTGGGGAGGATCGCCTGCTCGGGCTCGCGCCACCACAGCGAGTACTCGCTCTGCAAGGGGCGGATCGTCTGTACTCCGGCCTCGGACAGGCCGAAGTGACGGGCCTTGCCCTCGTCGATGAGGTCCTTGACGGGGTCGTCCGGCTGCTTCTCTTGTTCCGGTGCGCGTGCGGCAGTTTCCGGGGCGGATGAGGCTGTTGGCGTAGAGTGCGGGCTCGTGATCGGATGCAGCCTGCGAGAAGGCTGAGGAGAGGAGAGTTGTGCCCAAGAGGATCCCTGCGCTTTACCGTGGTGTGGCGCTTTCGCGCTCGGAGCGCAAGCAGGTCGGTCCGATCCAGATCATCGTGATTGGGTTTCAGGATCTGACGTTTGAGGGTGATCTTCTGCCGGAGCTGGGGCGGTTGCGCGACTTGGATGTCATCCGTCTCGTTGACATCGTGATCGTGGCCAAGAGCGCGAGCGGTGAGCTCGTCCGCGTGCAGGCCGGCAGCTTGAGCGCAGACGACGCGGCGCGGGTCGGATCGATCGCGGAGCTGCTCGTTGGGCTCACAACCGACGAGACCGACACGGCTGAGGCGGGCACGGAGCCCACCGGTCCGCGCGCGTTCGTGGGTGATGAGAGCACGTGGTCCGTCGTCGACGTCATTCCGCCTGGCGAGATGTGCGTTGTCGCGCTTATCGAGCATCGCTGGGCGATCCCGTTGAGAGACACGATTCACAAGACTGGTGGCCGGACCCTCGCCGACGCGTGGATCCATCCGGACGACCCCGCGCTCGCGGGCCTGCAATAGCCACAGGCTCGGTGGCGTGGAGTGGGTCGACGTTGAACCGATCGGCGTGGAGGAGTCGGCGTTCTCGGGCGCGGGAAGCACGTGATGCCGGGGCGTAGGGTTGCTCTCGCGGGTGGGCGCGACGTGCTGGCTGCCGTGCTTGTCGGCGCCGTGGTCGTGCTGGCGGTCGTGGCGCTTGTGCTGACCTATGGGGGTCGGGCATTGTTGCGTGCGGGGCCGTTTGCGGATCGTGCGGTCGCGGCATTGCGTGACCCGTCGGTCGAGCAGTATGTGGCTGACCGGGTCACGGACGCCGTTGTGCAGGCGGGGTCGGGTGACGCGGTTGTTGTCCGGCCGGTCGTTCGCGCTGTGGCGGGCGGGATCGTTGGCGGCGGCGCGTTCGCCGCGCTGTTTCGCCGTGGGGTGCTCAACGCGCATATTGCTGTGGTAGAGGGGCAGGGCAGCACGGTTGTTGTCCGTGTGGCCGATGTCGGTGTGCTCGTTCAGGGGTTGGTTGAGCGGTTTGCGCCCGGTGCGGCGCAGGGGATCGGGACGCAGCGAGCGGCGACGCTCCTGAGTTGGCGCCCTGGCGGCGGCGTGCTTGAACTCATGCGGATCGCCCGGCGCGTGGCCTCGATCGCTTGGCTGCCGGCTGTGCTCGCTGTGCTTGCGGCAGCCGGCGCTCTTGGGATATCACCCTCGCGCCGGCGCACGGGCCAGCAGCTCGGGCTCGGGTTGGTGCTTGGTGGATTGGCGGTCGTGGCGGTCGTCACGGTTGGCCGTGCAGTGACCGAGCAGGCAGCACCCGCGGGTGCTGGCGATGCGGTGGGGGCACTGTGGTGGTCGTTTTTCGGCGGCCTGCGTGTCCAAGCGCTGGTGCTCGCTGCTGCGGGGGCGATCTGCGCCGCGGCAGCCGGTCGCGTGCATCTCGTGGGGCTCGCCGAGGTCCGGGGCCGGGTCGTAAGTGGGAGTCTGTCGCCGCGGGCGCGTCGGGTTCGCGGCGGCGGGTTGATCGTGGTCGGTGTCGCGATCCTGCTCGAGCCGGCCGCGGCGCTTACCGTGGCGGCCTTGGCGCTCGGCCTCTACGCGGTCGCTGCAGGCGTTGGGGAAACGATCAGGGCGACCGTTTTCGGAGCGCGCTCGTCCGGAGATGCAGGCAGAGCGCTGCGCGCTCGCGTGCTGCGGTTTGTGCCGGCCGTCATCGCGTTCGCGGCGGTGGTGATCGCGTTCGATGTGATCGCCACGGGCGGCGGAGATGAGGCGCCGTCGGTGGTTCCCTTGACGTGCAATGGATATGTGGTGCTGTGCAGCCGTCCGTTGAACGACGTCGCGTTCGCGGCGACGCACAACTCGTACGGGTCGGTGACGATCCCTACCTTTCTGTTCGGCCAGCAGGACGGCACGATCGCAGATCAGCTTCAGGACGGGGTTCGGGGACTGTTGATCGACACCTATTACGGGAGCGCGTTTCCTCGGGGTGTGCGGACTGATCTGGAGCGGCTGCCGAAGGCGGAGATCGCGGTCCGGGAGCTCGGAGCGCCCGCTGTGGAAGCCGCGCTGCGGATCCGGGCGCGACTGGGGTCCGAGGGGGAAGGCAAGCCGGGGATCTTCCTGTGCCACGGTTTCTGCGAGATCGGGGCCGTGTCGTTCGCCTCTGCGCTGGCGGATCTGCGGTTCTTTCTGGTCTCACACCCAGACGCGGTCGTGATCGTGATCAACCAGGACGAAGGCGTCGCGCCAACCGATATCGAGCGCGCGTTCGATGACGCCGGGCTGCTCGACTTCGTCTACCGCGGCCCTCTCGGGCCGTTCCCGACGTTGCGCGCACTGATCGATTCGGGGCAGCGGCTCGTCGTGATGGCCGAAAACGACGCGGGCAGCGTTCCCTGGTACCACCTGGCCTATCAAAACGCGCTGCAGGAAACGCCCTTCCGATTCACGAGCGCGGACGAGCTCACCGACTCGTCAAAGCTGGCAGCGAGCTGTCGCTCAAACCGGGGTCCTGCCTCCGCGCCGTTGTTTCTGCTCAACAACTGGGTCGACACAACGCCCGTTCCGCGGCCTTCACTGGCGACGATCGTCAACGCACGCTCAGTTCTGCTGACCCGCGCTGAGACGTGCATGCACATCCGGCACCGCCTCCCGAACCTCGTCGCCGTCGACTTCTACCGACGCGGCGATCTCCTCGGTGTCGTCAACGCGCTCAACAGAGTCGATCAATGACTCGGGCCTGCTTGCCGGCGAGCGCCGGGACGCGGCCGAACCACAAGTCTCTGGCGGACCTCGAGCCATGACCGTGACCAGCCGACGTGTCGCTTGTCCGCGTTGGAGTGGCGTCCGAGCGCACAGCACTACCTGCGTCGTCCTGACCGTCGGCCGGCCCCACCACGGTTCGGAGCCGGAGTGCTGGTCGCGGCGCGCGACGCTGAGCCGCCACCGGGTCCCCCCGAGACGCGTTCGGCTCGCAGCGTCGTCGGTCGCGTTTGGCGAGGCTTGGTCGCCCGAAGCCAGTTCTTGAGCGCGATAGTCTGCAGTCGGAGGCTCTCGCATGCCATCGCTCGCTACGGCGTCCGCGAGACAAGTCTCGCCAGCGTCGGACGTGCTGGGTGCTGGGCGGGCTCGCTACCGGGTTTGGTCGCTTGATCCTAGCTTCAAGGCTGGTGATCTTGCCGGCCGGAAGCGCGATCTCCGCCTGCCCACGCGAGCGGGGGCCGGTGCCGGTCGGTTGGACCCACAGCGTCCACGTGATCTGAGATCGCGGATGAAGCCGGGGGCACGGTTGAGCTTGGACGTAGCCCCCAGCGACCGTGGGATACGGGACGGGGAGAGCTCGATCACGCGAACCATGATGCGCGTGTACTTCTCACCCGGCGCCAGCACGCCAGCGTCGAGCATCTGGTCGATCTTCTCGATGAAGTGCAGCTCCTGATACAGGGACAGGTTGCCCGCGAGCTCGTTGCGCCGGTCGGCGATGTCCAGTACGGTCTGCGACTCGCTGGCACGTTGCCTGGGGTTGATCTGGATGACCCAGATCTCGTCCGGGTGGACGTCCACGAGCTCGCACACGGGAGGGTTCTGTGAGAACAGCCCGTCCCAATACGTGCCGCCATTCAGGTGCACGGAGCGAAACAAGGTGGGGATCGCCGCGGACGCCAGAATCGTGTCGGGAGTGATCCTGTCGCGGCGACTGTCAAAGACCCGAAACTCGCCTGATATCAATCGATGGCCGTACTTGGGGAGAAACCGATGGCCATTGACAATCTCCCATGTCGACCGCGCTCGCCCTCGCGCTGCTGCGGCACTTCTACCGGGCGGCCGAGGCGCTCGCTGCCGCTGACCGGGGCTGGTGTTCCTGGCCTGCGTGGTCGAGGCGGTGGAGGCGGTGAGGATACGCGCGATGGACGAGCACTTCGATCGAGACGTCGGATTCTTCTACTCGGTCGCCCACGAATCGGATGCCCTATATCTCGAGGAGATCAACGCGGCGGCCGTGGCCCACCCCGGCCTTCATCCCCACATCATCGACTCGAGCCGCGACGGGCTTCTCACAGCCGAGAAAGCGACGAGCGGTATGCCCAACAACGCTGAGCTGTGGATCTACATGTGCGGGCCTCCGGCGATGATGACCGGACTCGCCAAAGGTTTCGAGCAGCTTGACATCCCCGCCAGCCGCATCCGATGGGAGCGGTTCAACGTACGTTGATTCTGCGCGCGTCGCGTGCGCCGCCGGTCATGTTGAGCTCGTAGTGCGAGAAGCACGCGGTCAATCCAGAGCGTTCGAAAGCGCATGCCCACCGCTGCTTTCGCGCAGGATGCGACCGTCCCAACTGAGGCTGCCGAAATGCCCGCTCTGGACGATGAGCAGGCGTCGTGGATGGGAGCCGGGTCTCGCCGGCATTCCTCGCCTCGCGGAGCGAGCGTATCCGCCGAATCAGCGGTTGCGCGAACTGGCATATCCGCCGGAGCAGGGCTTGCGTGCTCACGCGGGCAGCCGCGGGAAGCGCCGATGTGTCGTGGGAGACCGGGTTGGACGCCGCTCCTGTACGCCGCAAGCCGGACGCTTGGCACGCCAATGCACCTCCTCGACAACAGCGACCTCTCGCTCATGCGCCTGCGCGCGGTCGCACGCCGGATCGCCGTCCGCGGAGGACGCTTCGGGCTCGTGCAGCCACTTGGGTGAGCCCGCCCTCGACGAGGAAGTACCTCTGCAAGTGTTCGGTCGGCTCCGCGTCTCGGGGCGATCGGCAAGCACTTGGGCGGACACAGTCGCCCAAGACTTCGTTGCGGGTCGCCGCCAGCATTTCCCTTTCTGGGAGAGAAGAGACGCCTTGGGACTCCGCGTTGGCGCACCCTGGTTCGCTGGTGGCGGGCATGCATCCGTTCGGCTTGCGGGCCGGCTTGCGCAGCGGGTTGGGCGTGCGAGAGTGCTCGCGTGACCAGCGAGGGCGGGCTTAGCCAGCAAGTGGAGAGCGTGCGCGAGGTGCGCCGGAACCTTGAAGCGTCGGTTCTGCCGCTCGCGACTTCGGTCGACGGGCGCCGGTTCTCGTTTCAGGCTTCGCTGCACGGCCTGGAGTTGCAGGCCGGCGGCTATGTCGTACTCGAGGGCAACGGCACCTCGCGCGTGGGTCAGGTGCTCACGCTCGAGCTCGGTCGGCGGGTTGCGGGCGAGCTCGGGCTGCCCACGGACGCTGCCAACACCCCGGCGGCGCGAACGCAGGTCGAGGTCCGATACGCCCGCGGCTACGGCGCGATCATGGAAGGCGACCGGGCGCCGTTTCACGACGCGCTGGTGCAATCCGCCAGCGCGGACGAGGTTGGAGCATGGCTCCAGCGCAACGCGCCGCGCCGCGCATTACTCCGGCTCGGAGAGCTTGCGCTTGTTGCCGGCGTGCCTTGCTCGGCGGACGCGGGCGGCTTTGACCGGCACACGTTCCGCTGCGGTCAGTCGGGGTCGGGTAAGACCTACTCGCTCGGGGTGATCCTCGAGCGACTGCTGATCGAGACCGACCTGCGCTTGGTGGTGCTCGACCCGAACTCGGACTTCGTGCGCTTGGGCCAGGTGCGTCCCGGCGCCGACCCCGCACTCGCCGAACGTTACGAAGCGGCGGCGCGCGGGGTCGCCGTCTACGCCATCGAGAGACCGACGAGCAGCGTCCCGATGGGCGACCCAGGGAGAAGGCTGCAGATGGCGACCGCTCAACCGACCGCTACGGACAGGACCACGACTGCGAGCAGCCCAACCGCGACGGCTGGGAGTCGGCGTGCGACGGTGCAGGTGCCGCATCTTTCGGTCGCGGAGCGTGTTGCGCGTGGGAAGGCGGCGCGAGCGGAGGTGCCGCGTTCGAGTCACGCGGCGTTTGTTCCCGCTGCCCATCGCCCCCGATCCGGTGGGGTTGCTTGAGCAGGAGTCGGCGTCGCGAGTGCCGGAGCTCGTGCCGATCCGCTATGGGCGGATGCTCGTCTCGCCGTTCACGTCCTATCGCGGCGCAGCGGCGATCATGGCCGCCGACCTGGTGGCGACTCCACGGTCGGGGCTGATCGTTCAGTGCTGTGGCGATGCTCACCTGTCGAATTTCGGTGCTTTTGCGTCGCCCGAGCGGCGGTTGGTGTTTGATCTGAACGATTTCGATGAGACGCTGCCGGGCCCGTGGGAGTGGGATGTCAAGCGTCTGGCGGTGAGCATGCTGATCGGCGCGCGCGACAATGGTTTCACTGTCAAGGCTCAGGACCAGATCGTCTTGGACACGGTCGGGGAGTACCGAACCGCGATGGCCGCGTTCGCCGCGATGTCGAACCTCGAGGTCTGGTACGCCCACCTCGACATCGACAGCACGCTCGTCGAGCTCGGGTCGCAGCTGACGCCGAAGATGGTCAAGTACACCGAGAAGACGCTCGCGAAAGCGCGGACGCGTGACAGCATGTCGGCGTTTGAGAAGCTCACGCGAGTCGTCGATGGCGAGCGGCGAATCGTTGCCGATCCGCCGCTGATCGTGCCGTATGTCGACCTCGCGGAGGGCGAGGAGCGTGAGCGGATCTTCGAGGGGATCCACCAGCTGCTGCGCGACTACCGCCAGACGCTGGAGTCCGACCGGCGGGTCCTCGTTGAGCAGTTCCGACTTGTCGATGTCGCGCGTAAGGTCGTCGGTGTCGGCAGCGTCGGGACGCGCGCGTGGATCGTTCTGATGCTCGGCCGGGACGGGCGGGAACCGTTGTTCCTGCAAGCCAAAGAGGCCGAAGCGTCTGTGCTTGAGGAGCACCTCGGCGCGAGCGAGTACGAGAACCACGGCCAACGAGTCGTGGCCGGCCAGCGACTGATGCAGGCCTCAAGCGACATCTTCCTTGGCTGGCTGCACAGCGAGTCCGGGCTCGATGACCAACCGCGGGACTTCTACTGCCGCCAGCTACGCGACTGGAAGGGCTCAGCCGTGATCGAGCAGATGATCCCCAAGGGGATGGCCACATACGGCAGGCTCTCTGGTTGGACGCTCGCTCGCGCCCACGCCCGCAGCGGCGACCGCATCGCGATCGCCTCCTACCTCGGCAAAGGCCCGACGTTCGACCGCGCGCTCGTCGAGTTCTGCCACGCCTACGCCGACCAGAACCAACGCGACTACGACGCACTCACCGCGGCGGTCACATCAGGCAGGATCGTCGCCCAGGAGGGACTCTGAACGCAATCACCAGCCAGTTCACCGGCCCCATCCAACGAATGCGAGCACGTCGAGCGGAGCCGCTGTGAACGGTGTGTAGTTTCCCCGCACGATCCCGTTCACGTCGCGATGCCGGGCGTTCACCGCGTCGCGAGTCTGCTCAAACGCTGGCTGCTCGGCACCGACCAGGGGTCCGGTGTGAGCGCACGATCGTGCGCTCCTGCTCGTAGCCGTGGGCTTGGAACAACGCCTGAACTGGCCCCACCGCGACGGTCTGGCTTCGTCCAATAGGCGTGGCATCCGTCGGTGTGGACGGTCGCTCTCGGCTGCACCGCGCTCTCGATGAACGCGATGAAGCTGTGGTTGGAGACGTCGTCGACGCGTTGCAGCCGAATCCGCCCGAAACCCCCCGGGGCGCTTGACCTCGGCTTGTTCCCCTTCAGCAAGCGAGCCACGTGGTCGCCTCCCGTCGCATGACGGTCGCTGCGCCTGCCCGGGACAGGACTCTGGGCGCGGCGATCAAGCGGCTCGTGCTGGCCTCCCGAAGCCCGGTTGCCGATCGCGGACCGCGGCGGCACGCCGCATCGACCGACCCACGAAGGGTTGTCTTTAGCCGAGAATGCGTGCTTTCTGCACCTCAAACTCAGCGTCGCTCAGAACACCGGCCGCCCTGAGCTCGCCGAGCTGCGTGAGCTGAGCGAGCATGCTCCCGGTGTCCACCGCGGCAGGGGCCGCCGCTGCCGGTACAACCGCCGCCGGTCCAGCCGACACATCAGACAGCGTCGGCGGTGCTTGAGTCGGTGCCGGCGCTCCAGGCGGGATCATCCCGGCTGGCTGGCCGTAGGTCGCGTACTGCGCTTGCTGGCGCTGCAGGATGCGCTCGTGGATGACGTCCGCGGTCTTGACAGCCACCGCGGCTTTCAGTCCAGTCTTCAACAGTCCCATGTCTCTCTGTTCTCCTGCCTGTCGCTACGACGGTTCGGTGGCATCAAGCGCCGCGAGCAGATCGTCAGGGACGATCCGGCCGGCCCCCAGGAGCCGGGCGGTGCTGCGGTCCAGTGCGGTCCACATCGGGACCCCACACGTTCTCATACACCAGGATCCCCGCGAGGCTGTCAGGAGCGGTCGCCGCCGCGACCTGGTCGATGTCCGACTGATCCAGCAACCCCGACGGCGCGTGCTCCCACCGCGTCACATCAATCTCGCCCGCGTGCCTGACCTCGTCGAGAGCGATCTTCCGAACCGACCCATCAGCCGACTTCGCGATGAACGCGAGGTCGAGCACCCGGACGATCCCCCGGTCGACGAGGTCGGCCAGCAACCGAAACCCCTCGCCCGTCACATCCCCTCCCGGCCACTCCACCGCCAGGTAATCAATCGGCCCCAGCACCTCACCACTCACACCTCAGCCCACCCCTCCATCGAAACGAACGCCACTGCCGGACGGGACGAATGTACCCGACTCGCGCACGCGGATCGCGCACCGAATGGCTGCACCGCTCTCCGCGAGATCGACCAGGCACCGCGCCGACGGCTCGCTCACAACGCCGGTCCAGCTTGACCCACCCGCGGCTGATCGTCACGAACGCGCCGCCTGGCGTGGACAAACTCGCAGAGGGCGTACACCCCTGGGGACGCGAGACGGATTCGATGCCGACGTCCCCGGGACGGTTCTCTGCTCGCATCACCGCTTCCGCGCGCAGGCTCCAGTCGTGTTCAGTGGTGTCCCCGTAGCGCATGGACGAGAGCGATGATCACGAGGCCGCCGACCGCGGCGATCGCGACGGTCCGCATCAACTCGGCACTCTTCTCGGCCGTCTGCTGGGCCCGCTCCGCGGCCTGCAGGACGCGTTGGGCGTTGTCGAGCGCGGTCTGCACTTCGGCGATTTTCGTCTCTGCGTTCTTGATGGCGTCCTGATCCATGACGCTCTCCTTCAATTTGGGGTCTCGATCTGCTTCTGGTTTGTCCAAGCAGAGTCGTTCTTGCGCACGGCGATCAGCATGGTACGGCCGGGCGGTTCGGCGCGCAATTGGTTTTGACCCTCGTTCGTCGCGCTCGCGCTCGCGCTCGCGGTCGGGACCTCGGGCGTGGTCGCTCCCTGTGCCTGACGGGCGCCGGTCGGAGTGTGCGCGTCGCGCTCCCGGCACTCGAGCGCACCAGCACCCAGCCTCTTCCGGGTTCAAAGACGGTGTGGCGTCCGCGCGGCATCCGGGCTCGCGGCGCCTTCCACGAGCTGCGCGCTCACGCACGCTGCTCAGATGACCTGGACGACTTCAAGGTTGCATGAGCCGAATTGCGCACGCGCGCGGGCTTGCGTACGACCTCGGTTGCGTCCTGAATCGGGGTGCGCGATCGGGTTGCGCGGCGCGACTGAATAGCGCTCCGACTCATGACGCGGCTGTCGAAGTTCCTCACCGACCACCTCGCCGGCGAACGAGACCTGTCCCCCCAGACCATCGCCTCCTACCGAGACGCGATCAAACTGCTGCTCACCTGGTTCCGCGACGTGCAGGCAACCCCACCCGAGAAGCTGCGTCTCTCCGACCTCGACCGGGCTCGGGTACTCGCGTTCCTGGACTGGCTCGAAACCGAACGCGGCAACTCGACTGCGACCCGCAACCAGCGCCTTGCCGTCATCAAGTCGCTCGCCCGGTACACCGCGATCGAGCGGCCAGAGTTCCTGGACCAAGCCACCCAGATCCTCGCGATCAAGCAGAAGAAGACCCCGCCCACCGACATCGGCCACCTCACCGGCGACGAGGTCAAAGCCCTCCTCGCCCAACCAGACCAGGCCACCCGGCACGGGCTGCGCGACACAGTCCTGCTCTCCACGCTCTACGACACAGCCGCCCGCGTCCAAGAGATCTGCGACCTGAACACCTCCGACGTCCGCACCGCCCGCCCGATGGTGATCACGCTGCATCGGAAAGGCTCCAAAACCAGGCGCGTCCCGCTGATGGACCCCACAGCCCGACTGATCGAGGACTACCTCGACCGCCGCACGCCCCACCGCGGCGTCGGCACAGACGGCGACCCGCTGTTCAACGGACCCGAACAGACCCGACTGACCCGCTGGGGCGTCACCAAAATCCTCGCCAGGCACGTCCACTCCCTACGCCGCCGCGACCGCGGCTACGCACCCGGCCTGAACATCACCCCGCACGTGATCAGAAGGACCCGAGCGATGCACCTGCTCCAAGCCAAAGTCAACATGATCTACATCCGCGACCTGCTCGGCCACGGCGACATCTCAACCACCGAGATCTACGCCCGAGCCGACGCGGACGCCAAACGCAAAGCCATCGAGAGCGCCTACCAGTCGCTCACGCCCGAGCCGCTGCCTAACTGGACGGCCGACCAAGACCTCCTCGAATGGCTCGACCACGTCTGCGAGTAACACCCCGGGTTATGTGGCCGCAACCAGGCCCAACACCCCCGTGAGCAGCGGAAACACCACGGGCGGCCACATAACCCAGCCGTCCACGTAATGTCTGAGCGTGTGCATCGTGACGTGCTTGGCGTTGAGCGATGGGCAGCTCTCGCGGGCGGTGTTCAGGTGGCGCGTGAGGCGTCGTTCGATCGCGTCGCGGCTGAGGTGTTTGCCGGTGGTGGTCG
>JBKQKK010000141.1:0-6729 GCA_052147535.1 Solirubrobacteraceae bacterium | reverse complement strand
TCGACATCGGTGGCGGCACCAGTGAGGTGGCCGTGATCTCGCTCGGGGGGATCGTCGTCTCGCAGTCGATCCGGATCGGCGGCGACGAGCTCGACGATGCGATCGTCAACTACGTCAAGCGCGAGTACAAGCTGCTGATCGGCCAGCAGACGGCCGAGGAGGTCAAGCTCGAGATCGGCTCGGCCTATCCGATGCCAGAGGAGGTCCAGGCCGAGATCCGCGGCCGTGACATGGTCTCGGGCCTGCCCAAGACCGTGGTGCTGACCAGCGAGGAGATCCGCGGCGCGCTCGAGGAGCCCGTCTCGCAGATCATCGAGGCGATCAAGGAGACGCTCGACCGCACGCCGCCGGAGCTCTCCTCCGACATCATGGATCGGGGTATCATGATGGCTGGAGGTGGGTCGCTGCTGCTGGGACTCGAGGAGCGGTTGCGTCACGAGACCCAGATGCCGGCCCATCTGGCAGAGTCGCCGCTTACGTGTGTCGCGGTAGGCTCAGGCAGGTCGCTCGAGGAGGTCGACGCGATCCGCCGTTCGAGCAAGAATTCACGTAACCGGCGCCGTCGCTACTAGTGGGCTAGCCCGGAGCGGAGCACTCACATCTTGGAGAAACAGATCTCGTGCACGACAAGCAAGTACGGCGCCGGCGCGCAGTCCTCGGGCTGCTCGTCGGGGCATCGCTTATCCTGCTGACGGCGTATTTCGGAGAGTCCCCGTCGAGCCCCCTGCACAGCGTGCAACGCGGGATCGTCGAGGTTCTCTCGCCGATCCAGGAGGGTGCCAGCAAGGTGCTCTCACCAGTTCGCTCAGCCGCCAACTGGATCTCGGACACGCTCAACGCCAAGTCGGAGGTCGGCCGCCTGCGGCGCGAGAACGAGCTCTTGGACAAGCAGATCGCCGGACTGCAGCAGGACGCGATTGAGAACCAGCACCTGAGCAAGATGGTGAACCTCGACGGCAGCGACGGCATCGACTCATACGACCCGTTGACCGCCCACGTGATCGGGCAGGACCCGTCGCTCTGGTACCAGACGATCGAGGTTGACAAGGGCACGGACGACGGCGTGCGCTTCAACGACCCGGTGCTTGGCGACAGTGGGCTGGTCGGCAAGGTGACCACCGTCGGCGCGTCGTTCTCGTTCGTCACATTGCTGACCGACCCCACGTTCGGCGTCAGCGCCGAGGTCCAGGACGGCAACGGCGACACCGGCGTGCTCGTGCCGCAGGCCGGCAATCCCGACGCGCTGCTGCTGACCGACTTGAACTCGACGGCACCGATCAGTAGTGGACAGATGGTGGTCACCTCTGGCTACACCGATCCGGGCGATCCGGCGCTCAACTCCCTGTATCCACTGGGAATCCCGATCGGGAAGGTAACCGACTTCAACCCGGACACGCTTGCCAACGAACGTGAGGTGCAGGTCAGCCCGCTCGTCAACCTGCGCAACCTTCCACTCGTGCAGATCCTGACGCACGCGAGCGCCACCACGCAAACCGCGCAGGTGCCGGCCGGATGACTTACGGGGCCTTCACAGGGCGAGTCCGGATGGCCAGCGGAGGCCAAGCGTGAGCGAGCTTCCGCTGCGACTCACGCTGCGGATCGCCGCGATCGCGTTCGTGGCCGTCGTAATCCAGGAGGCCGCGATCTCACAGATCTCGATCTTCGGCGTGAGCGCCGACATCACGCCGCTGGTCGTGATGTCGATCGGATTGCTGTGCGGATCGATGCCGGGCGCGATGACCGGCTTCGGGGTCGGCTTGCTGGTCGATCTGGCGCTCGTGCAGACCCTGGGGGTGACCTCGCTGCTGTACATCGCGATCGGCTACTGGTCTGGCCGCCTGCGCGAGCTGCGCGACCCCTCGCACGGGCTGGTGCCGCTGGCGGTGGGCGCCGCGGCGACCGCCGTCGCGGGGATCGGGATGGCCATCATCCAATTCCTGCTCGGCGTCGACGCGCCCGTCAGCCTGCTGCTGATCCAGCAGATCTTCCTGACCGTGCTGGTCAACACGCTTGTCGCGCTGCCGGTGTACGAGATCGTCCGGCGGACCATCTATCGGGCGCTCCCGCGCGATCGGAGCCGCCGGCGGACGCGCCCCGCCTACTCCGCAGCGGCTCTGAGCCCCGTGCACCGTCCCTCTGAGCGGCCCGGGCGGACGCCGAGGCGGACGCGATGATCGGCCTCCCAGAAGACCGGACGCCCCCGATGACGCCCCAGCTCGCCCGGCGCGTGACGATCGTCGGCAGCCTGGCGCTGATGATGTTCGCGATCATCTTCTTCCGCTTGTGGTTCCTGCAGGTCCTCTCCGGCAGCCAGTACGCCAAAGCCGCGAGCATCAACTACGTGCGCGACATCGCGACCGCGGCTCCGCGCGGGGAGATCCTCGACAGCGCCGGCAACGTGCTGGTCAGCTCGCAGCCCGCCAATGCCGTCGAGATCGAGCCCGACGCTCTGCCGGTGCCGGTCACGCTGGCGAACATCGTCGATCAGCCGGCTCGCGACCTCGCCCTCTATGATCGCCTGGCCGAGATCTTGCAGATGCCGACCAAGCCGGGTGCCTGCCGGATCGTCGCTCACGGGACCCAACAGCTCGCCCCGATTCCGTGCCTGGTCGCGCAGCAGGTTGAGCTGCTGCCATTCGCGCCGGTGACCGTGCAGACCGACGTCAGCAACTATCTGAACTACTACTGGGCGGAGCGCCAGAGCGAGTTCCCGGGGATCGAGGTCGCCCAGGTCTCCCTGCGCCAGTACCCGGAAGGGTCGCTTGCCGCGCAGGTGCTGGGAACCGTCGGACCGATCAGCAAGGCCGAGCTCAAGGACAAGCAACGCTTCAAGGGCGTCACGCAGCAGGCGGTCGTCGGCCAGTCCGGGCTCGAATGGGAGTACCAGCAATACCTGCAGGGCGTCAACGGCGAGGAGAAAGTCCGCGTGAACTCCTTCAACCAGTTCGAGGGATACCTTCCGCCGGTGACGCCCGTGGACGGCGACAACCTCAGGACCTCGCTCAACACCCAGCTGCAGAAAGTCGGCGAGGCGGCGCTCGCGCAGTCGATCGCGACCAATTCGGGCGAGGGCGGCGCGTTCGTCGCGATGAACCCGCAGAACGGGGAGGTGTACGCGATGGGGTCGGCGCCGACCTTCGATCCGAGCGTCTTCACCAAGCCGATCTCGGAATCCGATTACCAGCAGTTGATCAACCCGTCGGGCAACTACCCGCTCGTCAACCGCGCGATCGACAGCCAGGGACCGACCGGCTCGACCTTCAAGCCGATCACGGCGACCGCGGCGCTGGAGAGCGGCGCTTGGCAGGTCGGGGACACCTACGACGACACTGGGCAGTTCTGCGTCGACACCGAGTGCCGACACAATGCCGGCAACGCGGCGTACGGCGTGCTCGATCTCGTCAACGCGATCCGCGTCTCGTCCGACGTGTTCTTCTACAACCTTGGCGACAAGCTGAACGCCGATCCGGTCACGCACCCAGACGGTGGCGCGTTGCAGCAGTGGGCGAAGGCGTTCGGGATCGGCCAGCAGACCGGGATCGACCTCCCCGGGGAGGACACGGGCACGCTCCCGACCCCCGCCTGGCGCGCGCATCAGAACGAGCTCGAGCAGGAGTGCGAGAGCGCGACCGGCCCGTACCAGGGCAAGCCAAAGCACCCTGCCGCTTCCGGGGGGTGCGGGATTGCGATCGTCCCCGCCGAATCGTGGACTGTCGGCGACAACATCAACATGGCCGTCGGTCAGGGTGACGTGCAGGCGACGCCGCTGCAGCTCGCGATCGCTTACGCGGCGCTCGCCAACGGCGGCACGATCGTGCGTCCCCACGTCGGCCTCGACATCCAGTCCTCGGACGGCACCGTGCTGCAGAAGCTGGTGCCACCTGCACCGGGACGCATCGACATCGATCCCACCTACCTGGACGCGATCCGTCAGGGCCTGCGCGCCGCCGCTTCGCAGCCCGGCGGCACCTCCTATGACGTGATGGGCAACTTCCCCGAACAGGTCTACGGCAAGACCGGAACGGCTCAGTACACCGGCCAGCAGGATTATGCGTGGTACGCGTGCTTCGTGCCGGCCACCGCAACCGGCAAGCCAATCGTGATCGTGGTCACGGTCGAGCAGGGCGGCTTCGGTGATGTGGCGGCGGCGCCCGTGGCACGGCAGATGCTCTCGCAGTGGTTCTTCGGCAAGGCGGGCGCCTACACGGCAGGAAGCTCGCAGTCGCTGTGAGCATCTCGCCGATCAGCACGACCCAGGATGGAGACGCGGCAGCTCCCCGCGCGTGGCTTGCGATCGACCCGCTGATGATCCTCGCGGCGCTCGGACTGGTCGGATGCTCGCTCCTCACGCTGAATGGCACGGTCGGCTCCTCGTATGCGGATCGCCAGGCGATCTACGCCGCGCTCGGGCTGATCGGGGGGGTGCTCGTCGCCAGCTTCGACTACTCGCGCCTGCGCGACTACCGCTACGTCTTCTACGGCCTGCTGATCGTCCTGAACCTGATCGTGTTCGGGATGCCGGCGGTGAACGGCGCCAGGCGCTGGATCCCGCTGCCACTGCTGCAGTTCCAGCCGTCCGAGTTCGGCAAGCTGCTGCTGATCGTCGCGCTCGCCGGGATCGCCGTCGGTCGTGGCCGGCAACTGCACGAGCGGGGCACGACCACTCGCCTGATGCTCCTGGCGCTGCTCGCCGCGATGATCGTGATTCCACAGCCGGACATCGGCACAGGCCTTGTGTACGTGACGATCGCGGTTGCGATCCTGTTCTTCGCAGGCACGTCGTGGAAGCAGCTGACCGCACTCGCGGCACTGTTCGTGACTGCGATCGTGCTGGTCATGGCAGTCGCGCCGGCGGTCGGCGTGCATGTGCTCAAGACCTACCAGGAGCAGCGGCTGACGGCCTTCCTGCACCCGTCCAACGACCCTCAGAACCAGACGCAGTACCAGCTGAACCAGTCGTTGATCGCGGTCGGCTCGGGCGGCGACACCGGCCGCGGCGCCGCCGGAGCCACGCAGGCCAAGCTGCAGTTCCTGCCGGAGGCCCAGGACGACTTCGTGTTCGCGGTCCTCGGCGAGAGCTACGGGTTCGTCGGCGCGGCGCTCGTGCTATCGCTGTACGCGCTGTTGATCTGGCGGATCCTGCGCGTCCTGACGATGGCCAAGAACCTGTTCGGCACGCTGATCGCCGGCGGCGTCCTGGCGATGCTGATGTTCCAGGTGTTCGTGAACGTGGGCATGACGATCGGAATCATGCCCGTCACCGGAGTACCGCTGCCGCTGATGAGCTACGGCGGCTCGTCGGTGCTCGTCACCTTGATCGCCATCGGGCTGTTGCAGTCGATCCACATCCAGGCGCGGGTCAGCTCGGCTGGCAAGGCCAGGCTTCTGCTTTCGTGACGATGGCCGCTTCACGGCGCCGTTCGCCACTCAATTTTGGCCCCGCCGCAGACTGGCGGGAGTACGACTGATAAAGGACTGAGGACAATTGAAGAAGCAAGTGCTTGTCAGCGTCGACCGCGGTGAAACGCGAGTCGCGCTGCTCGAGGCAAGCGGAACCGTCCCGGCTCGCAAGCCGGGTAGCACCGCTCGCCGTCGGCGCCGCCCGGCCAACCCCGCCGCGGGCTATCGCGTTGCGGAGCTCTACCTGGAGCGCCGTGGCGCCCGCTCGATCGTGGGCAACATCTACAAGGGGCGCGTCGACAACGTGCTCGCCGGGCTGGAGGCGGCGTTCGTCGACATCGGACTGGACAAGAACGGCTTTCTGCACGTCGACGAGATCGTGCTGCCCGGGGTTGAGGCGCCGCGCCGCGGGCGCGACGGTGGGCGCGATCAGCGGCAGATCACGGACATGCTGAAGCCCGGCCAGGAGATCGTCGTGCAGGTCGTCAAGGACCCGCTGAAAACCAAGGGCGCGAGGCTCTCGATGGACCTGACGATCGCCGGCCGCTACATGGTCTACGCGCCGTACGGCGAGGGCGTCGGCGTGTCACGCCGGCTGGACGACAAGGAGCGCGAGCGGCTGCGCAAGGAGGCGGCGAAGCTCGATCTCAAAGGGGCCGGCGCGATCATCCGCACAGCCGCCCAGGGTGCCGTGCGCGCCGATCTGGAGCGCGAGCTGCTGTACCTGTTCAAGCTCAGCGAGGTCCTGACCAAGCGTGTCGCCGAGATGTCGGCGCCGGCGCTCGTCTTCCAGGAGGCGGATCTCTCGGTCCGCGTCGTTCGCGACATCTTCTCCGACGCGTTCGAGCGCGCGATCGTCGACGACCCCAAGCAGCACCACCGGCTGGTCTCGTTCTTCTCCCGTACGGCACCGGACCTGGTGGAGCACGTCGAGCTCTGGTCGGAGCCCAAGCCGCTGTTCGAGGCGTTCGGCGTCAACACGGTGCTCGAATCGACGCTGCAGCGCCGCGTCGATCTGCCCAGCGGCGGCTATCTGATGATCGACTATGCCGAAGCGCTGACGGTGATCGACGTCAACTCCGGGAGCTTCATCGGCCGCGGCAAGGGCGCCCGGCTGGAGGACACGATCACCAAGACCAATCTCGAGGCCGCCGACGAGGTCGTACGCCAGCTACGCCTGCGCGATATCGGCGGGATCATTGTGATCGACTTCATCGACATGGCGCGCGCGCGCAACCGCGATGCGGTGCTGAAGACGCTGCGCAAAGCGCTCGAAGAGGACCGCACGAAGACCTTCGTGGTCGAGATCTCACCGCTTGGCCTGGTCGA
>JBKQKK010000140.1:0-15402 GCA_052147535.1 Solirubrobacteraceae bacterium | reverse complement strand
TTGGCGGGCTTGACGTCGCGGTGGATGACCTGAGGATCGTGGGTGTGCAGGTATGTGAGCGCCTCCCCGGCCTCGGCCAGTTGGGCGAGCACGCTCGTGATCGGCAGGCCAGGAGAGCCGTTGGCCTCCAGCACGTGCTGCAGGTTGGTGCCATCCACCCAGTCCATCACCGTGACGTGCTCGTCGCCCTCGAAGAAGTCGTCCCGCACGAGCGGGAGGGCGGGATGCGCCGGCAGCGTCAGCAGCACGCGCGGCTCCCGCAGGATGTCGGCGATCGGCGCGCCGGGGGCGATCGGGCGGATCTTCAGGGCCACCAGGCGACCGTGCTGGTGATCGAGCGCCTTGAGGAGTCGACCCTCACCGCCCGCGCCAAGCACCGCGAGCGGCTGGTACCGGCCGCGCAGCAGCGTGGCGCCTCCGACGTCCCGACTCATACCCCCGTGCTAGCTTACCTCTCAAGTTTCGGGCGTTTCAAAAATTTTGCAGGAGATTTCGAGTTGATGTCGACGGCGGTGTCGTGAGCAGTCTGAAAGAGCGCCCCGCACCAGCACTGAAAACCGCCGCCGGATACCGCGAGACGTAAGTTACCTAACGAATAGATTCGCCTCACCCCATAGCTGACCGGCGGCCCCAGATCTGCAGCCGCTCAACGCGTCACAAGTGGCACCGCCTCAACGACCCACCGACAGGCGCGCCAGCCGGCGGTCGTCGTCGGCAATACCGTCGGTCTTGCCTCGGCTGCAAGCCGTCGCTTGTCTGCGTCCTCGCTCGCTTATGGCGGGGCCGGCGACCGCCGCCCTGTCTGCTGCGGCTGGGTGCCGGAGGCGAGGGCTCGGCCGGCGGTGGCGGCTGCTGCGGCGCAGTCCCGGGAAGCGCGCAGCCAGTCCCTTGAGCTCGGTCATGCGCCGAGGGCGAGCTGGCCGCCCAGCAGTACCAAGGGTGCGGGACGCGCGGGAACCGGGTCGTGCTCGGCGGCTAGCTCCCGCTCTGCAGCGGCGCGCTGGGGTAAGGAAAGTCTGACCTTGACGCGCCAGAAACGTGTCACTTACTATGTTCGACAGTAAGCGTGTTTGCAGATCGAAGGCACAACGGGTCATCGCCGGCCGTGCCCGGGGGCGTGGCACGTGCCGGCGCTGACACTTCCAGGTGACAGGGTCAGGTATGTTGAGTCCACGGGGTAACCGACCTGCCGATGCGGGCGAGCGCTTGCGTGCGTAGCTTGACACTACGACACCGCTGACGCCGTGTCGGAAGCAGCAGAGATCCGAGGACGAACCACCAACAAGGCTTGGATGCCGCAGCCACACAGGGGGCCTTATCACCGTGCACCCAGACGTCGCATCGATCATCGCCCAGCAGCACATCGAGGACCTAAGGCGAGAGGCCGAACACGGCCGCCTCGGCCGCCATTGCAAGCCACGGCTTTCGGCCGCATCGGCCCAACACCGTCCCTCACCGTTCGGCGCGTAGTGGCGCGGTCGCAGATGAGTCACAGCGCGTTGCTTCGCCGGATGCTCGGTCTGGCGACAGCGATGCTGACGACCGACCGCCAACCGATCGCCGGCCCAGGCGTGGATCCGCGACTGCTCGGCGACGTGTACGCAATGATCTTGGCACCTTCCAGGTCACCTACGCGGGCCACCCGCTCTACCTGTTCGTGCCCGGCGCGGGCAACACGTTCGGCGCGGACTTCATCGAGCCGGCGTTCCCGCTGCCGCCGTGGCAGACCGCGTGGTATCTGCTCTCGCCCGACGGCCTGCCCGCGACCGGGCCGGCGACGTAAGCGACCGACACCACAGCCTCCGCAGCGACCGTGCTCGCGAACGAGATGCTGCCGGCAATCGGCGGCGCGCCCGTCGCGGTGTACACGTTCAGCCGCGACCACCGATCACGCAGCTACTGCTACGGGGCGTGCGGGCGGGACTTCATCCCGGTGCTCACGGTCGGGACACCGAGCGCCGCAGCCCGTGTCAACCCGGCCGCGATCGCCACGATCAAGGAGCTGCAGCCATGTCGACATCGACTGAAATTCGCTGGCGGCCAGCGCCGCTTCGTCGTCACCGATCCCGATCCCGACGTGCACCACGTCAACTTCAAGACGACCCGCAAGCAGGAGATGGTCGAGTTGGCGTGCGCGGGTTGGTTGTCTTCTACGTGACGAGCATCGTCGGCGCGGGGATCCTCGTGGTGCCGGGGATCGCAGCGCGTCGCGCCGGTCCGGCCTCGTTGGCCGCGTGGCTGGTGCTGGCGCTGGCGTCGCTTCCGATGGCGCTGATGTTCGCGGAGATGTCGGCGCGCCGCCCGGATTGCGGCGGGATCTCCGCGTTGCTTCGCGACGTGCTGGGCACCAGCGCCGGCGACACCGCGAGCCTGCTGCTCATCGTCGCCTACGTGCTGATCGTGCCGGCGATGGCGATCTCCTCGGCTCGGCACATGTGTGACCTGCTCGCGCTCGGAGCCGGTCTGGTCAAGCCGCTGGCGTTTGGATTTGTGCTGCTTTCGGCTGGGTTCTGTCTAGCCTCAGTCGCGAGGGCAGCGAGTCTGCAGGCGATCGTCCTGATCACGCTCCTAGCGTGCTTGCTTGTGACGATCGCCGTTGCGGTTCCGTCGATGTCCGCAGCGCGCCTCAGTCCGTTCGCCTCGCATGGATGGATGGCTGTGGGTGCGACGCTGCCGGCGGTGTTCTGGTCGTTTCTCGGCTGGGAGAACGTCTCGACGATCGCCGAGGAGGTCCGCGACCCGCGCCGCTCGTTTCACCGCGCGATCCGGATCGCGGTGCCGCTCATCGGAATCCTGTACCTGACAGTGACTGCTGCGTATCTCGCGCTCCCGCGTACGGCCAGCGGGCTGGTGATGCCGACGCTGCTCGCTGGGGGCGTCGGAGCCGCGGGGCGCGTGCTCGGAGATTTCTTCGGCCTCGCCGTGATCGTACCGACGACGAACGCGTGGATGCTCGGAGCGTCGCGGCTGACGCTCTCCACCGCCCGCGAAGGACTGCTGCCCGCCGGCTTGCAACACCGCTCCTCTCGCACCGGCGCTCCGGTCCCAGCGCTGGCGGCTCTCGTCGTTGCGTGCGTGCTCGTGATCGCCGTGCTCGACGCACTCGGCCTCGATGAGAGCTTCGCGATCTCGCTGTCCGCGGCGATCTTCCTCGCGCTCTACATCACCGCCGCGCTCGCGACGCTTCGCGACCGCCCCACAGCGGCGATGAGAATCAGCGCGATCGCAACCGCCGTGATTGCCGCGTGCTTTCTGCCATTCGCCGGTTCGGCGCTGCCGGTAGCGGCGCTGCTCCTACTTGCGACGCACGTGGGCGCGCGCATGGCCCGCACCAAAGAGCTCATCAACTGCACAACGCCGGTCCCGTCGAAAGCTCCCCCTAAATACGAACCGTGACCGTCCACGTCAACCCGTTCCCAAGCCGCCGATGCGGATCAGTCTCTTCTCGGTCCTACCGTTTGCGCAGGTTCGGGACGGTCACCGACCGCGATGGGATACTCGTTATCGAGGAATGCCGGAGCCGGAGGTGGCGACCAGACCGCCTCTGCTGCTCCGGTACGCGCTAGGGTTCGCCATCTACCCGATTTCAGGTCCGACTCTGCGCGCGTGCCGGTGGCTCCCGCCACCGGTGCATCCCGAGCTCGGCCCTGAGTTGCTCGAGATCTGGAGCGGGCTGGCCCGCTCGCGCAAGCACGTAAGCATCGTGTTCGAACTCGCGCAGGACTGCCTCGAGTCGCGACCGGCTCTGCATGCGCCGCGATGCCGTCCGCGGGGTCACGCCGCCCAGCGCCGGCACCCGCTCCTCAGGCCACAGCGCCTGCCAGGCGTCGACCGCCTCTTGCGATGCTCCGAACGGCATCGGTATCCCGAGCGGGATTGGCGGCATGTCCTGCGCCGGGTCGATGACCGATCGTCGACCGAGCTTGGGGTCGGCCCCAAGCCCGCGCAGGATCTCGACCAGCGCCTCCAGCCGCTCGTCTGAGTTGACCGATATCTCGAACCCATCCGGCTTGGGCTCAAGTCGCCCGCGCAGCCAACGCTGCGGCTCGTCGGGCTCCTCGATCGACCCGTTCTCGCTGGTCAGCGAGCGGATCTGCGCGAGCGCGCCCTCACGCTCGATCTCACTCGGCTCGCGCCCCCACCAGCTCAGCTCCTCCGCCCGGCGACGGTGAGCTGCGGATCCGCCGCTCGACCGCGACCTTCGAGGATGCGTTTGGAGCGCTCACGGGCACATACCCCGCCGGCTACCTTGATCAGCTCGACGCCGAAGACGACCTGCGGTGAGGCTGCTCCTCGATGCGGACGTCCTGATCGGAGCGCTTGACCGCAACGACCCACATCACCATCGCGCCCGCGCCCTGTTCACCAGGTGGCGTGACCATCAAGACGCCTGCGCGGTCAGCGTCGTGAACCTGACCGAGATACGAGTCGCCCCATCAGCCAATGTCTCCAAGCTCGCCGCCGCCCGGGAGGCGATCGCCGCCCTCGGCGTCACCGTGCACCAGCCAAATGAGGCGATCGGGGTCGAAGGAGCGCGCCTCCGGCAACGGCACCCGATCAGCCTTCCCGACGCCTACTGCCTTGCAACAGCGAACACACGGGTTCCACGCTCTCGTCGTTCGATCAGAAGATCCTGATGGCAGCCATCGTGGCTGATCTCACTGCCCCATCGGAGGAACTCGATAGCGGCTGCCCGGCACCGGCGATCGGCACGATCGAGGCGCCGACGCGGCGGACCGCTCCCTTTGGGCTAGCTGTCGTGCTGGTAGCTGCCTACACGATGCGCGAGGAGACGAATGGCCGCATATCTGGTTCTGATGCAAGAGATCGATGATCTCGACCGCTACCGCAGCGAGTACCTGCCCGGGGTGGGGCCGTTCCTGCAGAAGTACGGCGCTGAGATGCTGGTCGCAGGCTCCGACGCGGAGCCCGCCGAGGGTGAGCCGCCGAACAGCACCGTTGTGATCCGCTTTGCCGACACCGAGGCAGCCTGGGGCTTTCTGAACGACCCCGGCTACCAGCCGGTGAAGGAGATCCGGCTTAGCACCACCTCGCGGGCACAGATGGTGGTCGCGCCCGAGTTCAGGCCGGCTGGGTAACGGCGCGCTTCGCTGGCCGATGCGCGGTGTCGAAGGCGTCGTCCAGCGGTCGTCCGCTACTGCCTGTGTTAGCAGCGCAACGTCGCTGCCGCGCGTGGTTGCTTCATCCCGAGGAAGTGATCGAGGTGCCCGTGGGTGATGTAGATCGTGGTCAACCGCTTGCCGGTTTGCTCGATCATGTCGCCAAGTGCGCTGATCTCGGATTTGATGTGCCCCGTGTCGGTGAGGACGGCGTCGGTCTCGCCGGTCACGAGAGTCGAGGCGCACGGCGACCAGTGCTTGCCTTCGGTGCCGAACTCACGCAGCGGCGTGATGAAGACATGCGTGCGCAGCTGAACGCTGGTGAATCCGTCGCGCGTCATCGGTTTGGTGTTCCTAACTCGTTGTTAGCGGCTTGAGTGTGCGTGTTCCACGGACAGCCGGCCAAACTGGGCCCGCGCTCCGCCGAAGTGCGTGAATTGGCGGCGGCAGACTGCGCGCGGTAGCCGAATCGGTCAGCATGAGCCTCCCTCCCGGGCAAGCTCCGCTCCGACCCGGGCGCGGAGTTCGCGTCGCACACTGTCAAGTGGCGCAAGATCGCGGTAAGTCCGGCTGAGAATCAGAGCGCCCTCGAACGCGGCAAGAACCACCATCCCGAGATCGTCGGCTCGGGACGCGTCGGTCCCAGCTGCTTGCATCTCGCTCGCGCGCAATCGCTGCCAGCGCTCAAACGCATTACGTGCCGCATCGCGCAGATCGGGACCTTCCTGCGGTGACTCGACCGCCACCGCGACCACAGGGCAGCCGGCCCGGAAGTCGCTCTCGACGAGGCCCTCGCGATACCAGTCGTACAGCGCCTCGATCGCCGCCAGCGGACCATCACCGCCGACGCGCTCCAACCGCCGCGCAACGTCCTCGCTGGCGAAGTCGGTCGCGTCGCGAAGCATCTGGTCCCTGCCACCCGGGAAGTGATGGTAGACCGACTCGGCCGAGAGTTGCTGGGCGTGTACGACTGCGTGGTCAGCTGTCGCAGCGCGAGCACGCGCGTCCAGCTCAGTCCGAGCGCCTCCGACACCGCGATCTTGCGTCACGATCAAGCACGACTTGCGAGATCACGCGCCACGCTCGACGCGCGAGGTCCGCGTCCTCCTCCGTTCCGATGGCGCGCTTCGCCCTCGGCGAATTCACGAGACCGCTGGCGTTGCGGACGTCGAGCTGGACGCCCAGAGCTCCGGCACCGAGCTCCGCGGCGGTGGTCTGCGCCCGCTCCCGGTCGCGGCTGGTCACCGCCACCCGGGCACCCGCCTGCACGAGCGCTTGTGCCATCGCCCGCCCCAGACCGCTCGTGCCGCCGGTCACCAGGACGCGGGTGCCGCTCAGCAGCGCCATCCAAGCTCCCCACAAGAGGTATTAGTTATAGGCACATATTCATTATATCCATATAACTGGAGGTCGTCGCAGGGCTCGCGGGCTGCCGATGCCGACCGAGCGCGGTGACCAGCGCGCGAGCGTAGGACACCCCGGGACGGGCGGATTCGCGGCTCCTCGGGCGCGCTCGGCACAGGCGGCATCGTAGCCCGGCCGGCGGCCGCCCAGATGCGAGAATCCGACCGGGATGCCCGCCGCTCGGGACAACCTGCGACAGCCCGGCCCCGGGGTGTCGCTGACGATTGCTCCCGCTTCCCCGGGGTGTCGCTGACGATTGCTCCCGCCTCCCCGGCCGGAGCGGCGCCGCCGCGATTCAGGCATGAATTTGGCGAAGGGCAACCCCAACCTCAAGTAGACGGCATTGGGGTTAGCGCCAGTCGAGCCCGGGCGCGACGTGCGTGAGGATGTCCTCGATGAGATGAGCGTTGTATTCAACGCCGAGCTGGTTGGGCACGGTCAAAAGCAGCGTGTCCGCCGCCTGGATCGCCTCGTCCGTGCGCAACTGCTCAACAAGCACGTCTGGTTCGGCCGCGTATGCGCGCCCGAAGATCGCGCGTGTGTTCTCGTCGATCATGCCGATCTGATCGCGGGAGTCGCCGTCGCCGGCGAAGTAGGCGCGGTCGATGTCGGTGGTGAGCGCAAAGATGCTGCGGCTGACAGACACCCGCGGCTGACGGTCATGCCCGGCCGCGTTCCACGCCTCGCGGTAGGCGTCGATCTGCTTGCGCTGCTGGACGTGCAGCGGCTCACCGGTTTCGTCGTCCTTCAGCGTCGAGCTTTGCAGGTTGAGCCCAAGCTTGGCCGCCCAGACGCTGGTTGCGTTCGATGCCGCCCCCCACCAGACCCGCTCTCGCAAACCAGCCGAGTGCGGCTCGATCCGCAGCAGGCCCGGCGGATTGGCGAACATCGGCCGCGGGTTCGGCTGCGCGAACCCACGGCCCTCCAAAACCTCCAGTGCAACCTCCGCGTGCTTGCGCGCCATCTCGGCATCACTCTCGCCCTCGGCGGGCGCATAACCGAAGTACCGCCAGCCATCGATCACCTGCTCGGGCGACCCCCGGCTGATCCCCAGCTGAAGCCGGCCACCAGCGATCAGATCAGCCGCCCCAGCGTCCTCCGCGAAGTACAACGGGTTCTCGTAGCGCATATCGATCACGGCGGTACCGATCTCGATCCGCGACGTCCGCGCGCCGATCGCCGCCAGCAAAGGGAACGGCGAACCGAGCTGACGCGCGAAATGGTGAACCCGAAAGTACGCGCCGTCGGCGCCCAATTCCTCCGCGACGACCGCAAGCTCGATCGACTGCAATAGCGCGTCCGCGCCCGAACGCGTCTGAGACTGTGGACTCGCGTTCCAGTGACCGAAGGACAGGAATCCGATCTTCTTCACACGTTTCTTTGGTTCAGCCGGACCGACACGAAGCCAGCAGATCTTGACGACCCCAGGCTAGCGGCCCGAGCGAAGCCGGGCGCCGACGCCCGACAAAGCACGTGCGGACACGACGCGATCGACCACTCTCGCACCGCCGGATCCTCATCGGATCTGGCGGATCCCAGGACGGAGCCCCTCGATGTGCTCCTGCCCGAGCCCTCCGAGCCGCGCGCTGACTCGGGGCACTGAGATCCCCGCCGGCTTGCGCCGGCGTCTGCGGGGGTCAACCGCCGGCGAGCAGCTCGGTGAGGTGAACGACGCGCGTCCGCAGTCGGCGGCGCTTGACGCCCTGCTGGAGCTGCCGATAGCAACCAGCGTTGACCACCGCGATCACGTCGAGGTCGGCGGCGGCGATCTCGTCGAGATGCGGCTCGAGTACACGGGCGCTGTCGTTGCGGCGCACGATCGCGTAGGAGCCAGCCGCGCCACAGCAGGCGGCCGCGCTCGGCAGTTCGACGTACTGGCCGACGGTCGCAATCAGCTCGCGCGGCTCGTGCCAGACGCCAAGCCCGTTGCGCAGGTGACAGGAGTCCTGCAGTCCGATCCGCAGACCGCTACCGGCCGGCTTCCGATCCGCCGGGCGGTCGCGCGCGAGCAGCCATTGCGAGAACTCCTTGACGCGGTCGGGGCCGAGCACGCCTGCCAGATGGGCGCCGCAGCCGCCGGACGTCGTCACGATCGTCCCCGGAAGCGCGTCGCCCAGCTCCCTGGCCAGCGCTTCGCCGCGCGCGAGCTCTCCGTTGTGCGCGTGCAGCGCGCCGCAGCAGCCTTGGTCGGTGGGCGCTGCGAGCTCGGCGGCCAGCTTCCGCGCGTCGCGACTGACCCTCGGATAGAGAACCCGCTCAAAGCACCCGAGCATGAGGTTTACCGGCCCCGGCGCCTCGCCGCTGCGGCCGGCGTGGCGTCGCACGATGCCCATCGCGCGCACTCGGCGCGGCGAATCCACCGCCCAAAGCAGCGGCCGCACGTTCCAGGGCCGCCGCCGCCCGTTCCACAGGTGGTCGCGCCACTGCTCCAGCAGCGCCCCGTACTGCACGCCGGCGGGGCACACCGGCTCGCATGCGCGGCAGCCGAGGCAGAAGGACGACTCTTCGTGGACGGTGGGATCGTCGTCGGGCAACACGCCCGTCTCGAGCGCCCGCATCAGGTTGATCCGGCCCCGCGGCGATGAGGTCTCCACGCCGGTCAGAGCGTACGTCGGGCAGGCTGGCAGACAGAAGCCGCAGGAGATGCAGCGGTCAAGCAGGTCGGGCACGAACACTCCGCGCCGCTCGGGGACACTCGCCGGAGTGATCTCCGCGGCATTCATGAACCGAGCTTTCCGGGGTTGAGGATACCGTTGGGGTCAAACGCGGCCTTGATCCGCCGTAGCAGTGCCATATGCTCGGCACCGAGCTGGCGCTCGAGATAGCGCAGCTTCGTGATTCCGATCCCGTGCTCACCGGTGATCGTGCCGTCGAGTTCGATCGCGCGGGTGAAGATCTCGTCGAAGGCTGCTTGGGCCCGGTGCACCGCACCCGCGTCCGCGGGATCAAGAACCGCGGTCGGGTGCAGGTTGCCGTCGCCCGCATGCCCGAACGTGCCGATCCTGAGCTCATGGCGCTGGGCGACCTCCTGGATGTACTCGACCATGTCGGCGATCCGCGACCGCGGCACCGTTGCGTCCTCGAGGATCGTAAGCGGCTCCAGACGCGACAGCGATGGCAGCGCGGCACGGCGCGCCTCGAGCACCTCGCTGGCCGCTTCCGGAGACTCGGCGATCCGCACCTCCGTCGCGCCCTCCGTCGCGCACGCCTGTGCCATCCGCTTCAGGTCGCGCTCGATCACGCCGGGATCCCCATCTTGCCCGAAAATGAGCAGCGCGCCTGCTGACACGTCGAGCCCGATGTGCGCGTAGTCCTCGACCGCACCGATACAGACCCGGTCGAGGAACTCGAGGGTGACTGGCAGCACGCCGGAGGCCAGCACTCGCGAAACCGCCCGAGCCGCATCTCCGAGATCGGCAAAGTACGCCATGCCGATCCCGGACGCTTCGGGCGCAGGCACCAACCGCAGAGTCAGCTCGGTCATCACCGCAAGGGTGCCCTCGCTGCCGCAGAGCAGGCGCCGCAAGTCATAGCCGGCGACATCCTTGACGAGCCGCCCGCCGCTGCGAATGATCTCTCCCGTCGGCAGCACCGCCTCGACGCCGAGCACATAGTCGCGCGTGACCCCATACTTCAGCGCGCGCAGGCCGCCCGCACACTCCGCGACGTTCCCGCCGACAGTCGCGGTCGTATGGCTCCCGGGGTCGGGCGGGAACAACAGGCCCTTCGCGGCCGCGGCCTGCTCCAACTCGAGCGTGCGCACGCCCGGCTCGCAGACCGCGACGAGCTCCGCGTCGCTGACCTCCTTTAGCTTGTTCATCCGCGTCATCACCAGCACGATGCCGCCGCGGTGCGGAACCGTCCCAGCGCTCAGATTCGTGCCCGACCCGCGCGGAACGACCGGGACCCCCCGTTCGTTGGCAATGCGGAGCACGCCGGCGACCTCCTCGGTCGTCGCCGGGAAAACGACCGCATCGGGACGACCGCTTTCAAGCGGCGTCGCATCCGTTGAGAAGGTCACCAGCGCGCCCTCATCGGTCCGCACATGCTCGCGCCCGACGACCTCCTCCAAACGCCGCCGCAGCCCGGCTAAGCGCCGCCGCCGTGGCAGCCAACTCAAACACTCAGCGACGTTCGCGATCGAGCCCACCCTCCACCGGAGACATAATCCCAGATGCCGGCGCACGCGCGTCGCGCTCTGCCCCCGCAACCGAAGTCAGTATTCGACTGGCTCTATCACTACATCGGATGCGGACGGGAGGATGATGTCTGAGATGGAGGTGTGGCTTCACGGATTCGCGTTCCCGGGGCGGGTCGCGGAGCTCGCACGCCGTGCCGAGGACTTGGGCTTCACCGGGCTCCTCGTGGCCGACAGCCAGAACCTGACCGCCGACATCAAAGGCCGCCGCCGGCTACCAGCCAGCGCGCCATGGCGAGGCCGGTGCAGCATTCGCGCAACAGCTGCAAGACGACTTCATCGACCGATTCGCGCTCGCCGGGCCCGCGAGCGAAGTCCGCGGCCGCCTGGCGGCGATCCGGGCCTGCGGCATCGAGCGTCTGATCGTCGTCCCAGGATCGCTCGACAGCGAACCGGAAGCGGTCCGGCAATCGCTCGAGCGCTTCGCACGCGACGTGCTGCCCGAGCTGGCGGCATAGCTCGCGACCGGATCCTTGAGCTTACGGACCGGCGGACCTGCTGGTGGATGTCCAAGAGCTCGAGCCTGACGTAAACCGCTTCCTGCGCGGCACCAACCGCGTCGAAGACGAATCCGCGGAGCTGTCAATCGTCGCGGACGCGGCCGCGGTCGCCCGGCCAGCGGGAATCGCGTGATCGCGGTCTGGTCTATGGGCCAATCCCGTCGGGATTAGCATCGCCGCATCGCCAAGATCGATGATCCCAGGCGCCGCGGTGGCGCGATCCTCGCGACAGTCCGCCGCAGCCAGCTGCTGCGCGAGGTTACCGACCTGGACCGCTCGCGGCTCGCCCTCGCCACTGCTGTCCCGAGCGCGATCGGTTACGCGATACCGCTGGCCGTGGGGCTCGCGACCGGCCACCTCGCGGAAGGCGTCACGGCTTCGGCGGGGGCGCTGATCGTCGGCTTCGCCAACCTCGGTGGCCGTTACCGGGTCCGGGGGGAGACGTTGCTGGCCACGACGCTCGCTGCTGGCGTGGGCGCCCTGCTGGGCGGGCTTGCTGGCCCGAGCGTCGTGGCCACGGTCGTGTTGATCGGCGTGTGGGGCTTCGCGGGCGGGCTGTTGGTCTCGCTCGGTCGGCGGTCCGCGTTCGTCGGATTGCTGTCGACGTGGGCGCTACTGCTGGCGGGTGATCTGCATTTACACGGCGACGCGGTGGTGCGCGAAGCGTGGCTGATCACCGCCGGCGGACTCGTCCAGACATTGGTCGCGATCGCCGCTTGGCCGTTGCGCCCGTTCGCGGCCGAGCGACACGCGATCGCGGACGCCTACCGCGCGCTCGCGGCCTATGCGCGCGCTCCCGCGACGGCGACGCTCCAGAGCACCGCCGGGGCGCTGGCGGCGGCGGCAGACACCGTCGGCGCCGGCCCGCCGGTCGGCACCGGCCCGGAGGCGCCCGGTGCACGCGCGGCGCTTCGCGCGCTGGTCGAGCAGGGCGAGTGGGTGCGAGTGGAACTGGTTGCACTCGCCCGGTCGGATGTGCCCGGGGTCCAAGCGACGCTGCGGGCGGCGGCAGGCGCGCTGGACGCAATCGCGATACAGCGCGGGCGCGCGTTCTCGCTGGCGGCGCTCGAGCGCAGCGCGCAGACCTTAACCGAGCCCGTCGCGCGGGCGCGAGCGGCGAGTCTCGTCGCCTGGATCGCCGCCGCCGCCGGCGGCGGCGAGAACGACGGCGTCGCGCCCAGCCCGGCGGCGCGTCGGCACCCGATTCGCGCGTTACGCGCCGAGCTGACGCTGCGCTCCGCCGCGTTTCGCCACGCGGCGCGGCTGTCTGCCGCGTTGGTCGTCGCGGTGCTCGCGTACCGCAGCCTTTCGCTGGGTTCGGGCTACTGGGTTCCGCTCACGGTGCTGTTCGTGCTCAAGCCCGACTACGGAACCACGGTCGCGCGCGGGATCGGTCGGATCGCGGGGACGATGGCCGGTGTCACGATCGCGTGGGCCGTCGTCACCGCATTCTCGTCCTCCGACGCCACGATTGTGGCGCTGCTCGCGGTCCTGGCCGCCGCCACCTACGCACTGTTCCCCGCCAACTACGCGCTGTCCTCGGTCGTGCTGACCGTCCTGATCGCGCTGCTCGTCGAGTTCAGCGGCGGCTCGCCGGTCGGCGCGCTGCTTGACCGCGTCATCGACACCGCGGTCGGCGGCGCGATCGCGCTCAGCGCCGTCGCGCTGTGGCCCACCCCGGAGGCCCCGCAGACCCGCGAGTGCCTGGCCGCGCTCGTCACCGCGCAGGGGAACTGGCTCGACGCGATCCTGCGCGCGTTCTCAGACGGGGATGACGAGCGGACGCTCCGATCGACACGGCTCGCCACCCGCCGAGCGCGCGCCCAGGCCCGGGAATCGGTCCAGCGCGCCCTGGCCGAACCGCCCCGCCGGCGTCCCGACACCCGACCGCTGCACGACATGCTCGCCGCGATGGATGAGATCAGCGAGTCCGCGCTGGTGCTCGCTGTCGCCGTGCACGGCGGGACGCGGGCGCCACGCGCGACGCTCACCCCCTATCGCAATGCGCTGTACAGGAGCTTCGAGAACATCGCCGCCTCGCTACGCGATGACGTTTGGGCCACACCGCTGCCGCGCGAGGAGACACTCGCACTCCTCAAAGGCGATCCGGCACTCGCGACGGTCGCGACCGAGGCGCTGACCGTGCTCGCCGTGCTCGAGCGCCTCGACCGCACACGGCGCGATGCCAAGTCGCCCAGCCATGAATGACCGACCCTGCGCCGTTCCGAGGCCAACGAAAGGACGCCCCTCCGCGGGTGCCGCGCGTAGCCGTCGTAGCGAACTGACTCGTTCGGCGTGGTGCGACGGTATTTAGGGTAGGGCGTCGACAGGCGGTCGCCGACGATTGACGACTGCCGGTCGGTGCCGCGTTCGCGGCGTCCGAGCGCCTGTACCGCCAACGAGCGGGGCTGTCGCGGGCTGTCCATCGGTCGACGCTGTGATGCTGGATATCTGCGTCTCGCGTGTACCTTAGGCGCGGAGCCAGACCCAAGCTCGCGCCGACCCAAGCTCGCGATCCTTTGAACCAACACCCCCGACGGAATCGAGCGATCCGATGAACAAGATGCAAGGTAAGCGGCGAACTGCGGTTGTGTTCGGAGCGCGCAACAGTCACGACATCTGGTGCCGCGAGGCCTGCGATGAGCGGGGCTTACGGGGCACCTCGCTCCCCGGCTGCCGGAGGGGTTTCGCTCCCTCGGCGCTAGCGCAACAGGGCCCGGGTCGAGCGCCGTGACGATCGCATGCCGCCAACGGCGTCTGGCTGACCGACCGCGTGCAGCCCGGCTACCTGTCGGGCTCTGGCCCGGCTAGAGCAGGATCTCGACGTACCCGTCCGTTCCATGCACGCGGATCCGCTGCCCATCCCGGATCAGCTGGGTAGCATGATCCACCCCCACGACGGCCGGCAAGCCGTACTCCCGTGCGATCACCGCGCCATGGGTCATCAGGCCCCCCACCTCCGTCACCAGGCCCTTGATCGCGACGAACAGGGGCGTCCAGCTGGGATCGGTGTAGGCGGTGACCAGGATGTCGCCCGCTTCGAGATCGACCTGCGCTATGTCCAGGATGACGCGGGCCCGCCCCTCGATGGTCCCGGCGGAAACCGGTAAGCCGACCAGCGCGCCGGCCGGCAAATCGTTGCGTCGGTACGCCCCGGCGACGGCCTCGCCATTCGACGTGAGCACCCGGGGTGGCATGAGCGCTTGGTAGGACCTAAACGCGTCCTTGCCCTGGCGGATGAGCTGTGCATCCACGTAATTGGCGCGCACGACGGCGTGGAGCTCTTGGAGTGTGAGGTAGAAGATGTCTTCCTGCTCACGAAGCACGTGGGCCTGCACGAGGCGCTCGGCTTCTTCCAGCAGCGCTTGCTTGTAAACGAAGGAGCGGCTGACGATGCCATACTTCGGATACTCCCGGTACCCGATGAAGGTCCGGACCCGGTCGATCATCCGCTTGACCTCCTCGGCCTTCCGCTCCCCGTCTGGCAAGACCCGCAGGCGCTCCAGCAGCTCCTGTTCCTTCTTCCAGGCCTCCTGCCGCCCTTGCTCGAAGCGCCGCTTACCGGCGCCCGGCTCGAAGTTCTTGATGTTGCCGAGGAGCATGGGCACGAGCGTGGTGGGGCGTTCGCTCCAACGCGGCCTCGTGATGTCGATCTCGCCGACGCAGCGCATGCCGTACGTGTCGAGGTAGGCCCGGATGGCGTCCCGCGCTTCCCGCCCACCAGCGAGCTTCAGCAGCTCGTCCAGGAAGCCCTCGTCGTCGACGTGCTGCAGAAAAGCCACCACCTCCGGATGCGGGCGGATCACGTCCGCGACGTCCAGAAGCGCCAACCCCATCTCAGACGTGATGTTGTGGGGGACGGACTGCGTGAGCGTGTCGGCCGCGTTCTTCTCGCCGAGCCACGCCTCCAACTGCTTGTTGAGCCACCAGGTGGCCTCCATCGCCGCCACGAACACCTGATGGCTTTGCGGATCGAACAAGATTCGCTTGCACTCCTGGATGTCAGCCAGGATGAAGTCGAGCAGCGCCGATCCGGACTTCGTTCGGATGTCGCGCTTCAAGGCCGCGATCGAGGCCTGGTTTCGCCCGATCAGCTCGGCGACGATAGCCGGATCGGTTTCGATCGGAGCGGGCGGGGGGCCCCCGGGCGGCCCCCCCGGACCCTCCGCGGGGGGCGACG
>JBKQKK010000139.1:0-5375 GCA_052147535.1 Solirubrobacteraceae bacterium | reverse complement strand
GGAGACCATCAGCGACGCCAGTTCGACGTCCGTCGTGGCTGAGAAGAGCCCGACCCGCGACGGCCCGGTTCGCAGGGCGATCCGCGTCCCGTCGGGCGACAGCGCGGCCGGTGGCGCTTGGGGCTGTACGGTCGTGCAGCAGGGCACGGCCTGCCCGAGCCGCGCGTGGCGGCGGAGGCGCCGGTCACCACGCAGGTCCCACTCGAGCATCGCGCCCCCGCTCGTGGCGACGTACAGCGTCCCGCCGTCCGGGCTCAGCGCGGCGCCGACCGCGGGAACGGGTGGTCCGGCGAGCGTCTGCGACGCCCGTTCGGTCCGCGGATCCCAATCGCGTTCGAAACGAGACATAACACCCCGACTTTCGCCGCCGGTCACCAAAGATCCTTCCGAAACCACGCGCATAACCCGGCCAGAGAGCCGCCGCCCGACGCGTAACTCGCCAGAGAAACGGGACTATCTACCCACCACAAACGACCTGCACCCGCCCGGCTTCACCCAACCCTCACGCAGCATGTCCGCCCATCGGCGGCTGACCCACCGCCGCCTGGATATGATGTCGGCGTGATCCGCCGGGGCAGCCTTCTCACCGTCTTCGTCGTCCTGGCGGCGTGCTGCTCGGTCGCCGTCGCGGCCGGCGGCAAGGTCTACTTTTGGCAAGGGTCGACGGTGAAGCAGATCCGGCCCTCCACGCTGCAGCTCACCGGCGACGGGACGCTCGCGGTGTTCAAGGCGAAGTGGTCAAGCTGGGGCGGCGCCACCGCCACCGGTACCGGCGTCGCCGAATACCACGGCTGCACTCCATCGTGCGCCCAGGCCAGGGTCCACAACGTCAAAGTCTCGATCGTGCTGTCGGGTGTGGTGCGGTGCAAGGGCGTCAACTACTACGTCGAGGTCACGCTGACCGAGCCGAACCGCAAGCAGCTCGACCCGTCGTTCCTGCAGTCTGAGTCGTACTCCCCCTGTAGCTCGTAGCGTCCACGGCCGACGCGGCAACCGCCCGGCGGTGGGGTGACCGCGGCCAACGTCTCGGTATCGGGAATAGCTGACACCAGTAAGGGATTCGGGTCAGCGAGCGATTTGCGGGCGGCGCTCGCCGGGCGCAGACCGTGCTTCCAGCCGGATTGGTCGACGCGTTCTGCCTATGCATTTGCGGCCTGAGAGCAGCCGTCGTAAGAGTTGCGCATTCGGCGAGGACGACCTCGGGGCGTCGCCAGGGCCGCAAGGCCGTTCAGTCCGTTCTGCGGACGAGTTGCTGCCACCGGCGTTCATAGCCGGCGGCAAGGGGCCGGCAGTCGGTTCAACGTGGCGGACGTCTCTACGCCTGTATCGCGTCCGGCGGCGCCGGCTCCTCAGGTCCGAGCAATCGGCATGACACCGTCTCCTCGCCAACGGCGGGGATTCTGAGGATGACAGTCGGATTCGGCCCCGTGAACTTCTGCACCTTAACGACGTGAACGTCCGGCATCCGGCCGAGCGCACGGCCGAGCGACACGTCGGTCCCAAAAATGGTCCTGGCTACAGGGAAGACGACCAGCGGGTGGTTCCGCAACCGCTGCACCTCGGCACGGGCGTGCTGAGCCGGCACCCCGGCCTGCCACTCGACGAATGTGACGTCGATTCGCTCGTCGTGGAGGACGGCGAGCGCGGTCTCCAGGTTCTCCATCTCCTCGGCGGTGAACGGCGGCTCGTGGACCGGGAGCTCCACCCGAGCGTTCCTCCAACCAGACCACGGACTGATACTGCATTCCAAGGAATCCCAACTGGCGGCGGGCTTTCTCCGGCGCGGCGAGCCGGCCCGGTTGAATCTGCATCGCCTCCGCGGGGAAGAGCGAGCCGCTCAGCTCGACCCGCTCTGAGTCCACCAGCGCTCGCCAGAACTGCAGTGCGGACGCGTTCGCGCGCGCGGACGCGCCGAGGTTGAGTTGGGGAAGGAACGCAATCTGCCCCCGGTCGCCGGCGTCATCCAGGAATCGGAAGCCGAAGTAAGACATGAACGCGCCGTCCAGGCCGACGAACGCGCGGTCGTGAGCGCCTATCGCGTGCCGTGGAGCCGGCGGGAACGGGTAGACCGTGACCTGTCGAATGCTGGTCGCCCCGGACGCCGCGTGAGCGGTGATCGCCACTGGGATACCAGGCCCGGGCACGAACGCGAGACGACCGACGACGTCCTCCGACCGCATCTTCGCGAACTGGTCGTACATCACCTTCGGGGCCTGGCGAAGCTGCACGACAAGCCCCGACTCGATGGGGGGGAGCCGAACGGCGGCGGGATGTTCGTGGTGGACCAGGTCGAAGACGAGACGCTCAAACTGCGCGTGGTCCAGCGCGGCAATCCGAAGCTCAAGCTCAACCGCCATCCCGTCGTCGGTCCCGACCAACGCGGCCGTGAGTCCGACGGTACCAGTGTCGTTGCTGTCGATGTCGTATCCGTGCTCGGCGAGGCGTTCCCGCCGCAGCGTCGACCAGGGATTCGACCGCCACGAACACCGCGATCAAGGTGTAGGAGATGAGCTCGCAGATGCAGCGGTGGGTCACCCACCACTCTGCGAGCTGTGGGCCTTGGGCGCGACTGCCTACGTATGTGCACGCCTCTGGCGCTTACGCCAAGGAGCGCGCTTTCGGCGACCACGGGGATGCCGGTCCGGCGTCGGCGGTAGCTTGAGGCCGTGCACCCGACCGCCGCTCGCTTCGCCGAACGCCTGCGCCTGCGCGGGCTCGAGATCGAGGTCACGACCCTGAGCGACTCGGCGCGGACCGCCGCACTCGCCGCGGCGGCGCTGAACGTCGAGGTGGGGCAGATCGTCAAGTCGCTCGTGTTTGAGCGCGACGGTGAGCCGGTACTCGTGCTGTGCGCGGGCGACCGCCGGGTCGATGCCGACCGACTCGGGCTCAAGCCGGCGAACGCCGACCGGGTCCGCTCCGTCACCGGCTTCTCGATCGGCGGTGTGCCGCCGCTCGGCCACGATCAGGAGCTCGAGACCACGATCGATGAATCGCTCAAGCGGTTCGAGATCGTGTGGGCGGCGGCCGGCACGCCGCACGACGTGTTCGGGATCGAGACGGTCGCGCTGATCGACGCGATTCCGGACGCGCACGTCACGAAGGTCAGCTGAACCTCGGCCGGCTGCGTCCGCCGACAGGTAGCCGCCGAGCGGTCGCCGGAGCGCACCGCGAGGGCATTGCGGTCCTCGGCGCAGTCATAACCGCCACCGACGTCTCCTGCAGCCCGATCCCGTCGGCGACTGGTTGGATCGATCATCAACCAGCTCCCTCGCGTGGGCTGATCCTGCACATCGCGGACGGCTCCTCTCGATCGAAAGGGACACTCTCCCCGTGATCTGACCAGGCGGCTCCTACGGGCGGAATACGGCACTGTCCATAGTCCTGACCGACGATGCCGGCTCGGAACGGGTGCACGAGTCGGATCCGTTTAGCCGCCGCACGCATCCTGTCGCGTGGATCGGGCCGAAGCTCGCGTCCGCCGACTTCCGCTTCTGCCGCTCGGCTGACCGTGGATCGGGCGCCTGCTTCGCGACGTTTGCAGACGTCCGGCTCCGAAGACCGGACCCGCTGCTCTGTTTCGTCCATTGCGGCAGTCGGCCACCCACCCGCCGATGTCGCTCCTCCACGTCTATTGGGGGCACGCCGACGTTGTGGCCGCATCGTGCAAGAGCGGTCACGCGGTCGGTGCGGATCTCGTGACCGCATTCCGCGCCGAGCAGAGACCTCTCGGCGGCGTCCCAGGTGGCCGCAGGAGCAGCAAATCAGCGACGCCCACGACCCGTTTCGCGGCCGGGTCGCCCGTCAGCTTACCGGGGGTCTCATTTGGCGATGGCGCGACTGGACGTGCACAGACGCGGCGTCGGGCTGGCCCGAGGCGTCCACGGTTGGCTACGGTTCCGCCCGTGGAGCTACAGCAGCGCATCGCCGATCGGATGGGTGAGTTCCTGCTCTTCGCGGTGACGCCACCGAGGCTGGCGACCGGACCGGAGCAGACCAGGCAGATCGCCAAGGTCACACTCGCGCGTCTCCGGTCGGTGGGAATAGATGGCCTCGTTCTTTACGACATCGATGACGAGAGCGACCGTAATCCCAACGAACGCCCGTTCCCGTTCCTGCCGACGATGGATCCGGCCGAGTACCTCGCTCGTGATCTCGTCAGCTTGGACGTGCCTGCCATCGTTTACCGCGCGGTCAGTAAACACTCTGAGGACGGCCTCCGTTTATGGCTCCGCGACCAGGATCCGGCCCGAGCGTTGTCGGTCTTCGTCGGGGCGTCATCCCGCGAGAAGGTGGTTGCAACCTCACTCGCGCGGGCATACGAGCTCCGGACCGAAGTCCGGCCGGACCTGCCGCTAGGCGGAGTCGCGATTCCCGAGCGGCACGCCCGCGGGGCCAAAGAGCACCTCCGGCTCATCGCGAAACAGGCCGCAGGCTGCTCCTTCTTCGTCACCCAGATCGTCTACGACGTCAACGCTGCGAAGGACTTGGTCTCCGACTATCACTATGAGTGCGCCGCCCAGAACCTGAAGCCGGTGCCGATCGTCTTCACATTCTCAGTCTGCGGCTCAATGAAGACGTTGGAGTTCCTCCAGTGGCTCGGTGTCGACGTGCCGCGCTGGATCGCGAACGATCTGCGCCATGCTGACGACACCCTCGACGCGTCCTACGATCAAGCGGTCGCAACGGCGATCGAGCTGATCGCATTTTGCCGGCGCGTCGGCGTTCCCTTCGGACTGAACGTCGAGAGCGTCTCGATACGCAAAGTCGAGATCGAGGCCTCCGTGCGGCTCGCTGCCCGGCTAAGGGCCGAGCTCCGTCGCTAGAGGCCCGGAACTCGCAAGCCAGCGAAAGTGACCGTGGAGGGAAGTTGTCTACACCCACAGCCGTACCCGCTTCGCCGCTCCAGCGGCGACCTGGGACGCCGAGAGGTCTCTGCCCGCCGCGAATACTGTGGCCACGAGATCCGCACCGACCGCGCGACCGCTCTGGTCGGGAGCGGTCACGATCTCGGCCCTGCTTCAGCTCGCAACTGCGACCGCTGTGGGACATCGCAACTGGCGCCAAGCAACGACGTCCCTCACTGCGACGCTCAGAGCACGCCCGCGTGTCGCGCTCGCGCGCGAGAACGAGGATCTCACTGCCGACGACGAGCGGCAAGCGACAAGCTTTGCGCGGAACTCAGGGCCGCGGGATCCGCTCCCTGACGCTTGCTTTCGTGTCGTGAAACGGGCCCTGTCGGACGGATGCTTTGCGACGAACCCAGGCGTCAGCCGAAGACTGCGGCGGAGCCAGTGTTGGTAGCGACGCGGCGGCGGCGGGCTTGCAGGCGGACCAACCTCGCGGGCTGAAGTCGTCGTGAGGCTGGCCCCGCG
>JBKQKK010000138.1:0-3219 GCA_052147535.1 Solirubrobacteraceae bacterium | reverse complement strand
CGCACGCGAACGTGCTCGCGGAGGTTCACCGCCAGCTGCGCGGCGTGCGCTTCGCGTCCTATGAGGAGCGCTTGGCGGTCGCCGAGCAGACCTCGCAGCTCGCGCTCGGCGGCGCGTTGATGGTCTCGGCGCCGGAGCTTCATCACGTCCCGGAGCGCTACCGCCGGGCCGATGGAACCTCGATCCTGCGCCCCGCCGACCAGCTGCTCTACACGACCGAGAGCCTGTTGGATGCCGAGCAGCGGCTGCTTGAGGCGGGACGGCGCATGGACGCTCCGATCGTCTCGGTGGTGACCGTCGCCAGCGTGACAGGCGAGAATCTTCCCGGCCGCGAGTGTGCGCTGAGCGTCGACCAGGCGCTCGCGGTGCAGAAGATCACCACCAGCGGACGGGCGCTCGACGTGCTCGTCGGACCGGCCGGGACCGGCAAGAGCACGACGATGGCCGGGCTGCGCGCGGTGTGGGAGCGCGAGCACGGCGCTGGTTCGGTGCTCGGTCTCGCACCGTCCGCGGCGGCCGCCGAGGTGCTCGCTCATGAGCTCGGGATCGACGCGGAGAACACCGCCAAGTGGCTGTACGAGCACCGCCAGCACGCACAGCGCGCCGCCGAGCTCCATGACCTCGAGACGGCTCTCACCGACCCATCGCAACCCCTCTACCGGCAACCCTCGGCGCGCGCGCGCGCCGAGGAGCTGCGCGAACAGATCGCGCGCTGGTCGCTGCACGCGGGGCAGATCGTCGTCGTTGACGAGGCGTCGCTGGCGGGCACCTTCGCGCTTGAGGAGCTCGCCAGCGCCGCCCAGGATGCTGGCGCGAAGCTGCTGCTGGTCGGCGACTCCAACCAGCTCACCGCCGTCGACGCGGGCGGCATGTTCGCCGCGTTGGTCCGCGATCGCTCAGGCGGCGCACCCGAGCTCTGCGACGTGCGGCGGTTCCGCAACGCCTGGGAGAAGGACGCCTCGCTGCGCCTGCGCCAGGGCGACGAGGACGTCATCGCCGTCTACGCGCAGCACGAGCGGATCACCAGCGGCGTGCGTGAGGAGCTGATCGCAGCCTTGTATGCGGCGTGAAAGGTCGACGTCGACTGGGGGAGAGGTGCGACTATCCGCCGAGCACGTCGCCGAGCACGTCGAACTCGCGTACGCCGTCACCGCGCACCGCGCGCAAGGACGGACCGTCGACACCGCGCACGCGATGGTCAGTTCGGCGACGACCCGCGAGGTGCTCTACGTCGCCGCGACCCGCGGCGGCGAAAGCAACCGCGTCTACGTCGACGTCGCCTACGACCCCGACCCTGCCAGCGGCCATGAGGGCGCGACGCCGCCAGCCGCCGCCAGGGCGCCAGCGACCTGATTGCCGGGCTGATCCCACGCGCCACGCACGTCGCCGATCCGGACCTCGCCCGCGCCTTGCGCGAGCGCGAGCAGGCGATCGAACGCCGCGCAACCGCTCTGCTGCAGCGGGCGATCGACCACGGCGCCGGGTGGCTGCGGCGGCTCGGCCGGCCGCCCGAGGACGAGCGGCTCCGTGCGCCGTGGCTGCGGGAGGCCAGGGTCATCGCCGCCTACCGAGACTGCTGGGACGTGCAGGCACCTGAGCCCGTCGACGCGCGCAGCAGCGCGCACTCGATCGAGCAGGTCGGCCACCAGAAGCGCGCCGCCGCCGCCGCCGTCAGAGGACTTAGCTCTCCCAGCACGCCCGCGCGACGCCGCCGACTCCGACACCCGAAGCGCAGCTCGACCCCGACCGCGACCTTGAGCGCGGCCCAGGGCTCTAGCGCCCGGGGCTCGCGCTGCTTGTCAGCGACGGCGCGTGGGGCGCGCGGCGGCGCCGGCGCCGAGCAGGCTGAGCGTCAAGGTCATGCCCAGCAGCCTGAGCGTCAACCGGGGAAAGCACAGCGGCATGCACGTGATCGTCGCGACCGCGGCGACGTGCGACATCTGCACCCCGAAGCTTCCGTTGGACTCGTGCGCGCGCTGGGAGGCGATCGCGACCACCGAGGTTGCGAACACGGTGACCGTCACCAGCCGCCGGTACCACACCACCCACGAATGTCGCGCTGCGCGCCTCATCACCATGCAGCCTGACGCGCGACCCGGACAGAAACCGGCCGCCTGACGATGATCCCCCTTGGTGGGGCGCCGCGGCTCGCCGGGTGAGAGGTTGATGCGTGGCTAGAGGTCGACGTCCGGTGCCGGCGGCGGCAGCTCTGGTGTGGGCGGCTGCTGGCTCCAACAGCCGCCCTGCACGGTTGGCGGGTGCCACGCCGCGCGGCGGGGTGGCGCTCCGCCTGGCTGCGGGAGGCGGTTGTGGCGCAGGGCCTGCACGTTGAGCTGCATCTCCTCCAGCGCCAGCAGACTCACTGTGCCGCTGTGGCGTGCCTGCTCGTAGCTGGCGAGGAGGCACGGGCCGAAGACGGGCACCGTGAGCGCAAGCTCGCCGCGGTGCGGGACATACACGTCGCCCTCGCGCAGCAGCGTGTCGCGCAGGTCGGAGAGCGACTTCTGCAGCCAGCCGAGCGTGATCGCCAAATCGGCGGTGCTGACTCGCCCGCCGTTGACGGCGCGCGCCCCGGCTTCGGTGATCACCTGTGGCCCCTTGACGGCCATCCAGGTCTCGTCGGCGCACACCTGCAGGTGCGCAGGATAGCCGCTGCTCACCTCGACGATCGCGTCCGCTGCCGCCGGCTCCCACGCAACATCGCGCTGGCGTGCGGCCTCGACGATTGCGAAGCGTGCGTCAGCCGGCTCGAGCAGCAGCGGCACCGGCCGGAACCTAAACAGGCGGTCGGGGTGCGTCACGCCCGCGTCCTTGAGGACATCGAAGGTGTTCCCTAGCCCGCTGGCCGCGCACATGATAGGAGCGTCGGGGTACTCGGTATTGAGAGTGTGTGTAGCGCAGCGACGATCAGCGTGAGATCCGACGGCGCGGCGGCCTGGATCTCGTCGATCGCGATCATCACGCCGGCGCCGGGCTTGTCCTTGCGGACCTCCCGCGCGAGCGTCGAACGATGATCTTCGGCGGGTTGCCCCGGACGGGCACGCCACGAGCATTCGCCTGCTACGCCGACTACGTTGGGGCGATCGACGGTCTGATCTCCTCAGGCGCGATCCCTGACTACACGTTCCTGTGGTGGGATGTTCGTTTGCAGCCCGCGTTGGGGACCGTCGAGGTCCGGGTGATGGACGCGCAGCCGAGCGTCGCCGACAGCGCGGCGCT
>JBKQKK010000137.1:0-14501 GCA_052147535.1 Solirubrobacteraceae bacterium | reverse complement strand
GAGCGAGCAATCCGGCCCGCGCGCGGGTCGTTTGCTCCCTCGAACACGGTTTTCGTGTCCGAGCGAGCAATCCGCGGTCTGACTGCAGCGGTTGCGCGCTCAGACAGGTCCGAGGGCTCCAGAGCGCTCGCTAGCTGGCGAACACACGGATCTGACGCCGTCAGATCTCCCGAATCACCAGCAAATCGGCCGGGGCCGACGTCACTCCATTGGAGCCGCACCCGAGCAACGCGTGGCGATCACCGTGTTCGGAATCACGCTGCTGACAACCCGACTGCTGTTCGCCGCAATGGCCACCTACTCCCGACGCGAGCGCCTACGTCGGGCTGGAGCGCCCGACATGGACCTGCAGGACGCCCAGGCAAAGCTCCGCGCAGCCGTCCTCATCTCCCTCGGTGCGATCGCCCTCGGTCTGCTGTTCCCGACCGTCGCGATCGTGCTCTACTTCGCGGTCGCGATGTTCCTCGTCGTACCGTTCCACGCGGTCATCGCAGCGGTGCTAAACCGGCCTCGAAAGAGCGACGGCTCGCCCTGATCGAGCCGTCTTGGGTGCACTTAAGACTAAGACTAAGCGCGAGCCGCGCCGCTACCCGGGATGCCGGAGCGCATCCGCGCGGGCGTGCGATCCGGGCGTGGAAGCCGACAGCAGCCGCAGCGCGAACACAGCGCCGCCGTCTGGAGCGTTCGCCGCCTCGACGCTACCGCCCATCGCCACCACCAGCTCCTTGACGATTGCGAGCCCGAGACCGGAGCCGACGACCCGTTCGCTGCGTTGGCGGTCGTGCAGGTAGAAGCGCTCGAACGCGCGTGGTAGGTCTTCTGGCGCGAGGCCGGGCCCGTCGTCTGTCACCGTGATCCGGCCGGGTTTGGCGCGCGCGGTCACACTGCCACCGGCGGGGGTCATGCGAAGCGCATTCTCGATCAGGTTCGACGTGGCCTGCAGCAGCCGATCCGCGTCGCCGAGCCCCCAGGCGCCGTCGCTGCCGTAGCTCGACAGCTCGACTGATAGCGCGCGGGCGCGGGGCAGATGGCGCTCGACCGCGCGCGTGGCGACCGCGGCAAGATCGACGGGCTCGCGCGCGACCGAGAAGCCGGCGCGACCGAGCCTCCCGAGCTCGAGGAGGTCTTGGACCATTCGCTGCAGCCGATCGGCCTCGGCAGTGATCACAGTGCTGCCGTCGGCCGGCGTCACGGCGCCGTCGTGTACAGCTTCGGCGTATCCGCGGATCGACGTCAGCGGCGTCTTGAGCTCGTGGCCGACCGACTCGAGAAAGCCCTGCTGCGCCGCGCGCGCGCGGCCCAGCTCGCTCGACATCTCGTTGAACGCGGCGGCGAGACCGGCCAGCTCATCACGCCCGCGGACGGGCACCTCGACGCCCGGCTCGCCACTGGCCAACCGGGCCGTGGCCGCTGACAGCTCCGCGAGCGGGCGCGTCAAGCGGCCCGCGAGTAGGTAGGACAGGACCGCCGCCAGAACCGCTCCGCCGAGCCCTGCTAGCACAAGACTCGTCAGAAACGGGCGCCACTGCGCGAACGCCAGGCTCGCCGAATCGACGAGCACGATTCGCCCGGCTAAGGTCGAGCGCGCTACGTACAGGAGCTCATGACCCACAACGTCGATCGCTCCCTGCGTGTCGCCCGCCGCCGGGACCGCGGCGAGCACCGCCGCTGCGCGGAGCGGCCGGAGCCGGCGTACCCGGCCAGTGCCGACGCCGTACACGTGCTCGCCGGCGCCGAGCGCTCCCGGCACGCCGCCGAACGCCGCCAGGAGGTCCGCCTGATTCTCAAGCGCCGCGAGCCGCTGGGTGGCGATCCTGTGTCTCACCAGGACCACGCCGACGGCGACTGTCAGCGCGCACGAAGCGATCGCTGCCAGCGCGAGGTAACCGAGCATCCGCCGCTGGAGGGTCATCCGCTGGCCTTGTAACCGAGACCGCGCAGTGTCTTGATCAGCTCGGGGTGGCCGAGCTTCTTGCGCAGCTGGGCGACATGCACCTCGACTGTCCTTGTCTGTCCGGGGAGCAGGAATCCCCACACCGCTTCGAGCAGCTCGTCACGCGTGACGAGCTGGCCGGCGTTACGCACCAGGTACTCGAGCAGGTCGAACTCGCGCTGCGTGAGCTCGACCTCGCGGTCGTCGACACGCACCTCGCGAGCGCCGCGTGCGAGCGTCAGCGGTCCGAGGGTGCTCACGTCGTCGAGCGCCGCGGCGGGGCCGGTCCGGCGCAGGACGGCCTTCACGCGCGCGGTCAGCTCGCGCGGAGAGAACGGCTTTGGGACGTAGTCGTCAGCGCCGAGCTCGAGGCCCGCGACACGATCGGCCTCGTCGCTGCGCGCGGTGAGCATGATCACCGGAACTCGACCGCCGATTCGCCGGCAGACCTCGAATCCGTCGATCCCTGGCAGACCGATGTCCAGTATCGTGAGCTGCAGCGGATGCCGTCTCAACTCGGTGAGGGCCTCCTCACCAGAGCGCACCCACAGGACCCGGTACCCATCGCGCTCGAGGTAGGTGCGCACCAGCGCACCGATGTTTGGGTCGTCCTCGACGAGCATGATCATCGCGGCCATCGTCGACATCGTAGGCGCCCCGATGGCCTGCGGGTGAGGCTTTACATGCAGCTGATGTGCGCGTGAGCTAAGGCTTGCAGAGCGCTCCGAGAATGCACACACCAGCCCTACTCCAAAGCGAAACGAGGTAGTCGAATGTCAATACGTAACCACTGGAAACTAGGCGCGGTAGCGCTCAGCGGGCTGGCGATCGGAGCCGGCGCAAGCGCGATCACGAGCGCCGGGGCCGCGACAAGCACGCGTGCCGCTATGGGGCCGAGCGTGACGCAGCCGGGCAGGTCGGCCGGGATCACGCTGCGCCGCCTTGCCGCGCGAACCGTGGCGGGCGATCTGACCGTAGAGACCAAGGCCGGGTTCGTCACCGTGACGTTCGAGCGCGGCTTTGTGCAGTCAGTCAACGGCCAGCAGCTGACGATGACCGAGGGGACTCGAAAGGCGACCTACCAGACGGTCACGATCACGATCCCGACCACCGCGCGCGTCGTTGACAACGGCAAGGCGTCGACGCTGGCGACCCTCAGCAGCGGCCAGCACGTACTCGTGATCCAAGGGCCTAAGCAGACGCTCGTACGCGCGCGCACCGCCCGCACTCCATGAACCCATGCGACGGGGCGCCCTCACGCGGCGGGGGCCAAGGGCGCCCTCGAGCGCAGACCGCTCGTGGCGGCAATCTGGGTCAGCACGCGGCAGGATGAGCGCGCGAGCGATTAGTAATGCTCGGAGGGAGCGTGGTCTCCGGGCGCAGGACCCCGGAACGACGCCGGTCGCTTCTCTAGGAACGCGTTGATGCCCTCCTGGTAGTCGTCGGAGTCGTAGACACGGTTCCGCAGGCCTTCGATCCGCTCAAACGTCGTCGCAGACACCGGGTTCGCCTCGGCGAGGATCCGGATCTGCTCCTTGATCACGCTGATCGCCAGCGGCGACTTCTTCGCCAGGCGCTCGGCCAGGGCGTAGGTGTAGCGCTCCAGTTCGGGCTCGTCGACCAGGTAGTTGATGATGCCGTGCTGCAGCGCGGCATCGGCGACGATCGGTTCGGAGGTGAAGAACATCTGCCGCGCGATGTGTGCACCAACGCGCATGATGAAGTTCTGGATGCCGCTGGCGTTGTAAGGCAAGCCGAGATCGACGGCGGTGATCGCGAACTGGGCCGTGTGGTCGGCGACGATGAAGTCGCACGACAGCGTCAGATCGGTGGCCAGCCCCCAGACGGAGCCGTGGATCATCGCGATCACCGCCGCCGGGTGCTTGCGGATCGCGCGCAGGGCCTGCTCGAGCGGATCTGCATAGCGCATCGGATCGGAGCCGTCGCGTGGGAGCTCCCGGATGTCGTGGCCAGCCGACCACACCTTGACATCCGGTCCGGCACGCAAGATAACGGCGCGCACCTGCTGGCGTGCGAACTCCTCGAGTGCTTCGCGGATCTCGGCGAGCATCTGCTTGCAGAGGGCGTTGCGACGCCGCTCGTTGCGCAGCGTGATCGTCCCAATGCGGCCGTTGCGCTCGACGCCGATCAGCCGCGAAGGCTCGCCGTCCTCGGTGAGCGGTCCTGATTCGGTGTCTGTAGCGCCCATTGTGCTTCTACGTTCTTGTTCGTCTCGATGAGGCTCGCGCTCCAGCGAGCCGGTGGTGGGAGATGGTGGCGGCGCGCGATCGCGCGGTCAGTCGTTCAAGCTTGTTTGCCCCGACAAGGAGCAGGCGGCCTTTCGCTGAAGAAAGCCCCGCCGACCCCGACAACACCGCGCCTGAAAGGCTCGGAGAAGCGGTTCTCGGCTTCCTTCAAGGCCTGGATAGGCTATCGCACAACTTGTGCGCCCGCGGCACCAGCAGCCTCCTCGCGACCGCATGTTGAGTGTCGATTAGGGCTCCACGAGCTGGTTAGGCTGCCACCATGCCCGCTCAGGTCCGTGGCACCGACGCCGGCGAAGCGTAGAAGGCCGCGACCATCCCGCAGATCGCGAACGTCAGGTACGGCCAGAGCGGCGCGATCGCGGTCGCGACCGCGTACGGAAGCAGCCCGGTGAGGCTGCGCTTCAGGATTCTCCTGCGATGCTTCTGGCTGAGCTCGCCGTGCAGCAGATGCGACTTGGGGAACAGCGTGTGCCAGTTCAGCGCTGCGAACGCGAGCGACATCACCAGAAGCGAGGCGCTGTACAGGAACGCGGCGAGGTGCTCGCCGCCGGCGTGGCTGATGTATCGCGCCACCAGGCTGGTCGTGAACGGGAGGACCCCGATACTCATCAGCAGCAACAGGTTGAGCGCGAGGATCGCGCGGTCCGCCTGGCGCAGCCGGCTGATCATCGCGTGGTGGTTGATCCAAATGATCCCGATCGTCGCGAACGAGATCACGTAGGCAACGTACGAGGGCCATTGCGAACCGAGGTTGTACGCGAGCGAGTGGCCGCGATAGCCGGGGGCCGGCACACTGAGGTTGAGCACCAGCAGCGTGATCGCGACCGCGATCACGCCATCGGAGAATGCCTCCAGCCGGGCGGTGCTCACATCAGCAATCAGGTGGTGGTTCGATGCGCCCGAGGGTAGCGAGACGCGATCGAGCACTTGAGCAGCGCCTCCACCCGACGCCCCGCCAGCCGGCGGGCGCTCCGACTTATTAGTCGGGTCTTCACGGATTTCGAAGAGACACTTACAGGCGCGGAGCACGATCAGGCCATGACCAAGCGAGCTCTAATTCCAATCATCCCCGCCCTTGCCTGCGCGGCGCTGTGCGCCGCCCCGGCGGCGCTCGCGGCGGCACCCGAAGCTGTCAGCCAGAACTGGTCGGGCTACGAAGTGACGTCGAACAACTCCGACACGTTCTCGAACGTCTCAGGCAGTTGGGTGCAGCCGACCGCGAGCTGCTCGGGCGCCAACCCAACCTACGCCGCTTTCTGGGTCGGTCTCGGCGGCGCCAGCGACCAGTCGCAGGCACTGGAGCAGGACGGCACGCAATCCAACTGCGACGCCAACGGCAACGCCAGCTATTTCGCCTGGTATGAGCTTGTGCCCAGCGCGCCGGTGCAGCTGAACCTGACGATCCAACCGGGCGACCACATCACCTCGAGCGTTCACGTCAGCGGATCATCGGTCACGGTGTCGCTGACCGACGAGACGACCGGCGGCTCGGTTACCAAGACGCTGTCGATGAGCAACCCCGACACTTCGACCGCCGAGTGGATCGCGGAAGCTCCCGCGCAATGCGCAGACGGCGCGAGCGGCGAATGCCAGCCGTTGCCGCTCGCAGACTTCGGATCGGTGAAGTTCACAAGCGCTGCCGCCACGTCGGACGGGAGCACCGGCACGATCAGCGATTCAAACTGGACCGCCCAGCCACTCGCGCTCTCGCAGGACGCCAGCGGATCCTCGGCCGGCGCCCAGCCGTCGTCGCTATCGAGCGACGGCAGCTACTTCACGGTGACCTATAGCGCCAATGGCGCCGAGGACGTCACCACCGGCGATCCGGGCTCCGGCGGTTATAGCGGCTCCGGCGGTTATAGCGGCTCCGGCGGGTATAGCGACGGCGGCGGGTATGGCGATGGCGGCGGTTATGGCGGCGGCAGCAGCTCTGGCTACGGCTACGGCTACGGCGGCAGCGGCTACGGCTACGGCGGCAGTGACGGAGCCGGTTACAGCGCGGGCGACGGTTACGTCTATCCCGGCGCTTACAGCTACTCCGGTAGCTACGGCGGCAGCGGCTACGTCTACGGCTATTGAGCTGAATTCGCTCCGGCCGCGGGCCCGCGGAGCGGGGTCACAGTAGGAGCGACCCTGGCCACAGGTATGCGACCAACCCGAGCATGGTCCGCAACCCAGGTCGCGAGGCTCAAACCCGGATCCAGCGAGCCCTTCGCGAGACCCACAGAGCGTTGGTGGCCAATGACCACCGGCGGGTCACGCGGAGGGGTCGCGCTGGAGCCCGGCAGGAACGTAAGCCCCGCCCAACCCAGCCCGATCACCGAAACCGCGACCACGACCGCGCCCAGCGCGACACGCTCGCTCGTCAGCAAGCGGTACGGGCGCGGCAACGTGGTCACGGCCAGCGCGACCAGGAAGCCGATCACGACGGGCAGCAGCAGAGCATTCAGCACCTCGACGTCGACCGCGACGCGCACGAACGAGCTGCTGGCAAGCACCGCTCCGGCGCCCACCGCAACGCAGCCGGTGTAGATGCCGTAGAACAGCGGCGCGCTGTGCGGATTGTCGTTGAGGCTATGCCTGGCGCCGAAAGCCTCCGCAACAGCCCAGGACGCGGCCAGCGAGACCACGATCGCCGCAAGCAGGCCCGCGCCTGAGATCCCCAGCGCGAGCGTTACGCGGCTTGTCACGGTCCCGAGATACGGGCTCAGCGCGTTGGAGATCTCGCCGACGGAGGAGAGCGAGGACTGGCCGTGACCGAACAGCGTCGCCGCCGTGAGAATCAGGATCGCCGCCATGATCAGCTGGGTGAGAACCGCCCCGACCGCCGTGTCGATGCGGGCGATGCGGATGTGGCGCTCTCGCAGGCCCTTGTCGACGACGGCGCCCTGCTGGTAGAAGATCATCCAGGGCATGATCACGGCGCCGACGTTGGCCGCCATCAGCGTCAAGTAACCACGCTGGCCGACCGGCTGATGAGACCAGAGTGAAGACGCCACCGTGCCGAACCTCGGGTGGGCGAGAATCGCAGCGACCAGGAAGACCAACTCGAACGATCCGAGCGCGAGCGCGATCAACTCGACCCGGCGGTAACTGCTGCCGTACACCACGAGCAGCAGGAACGCCGCGGCGCCAGACACGGTCAACGCCGGCGCCAGTCCGACGAACCGGCCAACGGCCGCGATCCCTGCGAACTCGCTGATCAGCGCCCCGGTCACGCTCACCAGCAGTGCTCCGACCGAGAACGCCGCCCAGCGCGGGCCGAAGCGCTCGCGGATCGCCTCGGCGTGGCCCTTGCCGGTGGTTGCGCCCAGGCGCACGGTGAGCTCCATCACCAGGTACAGGACCGGGATCAGCAACAACTCCAGCGGCAGCAACCGGTAGCCCCACGAAGCTCCAGACTGAGCCGCAGTGATGATGCTGCCCGCGTCCGTGTCGGCCAGCATGACGATCAGACCCGGCCCGATGATCCATAGCGCGTGAGCCGGCGAGAATCGCCTCCCAGCGGAAATCCGACTCGCTTGCTCGGACATTGGCTCGCCAGCTTATCAACCTTCGGCGTGCGAGTTAGGGTGCCCTAACGACTGCACCCCATCAGTTGCATCGCCGGGGCGCAGGCTCCTCGCCCGCGCCTCGAGCAGCTCGGCCAGGGCATCGTGGTCGAGTGGGCGGGCGAACAGGAAGCCCTGGCCGTAGGCACAGCCGGCGGCCTTGAGGTGCTCGAGCGCCACGCGGTCCTCAATTCCCTCCGCGAGCGTTTGCAGATGCAGCGAGCGGCCTAGCTCGATCAGCGTCCGGATCACCGTGAGTGACTCGCTCGAGGTGTTCAGGCTCTGGACAAAGGACCGGTGTATCTTCAGGATGTCGACCGGGAGGCGCGGAAGTTGAGCGAGCGAGCTGTATCCGGTGCCGAAGTCGTCGACCGCGATTCGCACACCGAGCTGCTTGAGCACGGCGAGCCGGTGCGCGGCGGCGTCGGGGTCGCGCATCAGCGAGGTCTCCGTGATCTCGAGCGTCAGCCACGCGGGCTCGAGCTTGGCCAGCTGGAGCGCGCGACGGACGTCGGCAAGCAGCAGCTTGTGCTCGAGCTGGCGCCCTGAGATCTTGACCGCCACCGACAGCATGTGGCCCTGGGCGTGCCAGGCGGCGGCATCTCGGCACGCGGTCTGCAGCACCCAGCGCCCGATCGCGACGATCAGACCACTGCTCTCGGCGATTGGGATGAAGACCTCCGGGGCGACCTCGCCTCGCGCTGCGTTGTTCCAACGGAGCCGCGCCTCGGCGCCGAACACGCGCTCGGATAGCAGGTCGAATACCGGCTGGTAGACGAGCGACAGCTCGCCGGCCTCGAGCGCGCCCGCGAGCCCCGACTCCAGCGCGATCCGTTCGCGAGCGGTTGCGTGCATGCCGGACTCGAACAGCACGTAGTTGTTCTTGCCGGCCTTCTTGGCGCAGTACAGCGCAACATCGGCGTCGGCCAGCAGCTGCTCGGCAGCGTCGCGCGGAATGTTGGCGATCCCGATGCTGACGCCGATCGTCAGTAGGGATCCGATCTGCTCGGAAAGATCGTACGGCTCACGCAGAACGCTGATCACGCGCTCGGCGACCAGCTCTGGTCCGGCGTCGGGCGTGGAGCCTTCGACCAAGACGATGAACTCGTCACCCGACAGGCGGGCGGCGGTCTCGGCCTCGCGCACGACTGCACGCAACCGCTCGGCGACAATCTGCAGCAGGCGGTCTCCCACTCCGTGTCCGTAGGTGTCGTTGATGTGCTTGAAGTCATCGAGGTCGATGTACAGGAGAGCTACGGGAAAGCCGGAGCGACGGCCGCGCGCGAGCATCTGCTCGGCCCTGTTGAGCGCCAGGAGGCGATTCGGCAGGCCGGTCAGCGCGTCGTGCATCGCCTGGTGGCGCAGCTCAGCCGTCTTCGTCGCCACCAGCTCGAGGGCGCTCTCCCGCGATCGTGCGAGCGTGAACACCAGCAGTGCCAGCAGGACGCTGATCACCACCCCGGCTGCGAACAGCAGCCATCCGGCCTGCGCCGCGATCAGCCCGTGCACGGTCGCAGGTCCCTGCACACGGATCGTCCAGCGGCCGTCGGCCAGCACGTCGCTCGTGTGGCTCAGCCCCGGCATCGCGCGGCCGGCAGCTGCCACCGGCACCGAGCCGCCGTTGGGCTCGGTGAAGCTCAGCGCCACCCCAAAGCCGCGGTTGGGGCCGATCGCCTGTTGCACCTGCGCCGACATGTCGAACGAACTGAGCATCCACCCGGCGACCGCTGCCCGGCGCTGCGCAACCGTCTGCAGCGGAACGCCGCGACGGTAGAACGCGGTCTCGAAGAATGTTCGCTTCAGAAACTTGTCGATCGGCTCGATCACCGTCTGACCGGCGTCGGTCGCTTCGCGCAACAGCGGGCCTTCGAAGAAGCCCACCGGCGATGTGGGCTGGCACCAGTCGGTCTGCATCAGATACGCAAGTAGCGGGTCCAGCCGGACCAGGATCCGACCGGCGGCAAGCAGGCAGTACGTGTGCCGGCCGCTCGGTATCACCGGCTCCAGCAGACTTCCGAGCAGCTCGCGGAAGGCAGGGTCCGAATCGCGGCGCGCCTCGAAACGGCTGAGGCTGCGGTACGGGACCTTGACTGTCACCACCATGCCGACACCGCCTGTCTGCAGCTTCTCGCCCTGCAACCGCTGGTACCAGTCGTCGAACCCGCTCGGACTCAGATGCGGCTCGATCGTAAGCACGGCGCGCATCGTCGCCACGAAGTTCGCGTCCGCTCGGACCAAGGTGGACAGCGTCGCCGACACGTTCTCGGACGCGACCGCGAACGCCTGACGCTGATCGCGTCGCTGGCGCGCGCTCCAGGCGCCCGCGACCACGGCTGACAGCGCGATCCCGGCGAGCAGGATCGCCAGTGCGATCAGCGGCCCGTGCCGGGTCAGGCGCCGTCCTGGCGAATCACCGAGGTTCCGGACATCCTGACCGGAGTCAGCCACAATTCGAGTCTATAGAGTCGGATCGACGCCGATTCAGCAACCGCGGCGCGTTGGGAGCCGTTACGGCCAGGCCGTCAGGCGACGCCCACGCCGCCGGGGCGCCGCGCCGCCTCGTCCGTCAGGCGACGCTGCGCGCCGAGGCGCCGGCGACCGCTTCGAGGGCCGCGCTATAACCACCTGCGAGCTGCTGCAGCGAAGCGTCCCAAGTGCGCTCGCTGATCGCGGCAAGCGCGCAGCGGCGCAGCCGGTCGGCCAGCAGCGGCGAGCCCACGATCGACAGCAAGGCACCCGCGAGCTGGTCCGGGTTGGCCGGCGCGAGCAGGCCCGTGTGACCGTGCTCGATCAGAGAGGCGGGACCGCCCTCGGCGACGGCTAGAACCGGAAGGCCACTCGCCTGCGCCTCGAGCAGCACCTGCCCGAACGTGTCGGTCTCGCTGGCGAACAGGAACACGTCGGCGCTGGCGTAAGTGCGCGCCAGCTCGGCACCGTACTGCCAGCCGAGGAATGTCGCGTGCTGGCCGAGCCGTTCCCGCAGCGCGGCCTCCTCGGGGCCGCCGCCGGCGAGCACCAGATGCAGGCGCGGCTCGCGTGCACGCGCCGACTCGAACGCCGCCGCCAGCAGCTCGACCCCCTTCTCCCTGGTCAACCTCCCCACATAGAGAACCTTGATCTCGCCCGGCAGCAGCTTCGGGTCGCGCAGCGCCGGGTCGAAGCGCTCGAGGTCGACGCCGCGATCCCAGCGGCCGATCCGCTCAGCGGCGATCCCGAGCTGCGCGAGGCGCGCGTCGGACGCTGGGCTCGGCGAGAGCACGGTGTCGCAGGCGCCGTAGAACTTGCCCAGCGCGCTCGAGGCGAGCAACTCCAGCTGCGCCTGACCGGAGCGCAGACCTGCATAGGCAGCCAGTTCGGTGTGGTAGCTGCCGACCAGCGGCAGCTCCAGGAGCTGCGCCAGCAGCCACGCGCCGGCACCCGCCGGCCCCGGTGCGCAGACGTGTACGAGGTCGTAGCGGCCGTCAGCGACCGCATCGACGATCGCCGGAACGCTCGGCACGCCGACCTTCATGCCGCGATAGAACGGGATCTCGATCTCGGCCACGGCGCTCAACCGCCGGTCGACATCGGGGTCGGTTCCGATCACCTCGACCTCGAAGCCCGGGACGCCGCGATCGCGCAGCCGGATGATCGTGTGCGTCACGCCGTGCATCGCGCCGAGGCCGTCCGCGACCAGCGCCACCCGCGGCCGATCGCCATCGGAGCGGGTCAACTTCAGCTTCTCACGCCCGAGGAAGGCGCCCGCCGCCGCGTACGGGATCGCCGGCACGCAAGCGTCGAACAGGTCGCCCGCGAAGCGTGGAAGGTCGATCAGCCCGGTGACCTCGATCCGCGCGACGGTCTCGTTCACGACCGCGGCCAGCTCCCGCTCGTGGATCCGGCGAGCTCGCCGCTCGAGGTCGGCGTGTCCCAGCTCGCCGTCCTGCAGATAGGTGATCAGTTTGTGCCCATCGACCTCGAGGCCCATCGAGCACAGCCAGGCGCGCATCAACGCCAGCGCGTCACGGGGCCCGAGGTCTCCGGCGACCGAGCCCTGGCGGACGTCGCCCTCGCTCATCACCCGCTCGATGATCCTCAGCACCGCTCCCGGGTCCGGACGGCCGGCGCTGCGCTCGTGACCGAGCGCACGGATCGCGAGCGACAGCGCCGCATGGGTCCACTTCGCCGCGCTCCCCTGGTCGCCGTGAGCGTCGGCGTTGCCGCTGCGAATCTGCGCCAGGAACTCCTCGGACGTCGCACAGTACGGCGTTTGCGTGAACGTGCGTCCGATATCGATCCCGGCGTGGTCATCGGAGCCGCCGATCGCGGTGCCGCCGCGGGTCTCGACGTAAACGAACGCAGGCAGGTTCAGCTCCTTGGCGCGCGCGCCGTTACGGGTTTCCCAGATCGGAAACAGCTGCGCGAGGCGGCGGCGGTGGCGCGCCTGCAGCGGCGCCGCGACCGCGTAGAACGGATGCGCCAGCGCCGCGGTGATCTCGGCTGAGTGCAAGTAGTCGGCGCAGGCTTCGACATCGTCGTGGTGCGCCTGCAGCCACTCGTGATCCTCGAGCGTGATCCCGTAGCAGAGGACGTGCACGGCCTGCGGCTCGCCCCTGAAATGAACGGTCAGCTCTTCGGAGACGAAGGTGTCCGGCAGGTGTGCGAGTGTTAGCGCCCCCGCGATCGTGTCGTGATCGGTGATCGTCACGAAATCCATGCCGCGCCGCTTGGCGAGCTCGTACACCTCTGCGGGTTCGGTTGCGCACTCCGGCAGCTGCAGCGAGCGCTGAATCCCCAGCTTCGACAGCTCCGATGCTGTCGAATGCACGTGCATATCGGCCCTGCTCACGCGCATGTCAGTGTTGCTTTCGTTCATGGCCACAAGAATCGGGCCACGGACGCCGGTTCCAGTGAAGAACGCGCTCACTTCCTGTGAGCATCTCGTGAATGGCACCATCAGCGGCAGTCGCGCTGCGGGAGGATCACAGGATGCGGACCGGGTGGACGACGATCGCGGACGGCCCGGACCACATAGTGATGCAGCAGGGCGCGCTTTCGCTGCGGATCGAACTGCGCCCGTTCTCGTTCACGCTCACGCGGGCTCGCCACGTACTGTTGCGCAACGGCGGCCTGTGGGCCGTCGAGGGCACGGCTCACGACCATTTCATCGCGCTGACCGAGGGAATCATCGCCTCCGAGGAGCTGGCGCCGCTCGAGCGCGCCGCCCGGGCGCAGCGCACCGGGGACCCACACGAGCGCGAGCTGCAGCTCGCAGTCCGGCTCGACGGAGGCCGCCGCGCCACCCTGCGGGTCGGCCTCGCAGACAACGATCTCATGTCAATGCAGCTGAGCGCCGAGGGCGAGCCGCTGCGACTTGCCCTGGACTGGGACCGCCGCTCCGGCGAGCGGTTCGTCGGACTCGGCGCCCGCCACGGCACGCAACTGGACCAGGCCGGGCGCGCCGTTCAGCTGGGGGCCGATCGCCGCTACACCGGCCCCGACTGCCCCGCCGAGATGCTCGCGATCGGCGGCATCCCGCAAGGGGACTGCGCGCCGCTCCCGTGGGTGTCCTCCAGCCGCGGCTACAGCGTGTGGGCCCTGACGGCAGCCAACGGGACACGCTTTGATTTCTCCGGCGATCGCACGTCGGTGTCCACGCGCGCGCTCGCCGGACCGCTGCGCGTCCAGATCCTCTGCGAACCGACGCCGGCTGCGCGCCTGCGCTCGCTGTGCCACGCGACCGGCTTCCCGGCGCTGATACCTGAATGGGGCTACGGCTTCTGGAAGAGCCGCGACATGCACGAGCACCAGGATGACGTGCTCGAGGACTTCGACGGCTTCCGCCGGCACGGCATCGCGCTGGACGCGATCGTGATCGACTCCCCCTGGGCCACCCAGTACAACACATGGGAGTTCAACCACCACCAGTTCCCCAACGCCCCGTGGCTGATCGGACACATGCGAGCCGCCGGCGTGCGCACCGTGGTGTGGTGCACCCCGTGGATCAATCTCGACTCACGTGACGGTCAGATCCCACCCCAGGCGCAGTCCGCGCGGCTACACCGCGAGCCGGCGCCGAACTACGCGCCCGGTGCGCAAGCCGGCCACTTCGTCAAGGACGCCGGCGGCGAGCCACTGGTCGCGAAGTGGTGGATGGGTACCGGCTCGCCGATCGACTTCACTTCGCTCGCCGCCGAAGCGTGGTGGCGCGAGCAGGTCAAAGGAGTGCTCGAGCTCGGCGTGCAGGGGATCAAGATGGACGATGGCGACGGCTTCTACATTCCGGATCAAGCCACGCTCGCCGACGGGCGCAGCGGCGCCCAGGCCGCCTGGGAGCTCGGCTCGCTGCACCGCTGCTCGCTGCAGCGGGCGCTCGACGAGGTCCACCCCGGCAACGGCGTGCTGTTCGGCCGCAGCGGCTGGAGCGGCCAGCACGCCACCGGCTTCACCTGGGCCGCGGACCAGGCATCGGACTTCTGGTCGCTGGGAGCGCTGGTGGTCGCGACGCTGTCGGCGGCCGCCAGCGGCTTCTCGAACTGGTCGCACGACGTCGGCGGCTACCTCGGCCACCGGCTCGTCGAGCGCTGCCCGCCGGAGCTGCTGATCCGCTGGCTGCAGTTCGGCTGCTTCACACCGCTGATGCATGCCCACTCGCGCATGCCCCAGGAGCCGTGGAACTACGGCGGGCATGTCGTCGATGTGTATCGCGCCTACGTGCTGCTGCATGAGCAGTTGGTGCCGTACGTTCGCGCCGCCGCGGCGACCGCGGCG
>JBKQKK010000136.1:0-4798 GCA_052147535.1 Solirubrobacteraceae bacterium | reverse complement strand
CTGGCAAGACCGCATCCCGTATGACCCGGCCCGCCACCGCGCCCTGCAACGACACATCACCGTCACCATCCCCACCGCGTCAGGGCCCGTCATCGACCAAGCCGCGACCGAGCGCATGACCCTCAGCGTAACCGCAAGCAACCGCCCGACCCCGGACGCCTGGACGCCTGCAGGTGGCAAACCGCAGCCCCCTCCCCAACCGGACTTCGGCGGAGCATCGCGCCGGACGGCGGGGCTGTCACCGAGCGAAGCGAGGGGAAGATCCAGCGAAGCGACCTTGACAGCCACGCCGCCGGCGCCACCATGATTGAAGTCCAGGTGGGAGGGCACCCGACTCCCCGCCGACTCCCGGCTCTCGGTAGCCCACCGGCCGGAGCCGACGGGACGCGACCGACTCGCAATCCGCCGAACGGGAGTTGACACAGGACGTCCGCTGGACCGGCCGTGAAGGCTGGTGGCCGCTTTCGCGCCGGCACGGACGGAAGCGGCCATCTCGACGATCGCCGGTTCAGCCTCGACGCGGTCGTATGTGTGATGGCAGAGGGCGTTCAGCTGAGGTGGCGGGTGATCAGGGCTGCGACGGTGTCGGGCATGTCGTGGGCCAGGCTGTGGGTTCCACCGGGGATGACGTGTAGTGACGCGTTGGGTAGCAGGCGAGCGAGTTCGGCTCCGACTGGCGGGGGGCTGACAGGGTCCGCGTCGCCCCAGAGCAGCAGTGTCGGGGCGTGTATTCTAGCGACCGGGTCCCAGGTGGCGGGCATCGGATCGGTGATCCAGTGCGCGGCGTTCGGGTACTCGCGCCGGTATTCCTGACGCCAGTCCCGCGCCCCGTGCGCGGGGGTCTCGAACCCGGCGGAGGTCGCGACGAGCACGAGCCTGCGGACCATCGCGGGGTACCGCGCGGCGACCTGGAGGGCGACGATCCCGCCCATCGACTGCGCCACGAGATCGCTCGGGCCGGTCAGCCTCGCCGCCACCAGGCCGACGAGGTCATCGATCCCGACAACGGATGGGTCGTGCGGCTCGTTCCCAAGCCCGGGCCAGGAGAACGCATAGGTGTCCCACAGGGACGGGACCCGTCGGATGAGCGGTCCCCAGAACGCGCAGTCCCCGCTGGCGCCGGGCAGTAACAGGACATGCGGCTCACATGTCATGCAGGGATTGTCCGAAATCGTCTGGTGCGGGCGCCGCCAGGCAGCGCAGTGGGGCGCGAGCCTGCGGGGGGTTGCGACACTCCGGCTGGTGAGCAGTGGCGATGAGCGCGACCGGGTGCTTGACGAGGTTCTGATCGGGGGTCGTGAGCAGCGCCAGATCACGATCGTGGAGTACACCGCGAGCTGGCCGGCGCGGTTTGAGCTCGAGCGCGCGCGTGTTCGCGATGCGCTCGGTGACCGCGCGATCCGGATCGAGCACATCGGGTCCACGGCGGTCCCGGGGCTGGCAGCGAAGGCGATAATCGACATCCTGATCACCGTCCAGGATCCCGAGGATGAGGCGGTCTCGGTCACGCCGCTCACCGCGGCTGGCTATGAGCTCCGCGTGCGAGAGCCCGGGCACCGGATGCTCCGCACCCCCGGGCGTGATGTCCATATCCATGTCTGGGGAGATGACGATCCTGAGGTCTCACGCTGCCTGCGGTTCCGCGATCGGCTGCGCCGCTCCGCGCAGGATCGCCACGCCTACGAGCAGGTCAAGCGAGAACTGGCACGACGCGAGTGGCCTGACATGAACCACTACGCCGACGCCAAGGGGCCCGTGATCGCGAAGATCCTGGCCAGAGCCGACGATTGAGGGACAGAAAGGCCGCGCCCGGCACCCATTGCTGCTTTGGGAGCGCCGACGGAGACTGCTGCTTTGAGCCCGCCGAGGCAAAGCGGCCACCGCGTCACACTGCTCCTTAAGCGGCACTGGCTTATCCACCTAACTCAGGTTCAAGGGCGGGAAGACGAGCGAGCGCGGCCGCGCCTGAGCGCCCACACGAGCGCTCTGAGCGCCAGCTGCACGCGGCGGAACGCGTAATCAGCGTGTCGGTGGCTCCGAGACGCCCGTCTCGTCGTTTACCTGACTCAAATGGATAAGCCAAAAGCGGCAAAGCGGCGGTCTCGCCAGCCGAGCCGAGACAGCTGCTTTCCCGTCTCGTGCTTGCCGCCGGAACGGGGTCGCAGCTAGCGCTCGGATGGCCCATCGGGGACGAGAAGGACTCGCTCCGCGCTTCCGTCTTAGTTCCGCTCTTCGCCGAATGCGGCGCTCGCGTGAAGGCGTGCAGGATCGCCGCGATGCCTATGCAACCGACCGCCGTTGTTGCCGCTCAGGCCAGTTTCCAGTGTGAGGGGTAGTTTCCAGCTGACGAGGCGTTGCCCTCGGAGCAAAAGCGAACGAACGCCGCGATGTCGGCTCCAGCCGGGAGCAGAAGCGGCGCCCGGTGGCTCCCTGCTTCTGGCGAGAAGCAGGTCCAGGATGAACGAGTGGCAACAGTCCTACTTTGGCGCGGCTGCAGTCTCGGGCCGCGAGCCCGACCGCGCGAGGTTGACCGTGGTCAGGCGTACGGGTTACGGTTGCTCGCATCTACAAGGAGGGTTCCACGATGGCGTTGAGCAACTACAGGGTTGGCGCAGTCGTCGCCGTGTCGGACATGAACCTCGCCAAGGACTTCTATGAGGGCAAGCTCGGCCTGACGGCGCAGAGCGATGATCCTGACGGCGGGCGCACATATCAGCGCTCAGAGCAGACAATGCTGCATATCTTTCCCTCCCCGGGCAACGCTGGAACGTCGCACGCGACGGTCGCCGGCTGGTACGTGGACGATCTCGAGGAAGTCGTCGATGATCTGACCGCGAACGGCGTCACGTTCGAGCGCTACGACCAGCCGCCGATCACGACCGACGAGAAGGGCATCGCGATGTTGGGGTCCAGTAAGGGCGCCTGGTTCAAGGATCCCGACGGCAACACGCTCGGTGTGCGCCAGGATTAGGGGCGGGAAGGCTGCCCACGGCGCGGCTCCCTTCGAAATCCCGGTCAGAGCCGGCAGTCAAGTGCGCGAGATCACCCCAGGCGAGGCGATGGATGTTCTTCGGTGATGCGCCGCGCCCTGCTCTGCACGGAAGGCAGGAATGCGGGGCTCCGGTTGGAAACCTCAGGTGTGGGCCCTGGTCGTCTTCACGCGTTGATCGACGGCGTGTTCGCGATCGCTTTGACGCTGCTCGTCTTGGACCTGCCCACCGTTCCGGGCTCGGCGGACTTCGTGCACCGACTGGCCGAGGGCTGGCCGAGCTACGCCGCCTATGTGGTGTCGTTTGCGACGATCGCAGTCATCTGGATCGAGCATCACGGCATGATGAGCGCAGTGCGCTTCGTCAGCCGACGGTTCCTCGAGCGCACGCTGCTGTTCTTGCTGTTCGTTTCGATCATTCCGTGGCCGACTGCCTTGGTCGCTGAGCACATCCGAGCGGGTGGAACATCTGCCAGGGTGGTCGCGCTGCTCTACGCAGCGACGATGATGCTGATGGGCCTTTCGATGGCGTTCGGTTGGAGATATCTCGCGACGCACGACCAGCTGGTCGCCCAGCCGGCGAGGGGAGCGATACCGGCCGGCGCACGCCGTGCTCTCCTCGGTGCGCTTGCCTACATCCCCGCGGTCGTTTTCGCGGTGCTGGTGCCAGCGATCTCGCTAGCGGTCGACGCCGCCATCGCGGTGTACTTCGCTCTCTCCAGGAGTGAAGTGCCCGGACTCATATACAGGGCTGGGCTCGACGACGCCTCCGAGAGCAGCCCCGCCGAGGCCCCATAGCCACGCACGCCTCGACTCGGCGACGGGCGAAAGCGTCTCGGCATCGAAGCCCTGCAGACCGCTGCGCCACGCGCCGTCCCAACGCACCTCGTTCGAGCGGAAACCAGGTTCCTCGGCCGACCGCACTTCGGCTGATGGGACGGGGGTTCCGAGCTCTGCCGTCGTCGAGAGCTGCCACTACCTATCGAGAGTGCCGGTGCGATCTAGTGCACAATCTCGAGCAGCTGGCTCAAGCTCAACATAGATGCTGAATCGCGCTAGCGCTAGCCCCCGCCAAGGCCGCGCCAAGGCCACTGGAAACTAGTTGTCACATTGGAAGGTGGCCTGGGCGGCAACAGCCGTGCCCAGCCCCGATCCCACGAGCGCGTTGCGCCTTTGGGATCGTGCGACCAGAGGGCCGCGAGCGGGCGAATGCACTCGTGCGGGCGTCCGCCGCCTGACGCAAAGATCGGGCCACGTTTGCTGAGCATCGAGCGGCGGCGGACGCGGATTCGCCAACCGTCGCCTTCGCGGTGGCGCGCTTGCTGAGCGCGTCGCCGACGCAAGCGGTGTCGCGACGAAGATCACGTCGTCACGCGCTGTGCCGCCAAGCGCGACATCGTGCAACAGGCCGATCGCGAACAGCGTCGCATTGCGCCACATTGCGACGATGTCGAATTCCGACTTGACGTCGCCGCTTCCGTTCGAAGTGCTTGCTGGAGCGCTGCAAGCGCGCCGTGTTCTTGAGCCGCTTCTCTGGCGACTGGGATCGCTCCAGGTTTAAAAAGCCGACGATCGAGTCCACGCGATAGGGATCGTCCGCCGACGAGCCGTCGCATGATCCCTACCCGTCGAAACCGATCGTGCGCCGGGGCGCAGCTCGGGCTCGATTCGACAAGCGCTTTGTCGCCCATATGGTGGAGCGCTTGTCAAGGGGTAGGGGTTGATCGCCATTGTCGTGGTTGGTGTTGCGGGGTGTTGATGTTGGTAGCGGCTTGCGGGGCGGTCCGAGCGGCCACGGGTTCGCGACGG
>JBKQKK010000135.1:0-23310 GCA_052147535.1 Solirubrobacteraceae bacterium | reverse complement strand
TGCCTGGCGTTCGCCACAACAAACTCGGCTGAGACCAACGCGCGAATCACGCACGGATCCCGAGCGGCCACCACACGCGCGCATGGGTTAAGGACAAACCCGCCACCTGAACCCGGTGGCACCGGCGAGCTTCGCTTTCGCCTTGCGCGAGAAGCGATGGCCAACAGCCAGCATGTGCGGCTGCTCCTTCCCATGCGATGCGGAAGCGCTGGCAGGGCGATCGCACGGCCGCCGGCGCGTCAGTCCGTCGTTTGGGCCGCTGGCCGCGGCGCCAACCGAAGATCGGCTTACATAGGCAAAGCCCGGATTCTGCACGCCCTTCGCGAGCCCCGGATTCGGCGATCGGCAGGTGCCGGGCGATGCGTCGCCGGACGCCAGCGGACGCTTGCCTGAGTAGCGAGGCTGTCGCCCGACCTATCGGCGAGTACAGGATATGGCCCGCGCAATTCGACAGCCGGACCAGCCGTTGTATCTCGGTAAGGGGGAATGGCGCCTCAATATCGGGCGAGGTCGGGCGATAGCGAGTCGGTAACGGGACTGATGGTCCACAAGTCAGGTCGTTGGGAGTTGATCGTGTTGTCAGAGGCGGACGCGTCTTGCGCGATCGTGGGTGGGTCGCGTCGAGGCCGGCGACCGCCGGCCCGGCCGTCGCGCGAGCTCGGCTGCCCGACACGCGATCGCGAACTGATCGTCAGCGGCCATCCTTGCGATGCTGCGGCTTCCCGGCAGGGGATTCCGGCGGGAGCGCGAAGGATGTCAGCCGACGTCAGGTCCGGACGCTTCGCTGTGTGGGGCCGCGATCACTCCTCAGGGCGGGGCGACGCAGCGTGCGTGGACGGTTCCGGTCAGGGAGTGGGATTTCGACCGGAAAAGCGAGCACGACCGCACGCTGAGGTCCATCGCATTTCGATTGCACCACATTCACGGAGTCAAGATGTCCATCGGAAGCTTCATTGAGAGCACTCGGGCTCTGTCATACAAAGACGGCGTCCGCGGTTGCGCGACGCTCGCAGCGGTCGAGCGCTTCGGCCGCACTCGCCACCTCGGAGCGCTTGCAGACGCGTTCACAGCCGCGCATGCTGAGCTCTCGGACGTCCGTCGCGGACGCACGATCGACCTTGAGATCGCCGACAGCGTGCCGGGCATCCGCGAGCTGATCGAGGTCACCGTTAGGGAGGCGGCGGTGTCGGCTGCGCGCGGCGGCGTGCTTTTGCTGGCGGCGCTCGGCTCGAGCGCCCTTCCCACCTGGCGCGCCAGACACTTCATCCACGCCGAGAGACTCGTCATCTGCGCCTGCGCGCTGACCCCCGCGGCGCTGACTGGCACGGACCGCATGTGCTGGCTGGGCTCCGAGTTGCACAAGCTCAACGTGGGGCTGTGGGCCAACGCCGTCGCGGACGAGTTCGCTGACGCGGTGGACGCCGGAGAGCTCGCGCGTGCGCTGAGCGACGCAATCGACACCAGCGGCGGGACGAACCCCGCGATGCTTGCGCTGCGCGCCGAGTGGTGGACGCCGGTCAGCGAGGATGCCGCCGAGATCCCGGAGCTCGTCGCGATGATCCGCGCCGCCCGCGAGCTCATCGCACCGCCGGTACTGTCACTCGCGGCCTGACAGCCGACCGACGCGCGGACAGCGCGCCGGTTGGCTAGTCCCATCGCCGCCGCTTGCGCGTGCTTGGTGAGCCGGATCCGCTCGAGCGTCTGTTCGTCGCGCAGCTGGAAGGCGCCGAGCGCGAGCTGCCAGCCCGCCCGGGCGCGCGCGACCGTGACCGCTTTGAGATCGCGCTTGCGTTGCGCGCGGCGTTGGATCGTGAGCGCGGCCATGCGTTCATCCAAACTGCGCTCGGGTGTCGCTGGATGCTGCGCGAGCGGTCGAGCGGGTCGCGGTCGGACACGAAAACCAACGCGGGAGAGTGCGCGGTTGGAGCGTCACGCTGGGTTCCGGTAGCCGTGGCGCGTCGCTTCGTCCCGAGCGGCAGCCCCGTTCGTCGCCAGTGTAGGTCACGGCCAGATCGTCGGCTCGGTCCCGTTCCTCGCCGAATCGACGCAACGCGCAGGCGCCGGCCAGACACACCAACCGGCGGAGGAGCGGACATGTTGCTCGTCGCGGATCGGAACGCGTGCGCACGAAAGCGCCTAGCCTGACGGCATGGTCCGATGGGACCCAACGCCGGCGCGCAGGTATCACGAGCGCACGAAGCACACATTCGCGAGCGTTCGCGCCGCCGCTCGGCCGCTCGACTGGAGCAGCTCGCCCAACCCGTTCAAGCTGTACCGGAATCTCGAGGCGGTGGCGCTGCCGCGCGAGCTGCCGGGATCCGACGTGTCGGCGCTCGAGGCGCTTGCGGCCGGCGAGCAGCCCGCCGATCGGGAACCTGACCTCGCCGGTCTGGGTTGGATCCTACGCTGGGGCGCTGGCGTCATGCGCTCGCGCGTCTTCCCCGGTGGTGAGACCTATCACTTCCGCGCTTACCCTAGCGCCGGAGCGCTGTACCCGCTCGAGCTCTACCTCGCATGCGCGCCACTGCGGGATCTAAAGGGCGGCCTGTACCACTTTCATCCCCAAGAGCTGGTGTTGCGACGCATCCGGGCGGGCGATGCGCGGGCAGCGCTCGCGGAAGCCGCCGGCGAGCCCGGCCTGGCTGAGGTTGGCGCCGTACTCGTGGTCACCGGAATCATGTCTCGCAGCGCGTGGAAGTACGGCGCTCGTGCATACCGCCATGTGTTCTGGGACGCGGGAACGATGCTCGCCAACCTGGTCGCTCTGGCTAGCTCCGCGCGCCTCGGCCCCCGCCTTTTGACCGCGTTCGCGGATGCCGAGGTCAACGCTCTGCTCGGGATCGATGACGAGCGAGAGACAGCGCTGGCATTGCTGGCGATCGGGTGCGCCAGCCGCGCGCCGCAGGCCGGAAGGCTCGAGCCGCTGGAGCTCGACGTCGAGCCGGTAGCGCGCGGCGAGCGCTACCGGGAGGTCGTCGAGTTGCGCGCCGCGTCCTGCCTGCACGACGCGAACGAGGTGCGCGCCTGGCGCGCGGCAGCCACGTCCCTCGCGCGCCCTTCGGGCAGTGAAGGCGACGGCGCGGCGCGGCCGCGCGCGGCGCTCTCGTGCGACCGCATCGAGGCGGTAATCCGCCGGCGCGGCTCGACGCGCGAGTTCGCGCTCCGGCCGGTGCCGGTCGCCCAGGCGGCCGCGATCCTCACGCGCGCGGCAGGCTCCTTGCCCGCTGACGTCCCGCCGCTCAACGATGTCTATCTGGCAGCCCACGCCCTCGAAGGGCTCACGCCCGGCGCATACGTCTTTTCCCCCCCGGATCGGTTTCAGCCCACCAGGCGCGGAAGCCTGCGGCGTGCAGCCGCGTATGCCTGCCTCGGGCAGCTACAGGGTGGGACATCGGCGGCGACGGTGTTCCTAATGCTCGACCTTGATCGCGCGCTCGACGCCCTTGGCAGCCGCGGCTACCATGCCGCTTCGCTCGACGCCGGCATGCGCGCCGGCCGCATATACCTCGGCGCCTACGCCCAGGATCTTGGCGCCACGGGCCTCACCTTCTACGACGACGAGGCCACCAAGCTGGTCGCGCCCGGCACGCGGCTTGAGCCGATGATGTCCGTTGCGATCGGCATTGACGCGCGTCGGCCAGGCCTACGCCGACCCGGACGATGGGACTCCCGGTGAGGACTCCGCAAGCCGCAGCGCGTGAGCGCGAGCGCCTCCACGGCTCCACAGCCGCCCGCCATCCACGTGTTGTCGGCGGCCAGATGACCTGAGTCGGCGATGACCTGAGTCGGCGATCTGGCGCGCGCGAGCCTTACCCCGTATTCGATCGCCGAGGCCCGCGACCAGCACTGCCAATTCGCGCACATTCTGACCACTCTGTCGTCAAGGCACGGCGCAACAAAGTAAACGGGCACACCACGCGCGCACCGACATGGAGCTCAAAGGATGCGGTCGACAACGGGACGCGGTTCGCTTCGCTCCGAACCGACGCGACCGATCATGGGCTCCCGGCCAGCTGGCCCACGAGCTCGCAGACCGGGAGCGTCTGGGATGCGCCCTGGGCGGCCTGCGTGACATCGTCGGGTGCGTGATGGAATGAATTGCGTAGGCTTTGCGGACGTCAGTCGGCTGACGATTTGAGTCGGCTGGCCTGTCCATTGGCGAGAGAAAAGCGGGCTACGGAATGTTCGCAAGCATGCGCGAGTGGCGGCGTTTGAGGCCAGCGACGCTGATGTTGTGCGGCGAACGCTCGATGAGATCAACCGGCGGGCGGCGGGCGGGCCCCGAGGGCGTGCCCGGCGTCGAACTGCGTCTCTGCACCAAGCGAGAGTCAATGACCAGCCGCTCGCAGACCCTGACTTTCGCGCAGTCGCGATCCGCGTCGATCACCCTGACTTCGTTCAGGCGCTTGGCGACTAGCGGCGACTTGCCGACGGCTTTGGCACGCGGGTTCGGTCTGGCGCGGCCCGCTGAACCCGTCAGCAGACCATACGTCGCCCGCTTGCCACTTTGCGCCTCGTGACAGCTTCGTTAGCGGCAGGCCTAAAAGTACGTTTGGATGTCATCGAGCGCAGATCATGAATGCAGGTACGCCCTTCCAATCGAGCCAATCTGGCACAGCCCCGTCTATCTCGCTCGCACACGTCGGGTGACCAAGTTCGGCGGGTCAGTGGTGGTTCGCCCATTGGCCATGCGTCACGCCGTCGCGCCCGTAAGCCCGAACTCGCCCAGCAGGCGCTCCTCCTGCTCGGGCGTGAGGTTGGTAGCCAACAACTCTGCCTCGGTGCCGCGGAAGGCCTCGGCGACCTCGCGCATACGGGGCTCCGTGGTCAGCGCGAACAGCGCCGAGGTCCCAAGAGTGACGTTGGCGCTCAGTGTTCGGAAGTACTCGGCACCGAGGGCTAGCCCGAGCTCCGATCCCTCCTCCTCATCGCTGCCCGTCGCCGGGCGCAGACGATCAGTCTTAGAATGAGCGCTGCCCTCGGGCCAGCTAACGACGATCGCGTCGCGCACATCGATCAGCTCCCGGCGCGCAAGATCCTTAAGTGTCTCTAGCGCCCCGTCGGCGCCGGTCGCGGAAGAAAACTTCCACGCGGTCAGAGTGGCCATCACCAACCTCCCTCGCGATTAGGGCAAACATGTCACCCCGAGCGTCTCTGCGTCTAGGTCTAGACGCCCAAAACAGACCGTATACGCCCGACGGCGGTCGATGTCAAGGCTGGGGCCGGCGCCGGCCGGGAGTGTCGCGACCCGCGTCGGCGCCTGGAGCTCGCTGACGATCCGGACGACTTGCGTCCAGCGTTGTCTCGCTTCGTCATGATCCTGACCTCTGGATGGAAAATGACGTTCAGGCCACAGCGACCGCCTGTGCCGTTGACGTTGCCGTTGACGTTGCCGTTGGCTGGAGCGTGACGCTGTGGCCAAGCCGTTCGAGCTGGGCGACGAGCCGTTTGGTTTTGCGTTCGGGGTCTCGTTTGCGGAGGTAGTCGCCGCCGAGGTCTCGGTAGAGCTCGCCGGTTGTGAGCATGTGCCAGCAGGCGCAGAGGATCGAGTGTTTGACGGCGCCCACCGCGCGGCCGTGGCCGATGCGAGGTCGGAGTCGATGGTATTGCGCTTGGAGGTAGCTGTCGTTGGTGCGGATCGCGCCCATCGCGGCGTCTTTGAGCGCGTCGTTGAGCCATTTGGAGCCCTTGCGGGTGCGACGGAAGCGGCGCTTGCCGGTCGACTGGTCGTTACCCGAGCATTGCCCGGCCCACGAGGCGAGGTGTCCGGCTGTGGGGAACACCGTCATGTCGGTGCCGATCTCGGCGAGGATGTTCTGCGCGGTCCGGGTCTCGATCCCGCCCAGCGAGCGCAACAGCTCAACCGCGGGCTGAAAAGGGCGCAACCGCTCCTCGATCGCGTTCGAGAGCCGCTCGACCTGTTCGTCAAGGAAGTCCAGGTGCGGGAGGATCGAGGAGACCAGCAGCGCGTGCAGCGACTCGAAGCGACCCTCGAGCGCCTCCCGCAGCGCCGGGAGCGCTCGAAGCCTGCCCTTCGCGAGGTCGGCGAGCACGTCCGGGTCGGTCGTGCCCTGGCAGAGCCTGTCGAGCATCGCCCGGCCGGAGACGCCGAGGATATCGCTCGCGACGCAGTCGAGCTTGATCCCGGTGTCCTCCAGAACCTTGTGCAGCCGGTTGGCTTCGCGCTGGCGCTTCTTGATCTGCGCCTTGCGATACCGCGTCAGGTTCCGCAACGCGCGGATCGGCTTGGGCGGCACGAAGCTACGCCGCAGCAGCCCAGCCTCAAGCAGTTGGCACAGCCACTCGGCATCCTTGACGTCGGTCTTGCGTCCAGGAACCTGTTTAACGTGACGAGCATTGACCAACAGACAGTCGAAGCTGTCCTCCAGCACCGCCCACACCGGCTTCCAATAAACCCCAGTGGCCTCCATCGCCACCTGCGTGACCCCATGCGCCTCAAGCCAATCGTGCAGCACCAACAGCCCACCGACGGTCGTCTTGAACTCGCGGACCTCCTGCACCCGCGACCCGTCCGCCGCAGGAACCCGCACGCACGCGGTGACCTGCTCCTTGTGGACATCAAGCGCCGCGGGGCGCTGCACGATTACATCCATCTCGGACCTCCCGAGCTCGAACAACAGCGGCCGTTGTCCACCAGGAGACCTCGAAAACAGACGAGTCTGGATAGCGTGCTCACGGCAACAGTCCCGGGATCCGGGCGAGGACCCCACGCCAAACTAATTACGGGCTCACAGGCACCATAGGGGGCGCGGCGTTCGGAGGACAACGATCGCCCGTTCGACACGGGACAGCCGCATCCTCCACATTTTCACCCGCCACGGGTGGCCGCAGGCCAGGGAAACTAATCGGGTGTTCAGACGCGAAAGTCTCGTGCACTTGGGGCACGCGGCTGTCCTCGTCATAGGCGACGTCGGTGCCCGCACCGCCGTTGAAGACACCGAAGACGGCCGACCCGCTCGTGAACACCAGGGCCTGCTCTGGCCCACGCAGGACGGCCTGGATGGCACGCACGGCGTCGCGGTCGCGCGCGAAGGTCGTGGCGTTATCGCCCGCGGAGGCACCGACGCTGGCGGCACTCACGACGACATCGACGCCCGACGCTGCTACGGCCCGTGGCGAACAATGGAACGAGAAGTGCCGCTAAGCCCCGGCTTGGCGGGCAGCTGGCGATGCGAAACGCCCGTGGTGCGGCGGCCAGTCGTGCGTTTTGCCTGCGTAGCTGGGGTCGCGACCCGTCAAGAGAGGGTGGTGCTGACCGTCGCGCGCCCAAGTCCGGTGGCGGCGGCGATCTCACCGGCCGTCATCGAGCGTGGCGGCGTCGGCGCCGGCGAGCAGGATGACGAACTCCTTCGCCGCCCCAGCGGATCACCTGGTCGCCCTGGCGGGCGTTATCCGCAAGCGTGCGAGCGATGACCTCCAGCGCTTCGTCGCCCGCGTTGCGACCATAGCGGTCGTTAATCAGCTGAAGCGGTCCACGTCGGCCAAGAGCACGCCGAACCGAAGCCCGAAGCGGTGGTACTGCTCGAGCCAGCCGGTAAGGGAGGGGCTGCGCTTGCGAGCGCCGGAGAGACGTGGGATAGTGGCCGAGAAAGGCCGGGCCCTTGAGGCCGGGCCGTAAGAGGGAGGAGTCGGCATGGCCGATCGTGTCCTGTTCATCGGTTGGGGCGCCACGGTGCGCGGTGCTGAGGAGCGTGCCATTGAGGTGTTTAACGAGGCGCTGGGGGTCTACGGGCGCATGCAGCAAGACGGCCGAATTGAAGGATTCGACGTGATGCTGCTCGATCCGAACGGCGATCTCAACGGTTGCATCCTGATCCGAGGTAGCGCCGCGCAACTCGCGGCTATGCGTGAGGACGGCGAATTCCGGCGCATCACGATCGACGCAGCGCTGATCGTCGAGGACCTCCGCCTGATTGGGGGCTACGCGAACGATGGCGTCTCCCAACAGATGGCTCTCTACGAAGCGGCGATTTCCAAAGTTCCGCAGCGGACCTGACTAGCTCGGGCGCAACGGGCGTCTCGCGCTGAGACGGGGCGCCCGCCCGATAGCGCGGAACTTCAGTCGGGCCGTTGAGATGCCGATGACAATGCTCGGTACCTACGCCTCGAGTGCGTATCAAACGCGTCCGCTCCCAGCAGAGCGTAACGGCACCATGGACTACAACGAGCTCCGCGAACACATCGAGTCGGTCGCCGGTCGGCAAGAGCCCGGGCCGATCAGCCTCGCTGCTCGCCTAGCGGCGTCCTGCTGGCCTAGCGGTTCGGAAGACCGCACCGACCCAACCGCCCTGGAGTGGGTCCGCCGCTGGCGCCCGGAGAAAGCTGGGACCCCGCTTCCGTCCTGCTCCTGCGTGACTGGACGGTGTGGTCTCTGTAACTGATTGATCGCGTGCAGAAGTGAACCGCAACGCGATCTCGCGTGGGTGGCCGATGGGGTCTGCTCCGATGCTTTCGGACGCCGTGCGCTAACCGGCCTCGAGCGCGGCGTCCACCAACCGGACGGCGCCGTCGATCGCGACGGGCAGTCCGGCGCCGAGTCCCGCCTGCGGGTGGGTCGGCCCAAACGTACGGTGGGCGCCGGCCGGACCGTCGACGCGCGCCGTGACCACGACGACGAGCACGATCGCGACGATCGCGAGGACTCCAGCGCGGCGCCTCGGTACCCGTGTGGGCCAGCGAAACGTCGACCGCCCAGCGTGTGCTACGACCGCCGCGTGAGGAGCGAGAAACGGGTTTAGGTGGCCGCTGTCGCCGGCAGCGCTGGCTGCGGTACGAGCGCCAGGATCGGCGTCTGGCGCGTGCACGCCGCCGTGATCATCGCCGGAGGGGTACGCGTGGACCGTTGCGGGCGCCGTGAGCATGGAGACTGGGACCAGCAGCGAGTCGGCCATGCTTCTCGGCGCGTCGGACCGGATTTCCGAAGCTTCGGTGTTGCCGCGGGTCTCGGGGCGTGAGCCGCGCCAGTGGCGCGCTCGCGCCGTCCCATCGATGACCTGTCCGGGCTCCTCTTTCATCTTGCTCGCAGCGGTCACTTTCGCTAGATTAACGGACCATGATGTCAACTGTTGTCAACTATGTCCAGCTGATGTGTTGCTCGGGCCGAGTGCGCGACGGGACCGATGGCTGAGCACACCACCACGACACCCGGGTCAGACGAGGATCCATGGCTGACGGTCCCGCAGGTCAGCCAAGAGCTCAAGCTGCACCCCGCAACGATCCGCGCGTGGGTCAAGACCGGACGCCTCGCCGCCGTCCGCGCCGGCCGGACCTGGCGCGTGCGTCGCTCCGAAGTCGACCGTGCGCTACGCGCCGACGCCTCACCCGCATACGCCCGCCAAGAAGCCTCCTCCCCGGGCGGCACAGTTAGGGACGGTGCGCGAACGCCCGCGCCGCGGCAGATGGCTGACCACATCATGACCGTCAGCCCACAGCCGAGCGAGCGGCTATGAGCAACGACTCTCGGGTGGCGATCGAAGCGGTCCAGTTGGCCGACCAGCGATGGAGCGCAGCCCTTGACGCGAGCGTCGAAGCACCCCCGGATGAGGGGTTTGCGCAGCGGCTGCGGACGATCGCGAACGCCGCCGAGCAGGAAGCGGCGGCGCTGCGCCACGCCGACCTCCTCGGCCTCGCGCATCGCCCTCATGTCGGCGCGCGGAACATGCAGCTCTCGCACGAGCTGCGGCCCGGCGCCCGCTCCCGACGCGGGCCCCTTGAGCTGTGGGAGCGCTTCGACACTGCGGTCGCGGAGCTCGGCGACGTGCTCGAGGGCGTCGCGCTGAGCGCGATCGCGCGCGCGTTCGGCGAGCTCTCGGAGATCGCCCGCGAGCTCGCCGGGGAGATCGACCGGCTCGACTCCCCGACCGCGAACCGCCGCCGCACCGGCTGACCCGCCGGCGGATCGACCTGACGCTGCGCCGCACGGCGCTTGCGGTGTCCGCGCGTCGACGAAGGCTGTCGTATGGCTACGGTCCATGGGCGATCAATCCCCCGCGTCAGGTGATGCCGTTTCCGGGATCGCCGGCCAACTCGGCGGCGTCGGGATCGCCGCCTTGAGCCAGTTCGGCTCTCCGAGCTGGTCAAAGCGCTCGAGATCAATCGTGCTCAGGCCATGCTCATGCCCGAAGTGCTCAAGCCATCGGGTTACCGAGTCTCCGCCGAGGACCCAGGCGCCGACCCAGTCGCCGTGCTCGTCGGGCCGATGCCAGATCCGCGGCCGCAGGACGCTGAACGGGTAGCAGACAGCGGCCTGGACCTGGCCGCGATAGCCGGGAAGCAGCAACTGGATCTTCGCCGCGAGCCTGCTCGCCGCGACGACGTCGTCCCAGTGCCCCGGAGAATACGTCGCGCTGATCACGAAAACGCCCGTCTCCCCGAGGACCAGCAGCGTGTTGCGCCGCTCACCAGTCAGCGGGTACGGCTCGATCCGCCAGCGATCCGCCGGCAATTGCGAGATCCTGGTCTCGAGCTCGCCGACCGCCAGCGCAAGCCGCCGACGAAAGTCGACGTATCCGCACAACGGCTCGAGCGTCTCCGCATCCAGCCGCCCCGCCGCCGGCGAGGCTGAGCGCGAGCGCGTCGCCTGGCCATGCTCGAGCTCGCCGGCGACCCGGGCGACACGCCGCTCGCCGCGTGACTCACGAGCCAGCTCAGGAGCGCGTGGCCCGGCGTGCTGGTCGCTGAGCTCACCGTCGCTCGTTCGTGCCGGTGGTTGCGGCGTGGTGATCTCGGTTGATCCACGTCGCGCTGCGGCGGCTCGCAGTCGCCCAAGGCGCAGCCTGTTCTGTGGGCTGTTTCGCCGGTGCCAGCGCCGCACGAGGATCACCGGGGCGCACAGCATCAGCGCCCACCAGAAGAGCACCCCGACCATCTCCGGCGCCGTGATCGTCGCGTGAGCGAGCACCACACCCCTCCTTACGAAGATCCGCCGCGCAGGCATGATGGCGCGTGTCGCAGGAAACCCATCGCCCGAACGTACTCGCGCTCACCCCCGCCACAGGCGCCACCCCGCGAACTGGCACACCCCGGTCGCGGGATTTGCACACCGCTGACACACGCCGTGACGCTTTGGACACACGCCGGACCGATCCGGACGCCGGCACCTCCGCCACGCTGACCCGGAAGCGACCCCCGCCGACCTGCCGGGGCGCGCGCCGACGAGCATCCCGCCGGGGCGAACAGGAAGGCGATCTCGCTGGACTGCTCGTGGTTGGACATCGAGGCTCACGCTCGCTACGGGAACTGTCCTGTAGGTACTGAACACGCCGACGACAATCCCGCTGCCGCGCAATGCAGGGAAAACACGAGACGGCGCGCCACGCACCGGCTCGACGCACCGCCGACATCGCGGCATGACAGCCGCCAGGACCGGATCCGAGGCGGGTTGCGGTGGACCTCGCGGGAAAACCCTAGCGGCGCTCTCAGCATCCGCCGGCATGACCGACTATCCCTCCGGCGATCACGCTCGCCTTGCTCGGCGCCGGCTGATCGAGGCCGCCCAGCAGGGTGACCGCCAGGCCCAGCATGAGCTCGTGCGCCGCTACGAGCCGCTCATCCAAAGCGTCGTCTGGAAGCTCCGTCTCCCGCCCGGCACCGAGCGCGAGGACCTCGCCCAAGAAGCCCGCCTCGGGCTGCTCTCGGCAATCAGCGGCTGGCGCCCGCAGCGCGGCCCGTTCCCCGCGTTCGCTGAGCGCTGCGTCAAAAACCAGGCGCTGCTCGCGCTCAAAGCCGCCAGCACCCGCAAACACAAGGTCCTCAGCCTCGCGGTGTCCCTCGACTCCCAGCCGACCCGCTCCGCGGATCCGTCAGGCGACGCGCCGGGAGTGGTGCTGCTCGACACGCTCGCCGCGCCGCGTGACGCGCGCAGCGACCCCGAAGCGCAGCTGCTCATCCGCGAGCAGCTGAGCGCCGTCATCGACGCAAAGCAAACGCTGACCCCGAGCGAACACGCCGCCCTCGCGATGGCCTCAACGGACACAGCTACAAGCAGCTCGCGCCAACGCTCCCCGGCACCCCGAAGGCGGCGTCTCAGGCCGCCTACCGCGCGCGCCGCAAACTCGCCGCCGCCCTCGCCCGCGCCGCCTGATCGCCCGCCGTCCGAGCGCCGCCGTCCTGAGCACACCCCCCCGGTCGCCGATCACAGGCCCGGGGGATGGCGGACGACGAACCCCGCCGGGCCGGTCCCGACCTCGCTCCAGCGCGGCCCGGTCGACGGCGGGTTAGGCGGGTTCCCGAGCCCCGCCGCGGTATCCAGGTAGATCCCGGCGACCTCGATATAGGCGTGACCCGCGGTCGCGTAGATCGTCACCCACCTCCCCGGACCCGGCAACCCGACCCGCTCAAGCTCCGTCGAATCCCACACCGAGCCCCCCAAAAGGCTCTCCCCAAACCCCCCGCCCCACAGCACATACGACGTCGCCGAGGAGCAGTCATACCCCGGGCCGCCGTTCTCCTCAAGACCCGGCACCGCCCCCGGATCCGGGCTCGTCTGGTTCATCGTCTGCGCCGGGTCGCCGTGCGCGCCGCCGTAGCTGTACGCAAAATCATCGATCCGGTTACCCGCCGCGATCATCGCCTGCACCACCGCCGGCGCATTAGCGGGCGCCGCCGCGTCCCCACCCGGAAGGATCCTCGCGCGGTCCCCCGCCACCAGCGGCGTGAGCGAAACCGCGCTGCAGATCCTGGCCTCCCGGATGCCGGCGCCCTGGTAGGCGTGCGCGTCGGCGAGCACCCGGGCCGCGTACGCCTCAGCCGCCGGCCCCGAACCGTTATACGCCCGCACATAGCTCTCATACGCGTCGATCGGCTGCCCCGCAGGCGCGCCCTTGTCCCTGACGAGCACCAGCGCCGCGAGCTGCACCGCCGTCAGCGGGTCATGCGGCCCCAGCGCCGGATCGCTCAGAAAGCGCCGCAGCGACTGATACTCATCGCCCGCGACCCCGCACGAACCGCCGCCGACACCGATCTGCATCGGCCCCGACGCCCCCGCACAGTTCGCGACCCCGGGCCCCGTCGCACCCGGGATCGGCGTGCACGACGGATCAGGATCGCGACCCTGATCACACTCCTCCTCACCAATCCCCGCAAGCACCTCCCACGGCAACCGGAACTGCGCGCCGACCTGCTCATAGATCGCCAACAGGCTCGCGGTGATCTCGCGCACCGCCGCCCGCGAGGGCGCATCCCCCACACTCGCCCCCGAACAATCCTGGCCGATCACGACCGACAGCACCGCCACACCCCCCGCCAGCGCCAGCGGAAACGCCGCCGCCACAACGAGCAGCACCAACACGCCGCGCCTGCGGGTCAGGACCGCCACCGCCCGAGCTCACCCGCCCGGTAGCACGCTGCTCAGCACCCACCGCCCAGCGACGGCCGTCAACGCGAACCGAAGTTGGTAGACGGCCATGCCGCCGTCGGCGACCGTCGCCGTTGCGACCACGAACCCGGGCGCCATCCCCACCACCTGCAACCCCACCACCCGCGGGTCTCGGCGGCGCTCAACGGGTGCGATCAGCGCGCCGGCGGCCCGTAGCTGGCTGCGCACGGCGGCCGTCATCGGCACTCCCGCCAGAGCGTCGGTGTGACCGTACGCGACGCTGAGATAGCCCTCCAGGAACCGACCGGCCGTCTGACGCGCGCGCCCAAGCCCAGCGGCCGCCACCGGCCCGATCACAGACCCCGGCGACGGGCGCGCAGCTCTGGTCACGATCGTCACGACCCGCGGCGGCGCGATCGGTCTGCGAGCGCGCACAACCCCTGGCGACGGCGATCTCGAGACCGCAGCGGCGATCACCGCGACGACGACGAGCAACGCCGCGACGGCCGCCGCCGCGCGCCGCGCCCGCGGCGCCACCGCGTCGACCGCCGAGCGCCGCGACCCCCGTCATGCAGCCCGCGCGAGTTCCGCAGCGATCGAGACGATCGCGAACCGCGACCAGCGATCACACGATCGCTGGCGCGCCGCCTGATCCACCGTGCAGAAGGTTTCAAACGCGCCACCCACTGACCGGTAGGTATCGCGCCGCCCCGCCGATCCCCCGCAGACACAAAACCGGTGTCGCTCGACACCGAGCGCGGCGACAGCACCCGAATCAGGGCGTCATGCTCTCAAGCGATGATCGACCTCGACCCCACCTACCAGCGGCTCGCCGGGCCCTGGAGCCACGATCAGCTCGCCACCCGCTACGACGAGGCCAACAGCCGCGGAGCTCGCACTGCACACGACATCGCCTCGCCCCGCGCGCCCCCGATCTCGCTGCTCGCCGGCGCGATCCCCGCCACCACGAACCTCAACGTCGCAATCCACGTCCTGCACGTTCTCCCCGCGGGCGCCCGCGACCCGCTCGCCCAGCAGCTCCTTGAGACCTCCGCACAGACCGCCGCCGACGCGCTCCATCGCTGCCACCTGGCGCTCGAAATCGACGGCGACACGCACGCCTACACCCCCGCCGACTGGCTCCCGCTCGTCTACGACACCGCCGCGCAACTCCTCCAGTCAGCTCAGCTTGACCACGAGCCACCCGCGATCGTCCACCACGCTCACCAAGCCGTTCACTGGCTGGCAGACGCGATCGCCGAACTCGACCAGGACTCCCCCGAGACCACGGCCGCGCTCACCGACACCCTCGCCCACCTGCTCGTCATCTTCGTGTTCGCGCGCACGGCGCAGAGCTGAACCCGACCCGCACTCGCCCTGGCAGACCCGCCTCAGAACCCCGTCAGCCCATTGGGTCGGGAAACCCGCCCGCCGCGCTGCGCAACGCCTGCGCAAGCTGGTCGATCGAGACGACCAGCACATCGTGCTCAACGCGACGCACGCCCCGAGCTCGCACGACGCACAGAACACCGAGTGCCCCAGCGCGGCACCACCGCCGCCGGCGCCGGGCCAGCCAGAGCGCCTGGTCGCGTACCCGCGCGAGATGACCCCGGTCATAGCTCCTCGTCTTGACCTCGATCACGACGCCGACCCCGCTCGGGGCGATCGCGACCGCGTCGATGTCCCCTCTCCCCCGCCACTCGAGCGAATGCCGCAGCCGCCACCCCTCCGCTTGGAGAGCCGAGAGCGTGCGTCGGACCTCGTCCTCCGAGCGAGCGCCGACGCGACTGCGACGAGCCAGCGAAAGCGAGCGACGCGCACACAGGCCGAGCCCAACGGAGGCGAGCAACAGAGTGCCGGCGAGCGGCAGGGCTCGCACACTTGCCGCCACGAACGCGAACAGCGCCGTGAGAACGCTTCCAAGTGAAGCCTCGCCCGCGTGCGAAAGCCGGCGGTACTGCTGGCGGCGCGCGTAGCTCATGATGTCATGCCCTCCGCCCCGCGGCATCTCCTCGCGAGTTTCCCACGGCATCCAACTGTGATCAGTCCTTGACCGTCTGCCGTCAGCGGCACCGAGCGCTCTTGAAAGCTCCACCTACCATCGCCCATCGCCAGATGCCACCTCTACCGAGCGCACGTGACGTTCGCCCGCAATACCGAGAACGGACCCTGAGAGGAAGGTATTTTCACGCGGCGATCTTCCCTCCAAGCTCGGCCACGCGAGTTCCGCACGTCTCGTCCAGCAAACCCACGGGCATCGACCGTCGGACCGGTGTCATCGAGGTGCTTCAGACTATGTCGCGCGGGCCGGCGCAGGCCAAACCGATGGATCAAAGCGGAGGGCACCCGACGTTGCCGAATTCGGGGACGGGTCGATCCTGACGTCGATCGAGCTCATCCCGGGCCATTTCGCGATCCAGTTCGCCGGAGCCCTCGGGAAGCCTCGCCACACGCGCATGCCGCACCCTGCACGGGCCGAGGCGGACAGCGCGGCTGCCCCGCCACGCACTAACTGGGCAGCTCCGCGTCCGCCAGCCCTGCCCTGCCCACGTGAAGCCGGGCCGCTACGGGACTCACACGCTTCACGATCGGAGGCGCCGCGACCGATGCGCCACAGCACGCTCCTCACACCACTGCTCATGCGATGCGAGATCGCACGTGCGGAATCGCTGCGTCCCCAGTGCGTCCCGCTCGATAGCCAGAGTGCGCAAACGGACGCCTGCAGCGGGTCCCTGGAAAGCCAGATATAGCTGCAAATCATCACTTTCCGTAACTTGCATTGGCCTCTGTTGACCATTGCGTTCCGCCTCGACAAGGCGGAGGTCACTGGTTCGAGCCCAGTATCGCCCACTCCGACGGTTATTGAGGATCCGCGGTTGTGCTCGGTCAGGGGTTCTGAGCACTTCGCGCGTTCTGCGCACACCTCGTTCCCGATCTCAAGCGCTACCAGGCGATTCGCACCGAGAACGCGGACAAAGTCCGACGCATGTCGTGGCTGTCCGGCGCTCTCGGTGTCCTCATAAGGTCGACCAACACCGTCGCCCGCGGCGCTTCGCCCGTACCGGCGATGAGCGCCCACGTCTGATCAAACTGTGTGCGCTCAGCGCAGCGAAGCGGGCTCACATTAGGACGCTTTGGGGGATGCAAATGAATACGCTTCAACGGAGTGACCTGAATGCATCGGCGGTGTATGTCGGAAGGCTCCTGCAAGCCGCGGCGCGCGGGCGCGCGCGCACCCGAGCGAGCAATCCGGCCCGCGCGCGGGTCGTTTGCTCGCTCGCGCACGGTTTTCGTGTCCGAGCGCGCAATCCGCGGTGTGACTGGAGCGTTTGTGCGCTCAGACAGGATCGCTGCCACCAGTGTGCAAGTCGGGGTCGTCACCCGACGGGGTCGTGTTGCAGACTCCGTTACTGAGGCTGGTGAAGTCGTCGGTCGTCGGCGGTCAGCGCCGCCGAGTTGACATCAGCGTCGTGTAGCCAAAAGTGGCATAGCCGGCCCCACCTTCGTAGATCGAGGCGGGGATGTCGGCTGCGCTCGAGACGAGCGTGCCCGCGTAGCTCGAGCCGCTACCGCGGTAACCGCCGTTGTCGTCAGTGCAGTCGCCACCGTTGTTGGGCTCGATCGAGACGCCTGCACTGCCGCCCCCGCCGTCATGGACGCCGCCGCCGCCGCCATACCAGCAACTCGGAGCGGCCGTCGCTCCCCGGTGCCGAACACCCCGGGCGCGGCGGCCGGGCCCTGGCCGGCCGTCGCCACACCGCCCTCAGACTGACCGTCGTAGGCGCCCAGTTCCCCGCCGCTCGTCTGGACTCCGTTCTGGCCATTCGCTGGTCACGCGTAGAAGTCACGCGTAGAAGAACAGGCGTGCGCCGGTCTGCCCCTGGCTCTGAAACTTGCCGGTGGTGCGCTGCAGCACAAATCGGATCTGTTCGCCCTCGTCGGTGACAACCTCAAGGCCTCGGAGATCGGCGTCGACCGCCACTACCTCCCCGTGGACGTTGGCTGCAAGGAAGAACACCGCTACGGATGCGCCGACGCGCGGGAGGGCCCGAGGCTGCATTGGGTTTCGGTCGTCCGCGGCCTCGTTGGCGGGGAGATCGCGCAGGAACCGCCGTTCGCGTGCGTTCATGAATTCACGAATTCACGAATTCACGTGCACGGATGCCGGATGCCGGATGCCGGATGCCGGATGCCGGATGCGAAGATGGTGGCGTCGGTCGCAGTCTGCCAGTGTCCGAACACGACTGTGATCGTACGAGCGTTTGACGGCTAATCGAGAATCCACCCTCGCGTTGCGACACAACGTGGCGGCGTTGCTGCTCGCGGCCGCGGTCGCACAAGCCGTGCTCGACGACGGCGGCTTTTTGCCGGGGCCGCGCGTCCTATTCGCCTCGCTGTCGGCGCTCGCCCTGGCGGCGGCCGTCGTGGCCGACCGGACCCGCGCCTGGCGAGCGGCGCGCACGCCCGTCGTGGTGGTGCTTTGGGTGCTGGGAGCGCTCGGGATGGTGTCGGCCCTCTGGACGGTCGGGCTGGTCGGAGATTCGCTGCGCTGGGGACTCGTGACGATCGGTTACGGGGCGATCGTCGTCTCGGCGGCTGTTCTCGCGGGCCGGCCGAGAGGCGTCGACATGATCGCCGTTGGCATCGGTGCTCTGGCCGCCCTAAGCGCGATCGTGGGACTCATCGGTGCAGCGAGCTTCGCCGAGCCGTTCGCGGACTACACGCGCGGTAGCTGGCATCCCGGTGGCACGCTTGAGTACTCGGCCGCGTTGAGCCTGCTTGCGGTATCGGCGCTGCCGGCCGTGCTCAGCGGGATGTGCGCCGGCTCGCGGGCGCTGAGCGCCGCCGCTACGGCCTGCGGGACGCTCGGCGCGTCGGTGCTGGCGCTGGGAGACAGCCGCGCCGAGCTCGCGTTCGCCGGGCTCATCTGCGCCGCCGCGATTCTCGCCCCGGCGCGAACCGTACGGGCCCCGCGGCCGGTTGTCGCCGGCGCCGTCGGCACGCTGGCTCTAGCCGCGATCGGCGCTCACGTGGTGGCGGGCGGGCACGTGACGATGTACGCCTCGGCTCACCCGGCGCGGCGACTCGCGGAACTGTCCTTTGTGTGCTCTCTACCCGCCGCCGCGTGGTTGTTCGGTTGCAGCGCAGCCGCGCGCACGTCCCGCGTAAGTTCGAAGGTCCGGCGCGTGTCGGCGGTTGCCGGGGTGGGTCTGGCGGTTCTCGCGGTCGGGTTTGCCGTGGCGGGGAGCGCGGCTGGCCGCGACTTCTGGCACGGCCGCATGCGCATCTGGCGGGCGGCGATCGAAACCGCCGAGCAACGACCGCTGTTCGGTTCGGGGGCTGACTCGTTCCTGGTTGCGAGCATCGGCCGCCAACGGTATTCGCCGGTCCGCTTTGCACACAACCTGCCACTTGAGCTGACCGTCGAGCTCGGTGTCGTCGGTTTGTGCCTCGCGCTGGCCCTTTACGCAATGGCGGCGCTGACTCTGTGGCGCCATTGTTGTACGCGTGCGGCGTGGCTGCTTGGTCCGGCCGCGGCAGCGTTTCTCGCGGCCAACCTGATTGATTGGCCATGGCACCTCGCTGGCTCCGGCGCGGTGTGGGCCGCCGCGCTCGGCGGGCTGCTCAAATCTCGGACCCCCTGGCCGTATAGTGCCCTGCGGGCCGGACCCAAACTAACACAGGAGAGTGATGCGGAAACTTAGAGTCTTGATCCCGATCGTCGGGCTGGTCGCGCTGTTGGCCGGTTGTGGGAGTAGCTCAAGCTCAAACAGCCAGCTCAGCTACAGCGCCTTCAGCAATGCAGCTGACGCGATCTGCAAGACCGCGAGCGGGCCTGCCCAGGCGGCCATAAGCGGCGTGTCGGCCACAGCCAACGCGGCTAACGCAGCGAAGATCGACAGCGCCGTCAAAGTCGTCCAGGCGGCGGTGCCCAAGCTTACGGCACTCTCGGGCCCCTCTTCGCTCGAGTCAGCTCGCGATAAGTTTGTCAGCACTACCAACCAGGCTCTCGCGCTGCTGCAAACAGCGGCCAGCAACGCCAGCTCTGGCAATCAGGCCGGTTACGTCTCCGCAATCACCCAGGTCGGTCCGCTGCTGCAGCAGTCCAACATCGAGGGATCCCAGCTGGGCGCACCGAACTGCGCTAAATAGAGATCCCTAAATGGCAAGCGATGGGCGGCACGGTTGTAGCCGCCCATCGCTCGGACCCATCGCACGATGTACGCCTTCTCGCCGCCGGAGAGCCTGGGAACCACCGCAGGACAAGCGGTCCGAGATCGATCTTGATCGACCTCAAAGGTCTGGAGCGGGCGCCAGCCGCGCCGTGGTGCCGGATGGAGCGGGCGTGAGCCGCGCCGTGGTGCCGGATCGTTCATCTCGCGACGACGTGGTAGGTGTGAAGGTGATCCAGGCGCTCCAGGCGGATGGCCTGCTTCAGCGTCGGACCGATGCGAGCATGCGACGCCGCGTGATCGTCGCTCTTCATGTAGCGGGTGAATGCCTCGCGCGTCTGCCAGCGGCTGACCATGATCACTTCGCCCGGGTCGCGGTCCGAATGCCAGACCTCGAGGTCGATGAACCCGTCCGCGTGATCCACGAGGCGGATACGGTTGCTAAACGCTTCGAGCAAGTCCGTGACTTGGGACTCCTCCAGCCGCAAGTGTGACATCGAGATGTACATATGTTCCGGTTCCAGCGGTTCACGCGAACGGGGCCTGGTTGCTGGGGCGCTGTCTGACTCGATGCGGCTGACATGGCCAGCGTCGTCAAGCGTGCACGGCACCCCGGCCCTGCTGTCGGCCAGGTCGATGTTATCAAGAGCTTCGCGGCGGTCAGAGCGTCCAGACGGCGCATCGCAGCCTACTAGCCTCAGCAGGTCGATCATTTCCGGGGACACGCACTACAGAACCACCAGCTCCTGCCGTAGAACCGATGGAACATCAATTATCCGAGCGGATCACACCTGGAGAGACGATGAACGAACTCGCGCAGCTCTACAAGATCAACGACGAGAACGTGGCGCTGCGTCGGTCGTTCGTCAAGCTCAGCGAGGATGACATCCTCGTTCTGAGGGAGATCGCCCCCTGGGCGCGCGAGATAGCAGCGAGGATCGCCGTCGAGTTCTACGACCATCAGTTCGCGTTCGGTCCAACTCTGGAGTTCTTCACCAACAGGGCGAAGCAGGCCGGCGTCTCCCTGGCGCGGCTGCGCGAAGCGCTCGAGAAAGCGCAGGCGAACTACTTCGTCGAGATCTTCGATGAAGCCGCCCGCGGCAGCTTCGGCGTGGACTATTTCAACAAACGCCTGCGCGTCGGGCGCATCCACAACGAGATCAACCTGCCTGTGAAGTGGTACGTGGGCAGCTATCCGCTGTATTTCGACCTGTTCCGGGCGTACCTGGCCGAGCACCTGCCGAAGCATCCAGGCCTGCGGGCACGGGCGGAGCGGGCGCTGCTGACCGTTTTCAACCTGGATATCCAAGCAATCGTCGACGCGTTCTACTTCGATACTTTCTCGGCGATGGGTGTACGCCTGCAGTTGATCTCGGTACAGTCGAGCAAGCACGACCTCTCCGATCGGGGCGGCGAGCTGAAGGCGCTGGTCAAGGTCCCGCTTGAAGGGATCGCGCGGACACTGGTCCACTTGAAGGCGACCTCAACCAACATGGCCAATACGTCCGGCGACGTCGGCGTCGCGGTCAGCCAGGTAGCGGAGGCGATCACCGACGTCGCGCGCAGCGCGGAGACCCAGGTGCGGATGATCGAGGATGCGCGGCTGGTCGCTGAGAAGACGGCAGAGGCTGCCAGCGAATCCCGCCGCAGCGCGACCGAGGGGACGCAGGCCGCGGCTGAGGTGACCGAGACGATGGACGCGATCGCCAAATCCACCTCCGCGGTGAGTGACACAATGAGCCGCCTGGTAGCGAAATCCGAGCAGATCGGCGGCATCGTCGAGACGATCAACGGAATCGCCGAGCAGACCGACATGCTGGCGCTGAATGCTGCGATCGAGGCGGCGCGGGCAGGCGAGCACGGCCGTGGCTTCGCGGTGGTCGCCGAGGAGGTGCGCAGGCTCGCGGAGCGCTCACAGCGCGCGGCCGGCGAGATCCGCACGATCATCGAGGAGATCCACGATGAGACGGCAGCCGCGGTCAACGTCGTCAGCAAGGGCGCGGAGCGCACGCGTGAGGGAGCGGCCGTCGTCGAGAAAGCCCGTGATGCGTTCATAATGATCGCCGACAGCGTGGGCAACATCGACTCCCGCATCCGGGAGATCGTCGCGGCGACCGACGGGGTCGTATCGGTCGCCGAACAGTCCTCCGCGGCCGCCGAGCAGGTCTCCGCCTCCACACAGGAGACGGCTGCCTCGGTTCAGGAGGTTGCAGCCGCTGCCCGGGGCCTCGAGGACACCGCCCGTGACCTCGAGGAGATCGTGTCGAGCTTCGAGCTGGCAGTCGTGTGACGCGCCGGAGGACGCGGTCAATGGCGCCCCCCAACCACCGGTTGATCAGTCAATTATAATCGCTGCGCCATGCAGTCAGCGTCGTCGTCAGCGTTAGACGGAACTGCCCTCGAGGCCTGGCGCAGCTATCTGCAAAGCCATGCCTCGATCGTGCGCGAGCTTGACGCCGAACTGCTGGCGGCGCACGACATGACCGCGCGCGACTACGAGGTGCTGCTGTACCTCGCTCAGGCTCCCGACCGCCGGTTGCCGATGTCGGCGCTGTCGGAGCGCACGATGCTCACTCGCTCTGGCATCACCCGCCTGGTCGACGGGCTTGTCGCGGCCAGACTGATCGAGCGTGTCTCCTGCCCCAGCGACGCGCGCGTTTCGCACGCACTGCTGACCGACACCGGCTGCGAGAAGCTACGCGAGGCCGGCTGCACTCATGTCGCCGGCATCAGGCGACTGTTTCTTGAGCGCTTCAGCGTCGAGGAGGTCGAGCAGCTCGCCGTGCTCCTAAGCCGGCTTCCAGGCGCGCACCAGGGCGCCTGTACCGCGCCGTAGCCACCGGCTGGGCTTGACAGCGCGCCCGGTGGCGCCGGCTGACGCGATTCTGCTTGACCTATCAATACTTGATAGGTCAATGGCTTTTGGTAATATTGTTGCCTGCTCAACCATCCATTCGCCAGGAGCCAGGAGCCAAATGTCACCAACAGTCTCACTCGACCGGATCCTCGCAGGTCCCTACGCTGTCGACGCTACGCATTCGAACGTCGGCTTTGAGGTTCGCCACATGGGGATCGCGACGGTGCGCGGGAGCTTCCACAAGTTCGAAGGGAGGATCGACGCCAGCGGTGATGCGCTCCGCCTCGAAGGCGCGGTCCAAGTGTCCAGCATCGACACCAACGAGCCCATCAGGGCGAGCTGATCGACCCGGAGACGACCGGGTTGCTCACCGAGGCGGTCACCGCGCTCGCGCACCACAGCCAGACGTTTGCGACGTCTGGCAGCTAGCTTTTTTCTGTGCGGAAAGGGAGTTTCGAGCTAGACCCTATGGGGGATGATTCGCCGGGACGTTGAAGGCCGGACCTCGGTCGCATTTTGCGGGGGTTTGACTGGGCGGGGATGGGCTCCGGCTGACCCCATACGAAGGAGGTCCGGCCGTGACTGGAACGATGGCATGGGCCGCGATGGATGTCCACGCGCGCTCGACGTACGCCGCGTCGTTGGACGTGGTGGCGGGCGAGCTGACGCGGCAACGGTTCGATACCGGTCGATCACCAAGACCGGCTCGAAGTACGCGCGGCGGATCCTGGTCGAGGCCGCTTGGCACTATGCCCGTCCGCCCGGCCTCGGGCGGGCGCTGTACGAGCGCCAGGAAGGGCTGCCCGACCACATCTTGCGTCGAGAACTTCGTCCGACGCCTCCCCACCCGAGCACACTTCCACCAACCACCCAACGGCAGCAACGAGGGGAGCATGAACGCTGCTCACTTGACAGACCTCCCTCCATATGAGTAGTGCTTTGGT
>JBKQKK010000134.1:0-3575 GCA_052147535.1 Solirubrobacteraceae bacterium | reverse complement strand
TGCTTCGTTGGCGAGCCCCGAACAGCGCCGGCTGGGTAGAACTGCGCGTCGTGCTGCTTCGCCACGGCCGGGTAGTGAAGGTGCTGACCACGGGCTGGGTGAGAGTCACGGCGCCGTCGCTCACTGTCGACGCGCCGCGCGTCGCAACGACCGTCGGATCGGTCGTGCCCGTGATCGTCCCCGCGCCCGTCACCCAGGTGACGAGCCTAGACTTGCCAGCGAACCTTCCCTCGGGCATCACGGCCTACCTGACCGGCACCGCCCCGACGATTAGCGCAGCGATGAGCGCCGCGCCCGGCGCCCACGCGGTAAAGACTCACCGGCGAGGGCTGCACCTCGGCAGGCTGCGACCAGCCGATCACGATCGACGTGCCGCTCACCATCGCCCCCTTGGCCGCGGCCGCGTCTGGCAAGCTCACCAATTTCACTGAGCCGTCGCCCGACCGCATCGCCAACGCAACCGACAACGAACTCCAAGACGAACTGCTCGTCATGCTCGGCACTACCAACCAACCGGGCGCCCGCGCCCAGGCTGACGCGGCGGCCAGAGCGGTCGGCGGCGTCGTCGCCGGAGGCATTTCCGACGACGGGATCTACCAGATCCGCTGGTCCACGCCCCAGGACCTCACCGCCCGAATCACCCAACTGCAGAGCCAGCCAAACGTCACTGCGGTAAGTCCGTCCATCGTCGGCCTCGCCGGCCCGCAGTCGACCTATGCGCCGACCGTCGCGCCCGCCTATGACCAGCCGTACTGGACGTGGCGCTATGACCAGGTCGACGCCAGCCAGGCGTGGTCGCAGACCACCGGCTGGAACGTCACCGTCGGCATCGTCGAAGTCGGCGACGTATACGCGGCCGATCCCGACCTTAACGTGACAAAGACACTCGACCCCATCGCTGTTCCGGGCGCGCACGCCACCGACGTCGCGGGACTCGCTTGCGGTAAGGCCGACGGCGACGGGATGGTGGGGCTCGCCTGGGGATGCCCGATCGTCACCACCTACGCCGCGGCGACCGACGTGCTGAAGAACGGCCGGCCGGTCCTCAACAGCAGCGGACAGCCCGAGACCGAGATCCCGGACGCCAGCGTGATGGCGGCCATGCAGCGGGTCGCGGGTACCCCAGGCGTCCGGGTGATCAACATGTCGCTGGGAGCGGACTCGGGGTGCGCGACGCAGGCTTACCGGAACAACACCATTTGAGGCGTGGATCTCCCACACCCGGATGTTCTTCCGCCGCATCCTTACCGGTGCCGGGGCGGACATCGTATGGACGTTCTCGGCGGGCAACAACTGCATGTCGGGGCCCAGCAGCCCCTGGGCGGCAAAAGCCGACCTGGCCAACGTGCTTGATGTCGCTGCCGCTGACGCCGACGGGACGCTGGCCAGCTTCTCCAACTACGGTGTCGTCGTGGCCGCCCCCGGCGGGGTCGAACCGACCCAGCCCGCAATAGATGTCAACGCCTCCTGTAACAGCGACAACGTTCTCGATCAGGGGCGGTGCGGCCTGCTGAGCAGCACAGTCGGCTCCTGCGCCGCCGGCTACTGCCCCGAGCACGGCGAGATGGCTGGCACTTCGATGGCCGCGCCGGTGGTAGCCGGCATCGCCGCGCTGGTCGCAGCCAAGCATCCATCGTTCACCGCGGCGCAGATCGGCGCCTGCATCACGTCCACCGCAGGAACAGGCGAGGTCGGATCGACCAAGCCGCCCGACGGGCAGCCTGGCGGCGCATACGCCGATCCGCCGCTCGCCTACACCGGCGAGCCAATCCCGATCGTCAACGCCGCCGCCGCCGTGACGTGCGCTGGCGCAACCAGCACTGGGACCGGGACCGGGACAGGCACCGGCGGCTCAGGCTCTAGCGGCTCAGGCTCGGGCTCAGGCGGCTCAGGCTCAGGCGGCTCAGGCTCCGACGGCTCAGGCTTCGGCGTACTCGGCGGACAGTATCAAGACCCACTCGCCGCAAGTGACAACGACACGTGCGCGTTGGTTCAGGGCGGCAGCGTGGACTGCTGGGGCGCCAACAACGAAGGCGAACTGGGGGACGGGGGCACCGAAAGTAGCAGCTCGACGCTTGTGCCGGTCAGCGGCATCACCGATGCGACCGCGCTCGCTGCAGGCTGGGGCCACACGTGCGCGCTGCTCGCCTCAGGCAGCGTGGACTGCTGGGGCAACAACTGCTACGGGCAGCTGGGAAACGTGGCCGCCGGGCAAGACGCCTCGGCGCCTGTGCCGGTCGGCATCACCAACGCGACCGCCATCGCCGCCGCCGATGACCACATGTGCGTGGTGCTTGCGGGCGGCGGCGTTGACTGCTGGGGCGACAACTACGTCGGGGTGACGATTGCCGGGGTGGTCGGCAGCCCGACACCGGTGCCGGTCGGCGGCATCGCAAATGCAACCGCGCTCGGGGTCGGCGCCTTTCACGCGTGCGCGCTGCTTGCGTCAGGCGGCGTGGACTGCTGGGGCGAGAACTCCTCCGGGGAACTGGGGGACGGGAGTACCACGAGCAGCGCGACGCCAGTCGAAGTCAGCGGGCTGCCGTGACCGTCAGCTGTTGAGGGACCTTCGTTCGGCACACTGCCCGGCTTGAGAACCAGCCGATATGAGCTGGCCCGCCGTATGCGTCCGTACCCATATCATACACGCTGGCGTTCTGTCATCCCGACGGTGTGAACCTTCACAAGAAGTCGATCTCGATGGTGCGGAGAGCGTCGCGGAGATCATCGCGGAGCGGGTTCGAGACCAAGTCGGCTGGGGCGCCTTGCGCGTCGTGGTCATCGAGTATCGAGGGAGTTCCGGTGCAGAGCGCCGCTTCGCGATCACGTTGCGCTGCTCTGGCGGGCTCCCGCTCTGATCAGATAGGTCGTATCGCAAACCTCCGAGCGCGTTACATTGGCGCGTACACGGCAGTCGCTACAGCCCAACCCCCGTAAAGCTTGGTCGTATTGCGCGCCATTCGGGGTGTATCGCGGACGATCGTTTCCGAGAGGCCACCAAGCCCGGTGATCGACGGCTAGGGGGAAGGAGACAGAGTTGCTGTGTGGTACGCGCGCGTGAAATAGAGATGGGTGTGCGGGCCAGGCGATCTCGGCCAGCCGTCATCGCACCGCCACCCGCCAGCGTGGCAAGCACGGCGGCCTTGGTCGCGCAAGCCGCCGTCTGCGCCGACGCCGGCTGCGCGGCCGAGGTCTTGCGGGCGCGGGAGTGGGAGAGGGGTGCAGCGATCGTAGGGGCGCCCGGCGCCCGCGCGCTTTGCAGCGTCCGCGTTGGGCCAGCGCCCGGTGAGCGCGAAAGACACCTCGCGCGCGAGGTCACTGCGGCAGCGTGCGAATAGCCCGAGCTTGTGCGAAAAAAATGCGCACACCCCAAACGCACACCTACGCGCCTGCAGCCGACGGCATCGACTGACTCGTTGACCGTGCACGCTGGTGGATCGGCTTATGCGGGCTCCTCGACGGTTTCAGTGGGTAGCCACCCGCGCAACCGATAGACGAAACGTAGCGCGACGGGCGGACATCGAGGAGGCAACGATCATGATCCACACCGCTGTCCTGTCCTCATCGTGTCGTTG
>JBKQKK010000133.1:0-13634 GCA_052147535.1 Solirubrobacteraceae bacterium | reverse complement strand
ATATTCAGCCTGGCTAAGTGGAGATTCTTTGGCTACATTCTCCGGCCCAAATCGGCCTGGTCGCCCGTAAACAAAGGCGATCAGGCCCCCAACCAGTGAAAACTTCGGGCTAGGGCTCGTCGTAGGGCGTGAAGTCGGTCTTGCGTGCGCCACACACCGGACAGAACCAGGACTCAGGAAGATCCTCGAACGGCGTGCCGGGCGAGATCCCGCCGTCAGGATCGCCATCGGCGGGGTCGTAGATGAACCCGCACGATTCGCAAAGCCAGCGCACGCTTACAAGCGTACGCCTCGTGAGCGCGTACGATCAATATGTGCAGATCCCCGATCCCGAGTTTCTGCGCAAGGCAAACTCCGATGCCCCCGCTGTTCCACGACCGGCGGCTACGGTGATCCTGCTGCGCGGCGGCAGCGAGCGCTTGGAGGTGCTGCTCGTGCAGCGCAATCCGCTGGCACGGTTCATGCCCGGCGCTTGGGTGTTCCCCGGCGGCTCCGTCGGACGCCAGGACGGCGACGGCATGCAGGGCCTGCGTCGGGGCGCGATCCGAGAGTTGCGCGAGGAGGCCGGGATCGTGCTCGACCTCGATCAGGAGCTGATCGCGTTTGCGCGCTGGATCACACCGGTCGAGGTCGCGATCCGGTTCGACACCTGGTTCTTCCTCGCGCGGGCGCCGGTAAACGCACGACCCCTGGTCGATCTTGAGGAGATCGTGGATCATCGCTGGACCGCGCCGGCCGATGCTCTCGCCGCCAACGCGGCGGGGCGGCTGTCATTGGTGTTTCCAACGATCAAGCAGCTCGAACAGCTGGCGGCCTTCGATTCGACGGACGACCTTCTCCAGCATGCCCGCGGCAAGACCGTCCAGCCGGTCCAACCTCGCGTACTGCTGATCGGGGACAGTCCGCGGATCGTGCTCCCTGGCGAGCACGGCTATGACAGCTGAGAGCCCCCCACCTCGCCCCGGCAAGGTAACCTGAGCGACTCGCAGTTGACCCGGCACTCAGCGATGGGGCTCTGATAACAATGAAATCCAGCCAGGAGAGGAACATGCCGCAGCACCCACTTCCCAAGGAGGGTTCCGATCCCGTCGACTCCGCAGCTATCCGTTGGGCAGAACGGCACCCCGACGACGACGTCGATCACCCTCCCCCGATAGCTCCGCGCGAGCCCGAGGGGATCGTGCCCAATCACCATTCAGCCAGCGCCGAGGCGGCTGCGCTGCACTGGCACGAGATGCACGACGACGAGGACTTCTGACGGCCACGGCCAGCAGCCTCGACGCTGTCGAACCTACGTGTCGGCGTTGAAGTTGGGGAGGCCGAGCGTGTTCAGCCAGTGGTCGACGGTGATGTTGAGCTGCGTGAACTCACCGGTCCAGATCAGCGTGCCCATCCCGATCAGAACCAGCCCGCCGACGCCGATCACGATCGGGTAGTGGCGCTTGACGATCGCCATCGCTGCGGTCGCCTTGCCAAACGCCAGACTCGTGATCAGGAACGGCACGCCCAGTCCGGCGCAGTAGAAGACCAGTAGATAGGCGCCGTGCAGCGCCGATCCGGACGTGCCGGCGGCGGTGATGATCGCGCCGAGCGTCGGACCGGTACACGGCGTCCACGCAAGCGCGAAGGCCATTCCGGCCAACACCGGTCCGCCTTTTCCGGCGCGCTCCATCAGCCTGCCGAGGTGCCACTCACGGGCGAAGCGCGGCACGAACGGCGCGAGCACGAACAGGCCACCCATCAGGATGATCACGGCACCGGAGACCTTCAGCGCCGCCGGGCCCGTGAGGGTGGCATGCAACGCCTGCTGCCCGATCAGGCCCAGCGCGATGAACACGGTTGAAAAGCTCGCGACGAACGCGAGGCTCGGCAGGATCACGCGCCGGGCACGGATGTCGGACGGCGTAACGCCCGCCACCGTCGAGATGTAGCCGGGTACCAACGGCAGCACGCAGGGCGATAGGAAGGAGATCAAGCCCGCGCCGAACGCGACCGGGATGCCGATGCCCGAGGCAGCGTCCATGTGGCAGTTGAGGTTAGCGACGCCCGTGCAGCGCGGCCCAAAAAGGCCTCGGATCACTGAGCGAGTGGTAGCTTGCCGAGGGATATGACAGCCACCGCACCCACAATCCAAAACCTGATCGAGTCTGAGTCAGTCGCCGCGGCAGACGGCGCGACCGAGCCCATTCTCAACCCCTCAACCGGCGAGGTGATGGCTCACGCACCGCTGTCCGGCGTGGAGGACGTCAACCGCGCCGTGGCTGCAGCCGGCCGGGCCTTCGCGGGCTGGTCGACGACGACGCCCGGCGAGCGTGCCACCGCTCTGCTCGCGCTGGCTGAAGCGATCGACGCGAACGCCGACGAGCTCGCGGAGCTCGAGTCCGACAACGCCGGCAAGCCGATCGCCGCCTTCAAGAACGACGAGATCCCCGCGATGACCGACCAGTTGCGGTTCTTCGCGGGAGCGGCGCGCTGCCTCGAGGGACGCGCAGCCGGCGAGTACCTCAGCGGCTACACCTCGATCATCCGCCGCGAGCCGATCGGGGTGATCGGCCAGATCGCGCCGTGGAACTACCCGCTGATGATGGCCATCTGGAAGATCGGACCGGCGCTCGCCGCCGGCAACACGATCGTGCTGAAGCCGGCCGAGACGACGCCGCTGAGCACCGTTCGCCTGGGGCAGCTTGCGGCCGAGATCTTGCCGAAAGGCGTACTGAACGTGATCACCGGCCACGGCGACCCGACCGGTCAAGCACTTGTCACTCATCCTGACGTGAGCATGGTGTCGCTGACCGGCTCGGTGGCGACCGGCAAGTGGATCGCCAGAGCCGCCGCGGACACACTGAAGCGCGTGCACCTCGAGCTTGGCGGCAAGGCGCCCGTGGTTGTGTTCGACGACGTCGATCTGCAGACCGCGCTCGAGACGATCGCCGGCACGGGCTATTACAACGCCGGCCAGGACTGCACCGCCGCGACCCGCGTGCTTGCCGCTTCAGATGTCTACGACAAGGTCGTCAGCGGCCTCGCCGAGCAGGCTGACGGCTTCGTGATCGGAGACACGCGATCGGAAGACACGACGCTCGGCCCGCTCAACTCCGAGCGCCAGCTTGGCCGCGTCGAGGGGTTCCTACAGCGCACGCCATCCAACGCCGAGATCGTCACCGGCGGAACGCAGCCAGAACGCCCCGGCTTCTACCTGCGACCGGCAGTCGTCGCCGGCCTCGAGCAGGACGACGAGATGATCCAGACCGAGATCTTCGGCCCGGTGATCACCGTGCAGCAGTTCTCCGACGAGGCCCAGGCGATCGCCTGGGCCAACGGCACCCCCTACGGCCTGGCAGCGTCTGTCTGGACGCGCGACGTCGGGCGCGCGATGCGGGTCTCGAAAGCCCTGCAGTTCGGCTGCGTCTGGATCAACGACCACATCCCGCTCGCCTCAGAGATGCCGCACGGTGGCTTTAAGCAATCCGGCTACGGCAAGGACCTGAGCATCTACGCGCTCGAGGACTACACCGAGGTCAAACACGTGATGGTCTCGCTGGCCTGAAACAGCCCGCCTCGACGATATCCGAGACAACGTCCCTCATCACTGGTATACAGTGATGAGGGATCGACGTGGAAGCTTCAGCGCTTCATGCCCCGGCAAGGCTCCCCCGCGGAAGGCTGTCGCTGGGTTCGTCGCTGCTGCGCCTTCGCTCCGATGATCAGCTTGTTGCGCTGTTCCGCGAAGGCAGCGACGAAGCGTTCCGGGTAATTCACGACCGCTACCGGCAGCGGTTGCTCGCGTACACGCGTCGGATGCTGCCCAACTGCCGCCAGGACGCCGAAGACGCGCTCCAGGATGTCTTCGTCAGGGCCTACTCTGGGCTGCGTGCCAACAACCGCGAGCTCGCGCTGCGTGCCTGGTTGTACCGCGTTGCCCACAATCGCTGCATCGACGAGATGCGCCGCCCCCCCGCGTTGCTGTCGGCATCCGACGACCACGCGGCCGCCGCGATCTGCGATCCGATCGCGGTCGCCGAGCAGCGCGAGTCGTTGGCGCAACTGATCGCCGACCTGCAGCGACTGCCGGAGCAGCAGCGCTCGGCGTTGCTGATGCGCGAGCTGAGCGGGATGAGCTACAGCGAACTGGCTGGCGCGCTGGACATTTCTGTGCCGGCCGTCAAATCGCTGCTGGTGCGGGCACGCGTGAACCTCACCCGGACGCTCGATGCCCGCGAGACCGCGTGCGCGACGATCCGCGAGGAACTGATCGATTGCCACGACCGAGGTGTCCGCGCGACGGCCACGGCGAAGCGCCATCTACACGACTGCGCGCCGTGCCAGGAGTTCCGCCGCGAGCTGCGCGGGCTCAGCAGGCAGTTCTCGGCGCTCGTTCCCGGCGCGGGAATCGTCGGCCTCCTCACCAAGCTGCTCGGGATCGGCGGCGGCGCCGGCGGCGGCGGCTCGGCGGCGGCGGGTGGCTCGGCGGCGGCGGCGGCGGGCGGCAGCAGCGCTGGAGGCGCGGCGGTCGCCGGAGGTACTGCTGCAGTCGCCGGCGGGACGGCTGCGGTCGCCGGCGGTGCATTCGGTGGCGGCGGTGCCCTCACATCAGGCTTCCTGAGCGGCAGCGCAGTTCACATGTCGGCACTGCTGGCCGCCGTCCTGACCGCCGGCGGCGTCGTGGCTGCGCAGCCAGAGCTCAGCGGCTTAGGGACGCGCACCGCTCACCAGCAGCACGCGGCAGTGGCGAGAACCGCCGGCGCATCGAGCCGCTCGATCCCTTCCACAGCCGCCGGCAGCGCCGGCTCGGAAGCAGCTGGCGTCGATTTGCCGGCCGCCGCGGCGGCCGGCCAGTACAGCTCCGGGCAGGCCCAGACCAGCCCGATCAGCTGGCAGGCGGGCGGCGGCACGCCCGGCGACGGTCCGGCGGGCGTCAGGGCAGCAGCCGCTACGGTGAGCGTCGGCCTGGCTGCGACGGCCACGCTGGGCGGCACCGGCACGCTGGGCGGCACCGGCACGCAGACCGGCACCGCCGCGCAGACCGGCACCGCCGCGCAGACCGGCACCGGCACCGGCACGCACAGCGCCAGTAGGACGCAGACCGCCGGCAGCACCGGCACGACAGCCGACTCAATTCCCGCCACCGCCACCCTCTCGGGCTCCGCGGCCGGCTCGAGCTCGACCGCAGGCGTGGCGCACACCACGAACAGGCGCGCGCAAGCATCAACCTCCACGGCCGGCGGCGGGCTGTCCGCAACATCCACCCTGAGCGGGCCGCCGGCTGCCACCGGCGCTGAGAGCGGCAGCGTGGCGACCGTCGGCACGGGTGGCTGGCCCGCGACGCAACCTTCCGGCAGCGGTGGACCTGGTTCGACTGTGGCGAACGGCGGATCGTCCGACACGACCGCCTCGGACGCCAGCGCCGAATCGACCGGCGACACCGGATCGAGCGTGTCCACCGGCAGCACCGGATCGAGCGGATCCAGCAGCAGCGGCGAATCGACGTCGGGCAGCTCAGACGCACCGACCAGCTGAGAAACCGACCGACCGCTCGATCAAGATCGCCCGTTACCCAGAGAAGCTCGATCACGAAGAGGTGGTCATACGCCGAGGATCTCGGTCTGGTCTCTACACGATCGTCGCGATCCACTCGACGATTCGCGGCCCCGCCCTCGGCGGCTGCCGCATGTGGCGATACGAGGATTCACGTGCCGCGCTACGCGACGCGCTGCGCCTGTCCCGCGCGATGACCTACAAAGCGGCCGTGGCGGATCTGGCGCTCGGCGGCGGCAAAGGCGTGATCGTGGTTCCGTCGACTTTGGAGATCTCATCGGAGCGGCGCCACGCAGCCCTGCTCGATTTCGCCGACAGCGTCGAGTCCCTGCAAGGCCGCTACGTGACGGCTGAGGACGTCGGCACCTCCAGCCGGGACATGAGCGTCATCGCGACCCGCACCAGGCACGTCGGCGGTCTGTCGCGCGGGCGCGGCGGCTCCGGTGACCCGAGCCCGCTGACCGCACTCGGCGTGCACGTCGCGATCCGCGCCTGCTGCGAACGTATGTTTGGGACGCCGTCGCTGCGCGGCCGTACGATCAGCGTAATCGGGGTTGGCCACGTCGGCGAGCGGGTCGCGAAGCGATGCGCTCGCGAGGGCGCGCAGCTGCTGGTTGCCGACCTCGACGATCGCAAGCGCCATCTGGTCGAGCAACTCGGCGCCCGCTGGACCACGCCCGAACTGGCGCTCAGCGCCGACGTCGATGTCGTCGTGCCGTGCGCCCTCGGCGGGATCCTGGACGACGACACAGTCCCGAACCTGCGGTGCCGGATCATCGCGGGTGCCGCCAACAACCAGCTGGCTGATGACGCGATCGCGGACCTGCTTGCGGCGCGCGGCATCATCTGGGCACCGGACTTCGTCGTCAACGCCGGGGGCGTGATCAACATCGCCGCCGAGTTCGCGGGCTACCAGCCCGCCCGGGCCCGCCGCCGCACCGAGCAGATCGCGGCGACGCTGGCCGAGATCTTCGACCATGCTGAGGCGATCGGCGCGACACCGCTGACCGCCGCACTCGCGCTGGCGCGGCGGCGACTCGCCTGCGCAGAGGGCGACTCTAAGGCTCCGCTCGAGAGTTAACCGACCTCTGGGCGCTGCACCCCAGCTGGCAACCGGCCCTCGTCCGCTAGCTTGTCGAGGTGCGCCGCCATCGTCGCGGCAGCGGCCGGCCGCAGCGCCTGCGGAGTTCCGAACCACGCGTCGTCGAGCAGCTCGTCGACCGTCCGCTTCCCCGCGTCGAGCGCCTGCAGCAGACGCCGCTCGCGTTCGAGGCGATGCGCGATGTAGCCGCCCAGCTTGGCATCGGCGTCACGCACGAGTGGCCCGTGTCCGGGGCAGATGAACGCCGGCGAGAGCGCTCGCAGGCGCTGCAGGCCCTCGATGTAACTGGCCATCGCCCCGGGGTAGGGCGCCACGAAGACGCTCCCTTCGCCGAGCACGGCGTCACCCGTGATCGCGACGTCACCGGCGAGGAAGGCCAGATGATCGGGAGCGTGGCCAGGCGTCGCGACCGCCCGCAGCGATCCGAACGCCGCGCCGTCCTGCAACTGCACATCGACATCGCCTCGAGCGGCCGCGAGCGGCGCCGCTGGGAAATGGTCGCGCAGAGCTGGCAGCGCCGCGCTGTGGTCCCAGTGATCGTGGGTGAGCGCGATCCCGGCAAGTCCGCCTCGCGAACGCAGCTCGATCACGAGCGCCCTGAGGTGCTCGTCCACAGCGGGACCCGGGTCGACCAGCCACGCTGGGTCGCGCCCCACGACCCAGCTGTTGGGGCCGGTCATGTTGAAGCGACCGAGGTCCGGCGCGCGCACGCCCACGATGTCGCGCTCTGGCAGCTCGAGCTTGTTCACTGCGAGTGTTGATAGTTGAACACGATGTCCATCTATTTTATTGGTAAATAGGTATTGGCCGGCGCCGGCCGCGCACGCCGGCTGTCGGCTGGTTACTACCGTCGGGCCGGAGTGCTTGGATACCGGCAATGTCGGCCACATCGGGCAGCTGCGATCCGCCTGAGCCCGACCGGCAGCCTGCCACGCCCGAGGTGCCGGAGGTGCCGGAGGTGCCGGAGGTGCCGGAGGTGCCGGAGGTGCGGGAGGTGCCGGAGGTGCCAGAGGTGCCAGAGATGCCAGAGGTGCCCTCTCCTGAGCAGCTGGAGACTGCCTCTCCGGACCAGGAGCTCGACGCGCTCGCTGCCGCCGGCGCGACAAAGCGGCTGCGCAACGGTCTGATCTCGCTGGTCATGCTGATCGTGCTGGTGGTCGGCTTGCTGCTGGCGGTCCCCGGACTGCGCGGCGTCAAGCACGCGGTCACACACATGTCGCCGGCCTTGGTCGCCTTAGCCGTCGCGTTCGAGATCCTCTCGTGCGCCGGCTACGTGCTGGCGTTCCTGCAGGTGTTCGAGCGGGTGCCGATCCGGCTCGGCGCGAGAGTGGCGTTGAGCGAGCTGGCATTCGGCTCAGCGGTGTCGCTCGGCGGGGCGGGCAGCGTTGCGGCAGGCGCGCTGCTGCTCGTCGAGCGGGGGGCCAATCCCGTCCGGGTCGCGGAGCGCTCGGGGGTCTTGTTCCTGCTGACCAGTGCGATCAACGTGATCACCCTCGCGGTCGCGGGGCTCGGGCTCTGGCTGGGTCTGCTACCCGGCAAGCGCGATCCTCTGCTCAGCCTGCTCCCCGGTGTCGTCGGGCTGGTCGCGTTCCTTGCCTTCCTGGCGCTGCCGCCCCTCAGCGATCGCCTGGTCGGAGACCGTCGCGGGCGCTGGGCGCTGGCCGTTCGCAGTACGGCGAAGGTCACCCGCGACACGGAGGCGATCCTGTTCTCCGCCGACTGGCGGACGACCGGCGCGATCGCCTTCCTATGGTGCGACATCGCGGTACTGGCAGTTTGCTTCGCCGCCGTCGGCCCGGTGCCGCCACTCGCGGTGATCGTGCTCGCGTACCAGATCGGCTATATGTCCAACCTGCTGCCGATCCCGGGCAACATCGGCGTGCTCGACGGCAGCTTCGTCGGCCTGTTCGTGCTCTACGGCGTGAGCGCGACCGAGGCGACGGCCGCCACGGTCGTGTACCACGCGATCTCGCTGTGGGTGCCGGCGATGTGGGGCACGATTGCGTTCCTGCTACTGCGCCGCACGCGCGGCGAGCCGATCGTCCTGCGCCAGCACCGGAAAGTTCGCCGCCGCTCTGGCGCCGACCTCACCTGACGCTCGACATCGCCCCCTGGGCCCAGATCAGCGCCTGCCGGTAGGCGACGCCGCAATACTGGATGATCGAGGCGAGCGACGGCGAGTCGAACTGCCCATGCTCATAGGCGATGACTGCGTCGAGCGTCTCGCCGACGACCCCTGTGCGGTGCAGCAGGGCTTCCTTCACGACGCTATCGAGCGTCAACTCCTCGACGATCGACTCGAGCGAGACGCCGACGAGCACGTGTGACATGGACAGCATGCCGGCGGTGAACAGATCGTCAGGTGCAGCGCCCGGCCTGACTGAGGCCAGCCGTTCGCACATCCCCGCCCGCGTAAGGGCGATGACCATCTGTGCGGGCGGCGTCCGCGGCGCGCAACCGAGCGTGGCGTGCAGCATCGCCCAGCGCGCAACTTCACGCGAGCCGAGCAGAACCGTCGCATGACGCACCGACTTGACTTTTGTCGCGAAGCCGAAATGCGCGGAGTTGATGTGCTTTAGTAGCCGCTCGCTCAGCTCCGGGTCACGCTCGATCACCTTGATCAGCTGATCGAGCGTGATCGTCTCGCTCTGCAGGCGAGCGACATTGACGAGTGCATTGAGCGCCTTCGACGGGACCTTGCGGCCTTCCACCACAGCTGCCCGCGTGAGATACGGGCCTGAGAACCACTCGAACCCGAGCTCCCTGGCCGCGTCTCGCTGGCGCTGATCGCGAACGTTGGTGGCCAGCGCCACACCACGGCGAGAGACGATCTCCGGCATCACTTCCGCGATCTGCTTGTCCGACCAGCGCGAAAGGTCGATCTCGACGACGCCGAACTGGTCCAGCAGCTTGAGGTCGAACTCGGGCCCGGGTACACGGTCGAGCTCGAGCATCGCTCCGCGCCGGAAGCCCCTGTCGAGCGAAGGGGCGAGATCGGACGAAACCGCATCCTCATACCTGACCCGCAGCACGACACGATCCCGGCAAATCGATGGGATTCCCACCATCAGTAGCAGATCGCGCGTAATCGGCACATGCGCAACGCTGTCGCCAACCAACGTCTCAAGGCTCATCACGCTGAACACCTCGTTGAACAGGCGCAGCGCATCGGCGCCGGACGGCATGCATGGCAACTTGTCCTCGAGCATGCCGTAGACGACGCGATATCCCTTCACGCGCGTTCGCGCGTCTACCACTGGTTGGCGAGTGACGAGGACCCGCTCGTCCTCCCAGGGCACTTGCTCTTCCCGGTTGGCAGGCATTGCGCTCATACCCGGTAGGTTCGACCACGAACGCTAAGGCTTGAATGCGACCACTTTCGGTTGCGTAATTTCGTGCAAGGAAGAGGGTATAAATCGCTGTCCTGCAGGCGAGTATCGTGCGTCGTGACATCGACAAACCAGATGGGAGCACGAATGCTCGACCGAGATGGATACCTGCCCGGTGTTCCGTGCTGGGTTGACACCAGCCAGCCGGACCCGGAAGCCGCCGCCGCCTTCTACGGCGGCCTGTTCGGCTGGGACTTCGAAGACGTGATGCCGTCAGGCGCAGACGGCCACTACTTCATCGCCCGCCTTCGCGGCGGTGATGTGGCCGCCGTGGCCTCACAGCCCGAAGCCGCCTCACGCAGGGCGGTATGGAACACCTACATCTGGGTTGAAAGCGCCGACGCCGCCGTTACGAAGGTACTTGATGCCGGCGGGAGCGTCGTGATGGACCCCGTCGACGTGATGGACGCGGGTCGGATGGCGGTGTTCGCCGATCCCGAGGGGGCCGCGTTCTGCGTCTGGCAGGCGAAGCAGCACAAGGGCGCGCGGATCGTCAACGAACCCGGCTCGTTGAACTTCAACAGCCTGAACACGCGCGACGCCGACAGCGCGAAGTCGTTCTACGGGTCGCTGTTCGGATGGGAGACGCTCGAGCTCCAAGGTGGCATCGAGATGTGGCGTCTGCGGGGCTACGGCGCCTTCCTGGCGCAGCGCGATCCCGGGCTCCGCGAGCGCCAGACCGCCAGCGGTGCCGCTCCGGATGGCTTCGCGGACGTTGTCGCGACACTCAACCCAGTTGCCGACGACCAACCCGACATCCCCGCGAACTGGAGCGTGACGTTCGCAGTCAACGACGCCGACGCGACGGCCGAAAGGGCAGTCGCCCTGGGTGGCCGCGTGATCGCTGCGCCATTTGATGCCCCCTGGGTCAGGATGACAGTCATCGCCGATCCGCAGGGCGCGACGTTCACTGCGAGCAAGTTCGTCCCGGAGAATCAGGCCCTCGCCAGCCAACCCGACTCACGAGCCAAAGCCGCATAACAACCCTGTAGCCGGCCGCGACATCGAATGCTCTGGTGTAGACGGTGTCGCGCTCGCCCGCGGCGGCGGACCGCTTCGGGAAGCATCGATTCTGTGCACGCCGCGAAGGCTGTGCCAATCCAGGCTCCGGCTGCCCTGGCAGCGAGCACGGCAGCCAACAGGCAGAGGAAGGATCACCGGCACCGCTCCTGCCTATGACGAAGTGCTTGCACTAGTTGGCAGCGCACAAGAAGGGCTCGCTAACGTCGATGCCGTGCCCAAGCCGAAATCCAACGGCCCCGCCGGCGGCAGCGATCCTTCTGCGCTGCCGAAGGAAGGACCATGGATCGGCACCGACGAGTCAGGCAAGGGCGACTACTTCGGCCCCCTGGTCACTGCCGCGGTCTTTGCCGATGCCGACGTGGCCGAGCAGTTGCGTGCCGCCGGCGTTAAAGACTCAAAGAAACTGACCGACAGACGAGTCCACGCGCTCGCTCCCACCGTCCGGGAGACGGTCGGCAGCGGGCGCTACAAGGTGACGCCGATCAAACCGCAGCGCTACAACACCCTGTACGCCCAGTTCAAGACCGAGGGCAAGAACCTCAACTCCCTGCTGGCGTGGGCGCACACGAGATCGATCGAGGATCTGCTGGAGGCGGGGCTACGGCCCCGCTACGCGATCGTGGATCAGTTCGCCGACGCTCGCTACATCGAGAAACGGCTGATGGCCGAAACCAGAGATAGCGGCCTGACGGTCTTTCAGTTCCCGAAGGCGGAAGTGGATCTCGCCGTCGCCGCCGCGTCGATCCTCGCGCGTGAGGCGTTTCTCAATTGGCTTGACCGGACATCCGTCACGGTTGGCGTCACCCTGCCCAAGGGCGCTTCTCCGCAGGTCGTCGAAGTGGCCAAGGCGATCGCCGCCAGAGGAGGACATAAGGCTCTCGCGGAAGTCGCCAAGCTGCATTTCAAAACCACGGACAAGGTGCTCGGCCCTGACCATCCGTGCAGCCAGTCACGGTAAGACGATTGGTCGCGTGGGAGGTTCGGTTCGCCGGTGTCCGGTAACGATCGTCCGCGATACATGCTCCCGCATGGTCGGCGAGGCATCGATCCGACCGAAGCGACGCCGATCGTGCTGGCATGCCTTCGACAGCCGATTTGACCGGCGTTGCCGTTTACGTGTTCAGGGCTTCACTCGTCGGATTGCGCGGCCTCACGCGCAAGCTCGCCGTGCGGGAGGACGAAACCCTGGAAGATGTTCACCAGCTGCTGCAGCTCGCGTTCGTCCGGGAGCCGGCACCGGGACGCGGTAAGCAAGCCCGGCTCACCGCCGATCGCGGCGCACGCGCCAAGACGGCCGGGCACAGCCGGATCGACGCGACCCTCGAGGACTGGAGACGCCGATACGGGGCAGACGTGATCGCCCAAGCCGTGTCGGCGCTTGTGCCGATCGTGGGCGACGCCACGCGTGACGGCTCACCGCTGTTTGCCGGACTTCAACCGCCGCCCGAGGGCTGGCGCGCACTGGTCAGGCCACCGCAGACGCTGCCCTGGTACCCGATGGTCCTGCACCGCGGCGGCTATCCAGACGGCAGCTGACCTCACCCTGATTCCACCCGCCTCGCCTGAGAGTCGCCCCAATGCGTACCTGCGCCTGTTCGACGAGCACGACGCGGAGGGTCGGTTGGCCGAGCAGCTGGGCGCTGGAGGATCTCCGCCAGGAGGCCCGCTTCGTCGAATGCCGGCACTCTCCCCTCCCGCCACGGCGCTGTGGCTTTCGAGTCCTCGTCAGACGCGGCGGGGTCGTACTGTATTCGTAGGATGCATAGTCGTGGCAGCGCTACTACCACGCGTTCGGCGAGCTGGCCGATCCGGATGACGCCGGGCGACCGATCACCCGCGCGGGCATAATGGGCGATCACCTCATCGTCCTTCACTCTGCGGTGCGGGCTTGCGCGGGCTACAGCCGCCACGACGCTCCCTCGATTCTGTTGGACGGCTCATCGATGGCGCGCGACACGGAGCACGGTCGTGCGATCACCGCGCAGCTGACGCGCCGCCACCGAACGCTCGAGGAGGCGATCGCTGCGGCGGTCTTTGCGCTCGGCGCCGCGGGGTTGTCCAAGAGCATCCGCCGCCAGGCGCGCGCGGCGTGCGAGGACTACTTCTACAGCCGGCTCGACCTGACGCCGAGCCACGAGTTGGGCGGACTGGAAGAGATCGTCGAAACGCTCGAGCTGATGCCCGAACCGATGTACCGGGCACTGGAGGACGTCGTCGGCCTCGTCGTGGACGGCGACTACGAGGAGCTCCGCGTCGCGTCTGGCGATCGGCTCAGAGTCGAGGACCTGCGCCGTCGCGTCGAGGACGACTGCCCCGAGTCGCTGGTGCTACCGCCGCGCGAGATCTACCAGGTCGAGGCGATCGCCAAATCCGACGATCCGGACCAGCCGGGCTGGGCCTACTTCCTCGACCTATGGACCGAGACCGGCCCGGCGCGCCTGCACATCGAGGGCGAGCTCGAGGAATCGGGCGAGCAGTTCACAGCGACACTGAACGACATCCTGCCCTGATCCACCGCCTTCCGGCGCGGCTTTCGCGCTCGTCGAGTCCGTGATCAACGGGCTCGACGGACTGATGCTCGGCAA
>JBKQKK010000132.1:0-4431 GCA_052147535.1 Solirubrobacteraceae bacterium | reverse complement strand
CGGCACGCCGCACAGCAGGGCTGGTGCAGTTCCAGCGTCGCGCTCGGCATCGATCTTCCGCGTCTCTACGCGCTCGGCGACGTTCCAAGAGCGCCGACCATCGACGAGGTGAACAAGCTTCTCGAAGCCAGCTCAGCCGGCAATGATCTTGTCACCATCCGCGATCACGCGATCCTGTCGCTGTTGATTCAATACGGCCTGCGACGCGGCGAGGTCGAGCGATTGACGCTCGACGATATCGACTGGATTGCCGAGACCCTTCACGCCATGAGGCCGAAGCTGCGCCGGCCGCAGTGCTATCCGCTGTGGGCGCCAGTCGGCGAGGCCATTTTGCGGTATCTCCGAGAGGCCCGCCCGCTATGTGCGCAGCGCGCCGTGTTCCTGACCATAAAGGCGCCGTACCGCCCGCTGTCGGGCGCCAGCATCAGCGCGATGGTGGCAATGCGGCTAACCCAGCAGGGCGTGAAGCTGAGTCGGGTCGGCGCCCACTGTCTGCGGCATGCCTGCGCGGGCCAGCTCATGGATGCTGGCTTCACCTTGAAGCAGATCGCCGACCATCTCGGCCATCGCAGCATGAACAGCACCCGCATCTATACGAAGATCGACATGAAGGGCCTGCGTCAGGTGGCGGAGCTGGACCTGGGGGCGTTGCTATGAGCACAACCCCGACCATTGCCGCCTACATTCAGCACAATCGCAACCTTGGGAAGCGCTTCGTGGCCGAGGAGGCGATCCTGCTCGCCTTCAGCCGATCCATCGGCAAGACGCCGCTGCAAGGAATCCACCCAGCAATGATCACGCGGTTCGTCAATCGCGACGGCGCCAGCGTCGAGACGATCGCCAGAAAGCGCCGTGTTCTGGTGGGCTTCTTCCGTTACGCGGTCACGCGTTGCGAGTTGGAGGCGTCACCCATGCCGAGCTTCGAGCGAAAGCGCAGTGCGGCGTCATTCACGCCCTATATCTTCTCCGAGGACGAGCTGAAGCAACTTCTCGCAGCGGCGCCGGCGGCTAGCGGCCCGCGTTCCGAGATCGACGCGGACACCTTACGCACCTTCGTGTTGCTCCTGTACGGCGCCGGATTGCGTCGTGGCGAGGCGCGCCGTCTCAAGGTCTCAGATGTCGACCTGCCCCGATCGCTGCTCCACGTTCGAGGCACGAAGTTCTTCAAGACTCGCATCGTCCCAATCAGCGCCAAACTGAGCGCAGTCCTGAAGGCGTTCGTCGCGAGGCGCCACACCTGCCCAGCGAGCGACGGCGGTGAGTTGCTGTTCCGCAAGTGCGACGGCACGCCCCTGACCGACTCGGCGATCGGCGCTGCTTTCCGTCGCCTACGTGCAATAGCCGGCATCAAGAGGGACGGCGGAGCTCGCAATCAGCCTCGCCTGCACGATCTCAGGCATACGGCGGCTGTCCATCGAGTTACCTCCTGGTATCGCGTAGGGGCCGACCTGAACGACCTGCTGCCCAAGCTGGCGACCTACCTGGGTCACAAGGACCTGTCCGGAACACAACGTTATCTGACGATGACCGAGGAGCTGCTTGCTGAAGCCAGCCGCCGCTTCGAGGCATTCGCCCAGGGGGGCCGTCATGACTGACCGAACCTCATTGGGCCATTGGGTCTGCCGTTTCCTGTTGGAGTACGCAGCATCGGAACGGAACCTTTCGCCCAACACGCGTGCGAGCTATCGCGACATGCTCGTCCTGCTTCTTCCTTATGCGGCGAAGAGCAAAGGTGCGGCCGTCGACACGTTGGCAGTGACCGATTTGTCGGCCGAGGTGGTGCGCGCCTTCCTCGCTCATCTGGAGAGCGAGCGGCAATGCTCCACGGCCACACGGAACCAACGCCTCGGCTCGATTCACGCTCTGGCACCTCCGTCGCCTTGCCGACAACCGGCCCCATGACGAGCATGTGTTCCTGAACCGCCGTGGTGAGCCCATCACGCGTTACGGCATTCACACGATGGTCGAGCGCTACGTCGCCAAGCTGCGGGCAACCAGCCCGCTATTTCGCGGCAAACGGATCAGTCCGCACGTAATCCGTCATTCGACCGCCACGCACCTGCTGCAGGCGGGCGTCGACATCAACACAATCCGGGCTTGGCTCGGCCACATGTCCCTCGACACCACCAGCATTTACGCCGAGACCGATATGGCGACCAAGAAGCGGGCGCTGGCGACACTCGATCAAGGGCGAACGCGCAGGACATCCGGGGGCTGGTCGCAAAGGCCGGAAGTCATGGAGTTCCTTCGCTCGCTGTAGCCTTCAAATATGTGGCGCAGAATACGTCGGTTCCGCCGAGAACCGCGCTCGAACCCGATCTCCGCCACATATCGGGCTGCGCCACATACTGGTAAGGGCTGTACGGCAACGTGGTCTGGTGCAGGACGCCGAGGCGGCTGAGGCCCTCGGTGATCTCGGCCGCCGTCATGGCTGCGCCATTGTCGCTCAGGCCGGAACGCGGCAGGCCGCGCTTCTGAAACGCCTGCGACAGGCCATGGGCGATGATCTCGGCCGTCTCGGCCAGATACCACTGCAGATGACAGGCAAGCCGGGAGCGATCATCCAGCACGCCGAACAGGATCGGGGTCCGCCACTCGCCGCGTGCGGTGAGCACCTTCCTGGAGCCGTGGTGACAATCCCAGTGCCACAGGCCATTCACGTACTCAGCCTCGTAGCTGCGCACCTCGCGGTCGAACAGTCGCGCTTCGGCGCGCTCGGCGCCTGCGGTGTGGCGTGATGTCACCCGACGCCGCTTGTCGAGACCGTTCGCCTTCATGAAGCGGCGCAGTGTGTCGTAGCAGGGCAAAGGCTGGAGATCGTCTCTCGTCTGGGCGAGCGCGACGAGATTGTCGTGATGGAGCTGGACGCTCCAGCTCTTGTGCGCGGCATACTGCGCCAGCACGACCTGGCGCACCGCGTCGCTCATCGCGGGCTGCTGGCCGGCATCGGTGCGCAGCTTGCGGCGCAAGACGCCGACCGGGTCGCTACGCTCCTTCAAGGCGCGGTAGAACCAGCGCTCGATGGTGGAGAAGGCGAAGCGGACAGGTTCGCCCGTGACGGGGTGACGCCACTGGCGCCCGGCAAGCGCTTCGATCTGGGCGCGCAACTCGCCTTTGGGCGGCGGCGCCGCCAACAGCTGTCCAATTACGGAGAAGCGCAGATGCGCCCACCGCTCATGGACTCGGGGACCTCGTGCCTGCCGTGTCATGCCGGCGCTCCTCTCGATCAGGGCGCACGGACCGTAGATGGAGGCCTGGACTGCCGACGACGAGCATCCTCTGCGGATCGGGAAAAGCCGTCAGCGAGCGCGCCTGTCGCCTCCGGTGATCGGGGCGAGGAAGCGCAACAGCGCAATGAGCCGCTCGCCGCCGCCGCCGTTAAAGCGCTCGATCAGCGAGACCGGCAGGCGATCGTGATCGACGGGCGGCATGAATGCGGCCCGGCCGATCTGCCAGAACGGGCTCGCCGTGAAGGTGTCGCGCCACCACTCTCGCCAGCGCTCGACCGTCCGGCGGTCGACGCCGATCAACTCGGACAGCTGTCGCATCCGCGCGGCGGTCGCGCCTTCCCGCATGATCGCGATCAGCACGACGATCGCGGCGAGATAGACCTTGCGCCCGAGGAACCGGAGCGACGGCGGCGTTGTGCGGGTGCGGCAACCGTCGCGGGCGCAGCAGAAGCTGAAGCGCCAATCATGCTCCTCGCCCAGCCCGGCCGGACGGCCACGAGGCTTGCGGCGATACTGGGCGGAATGCAGAACGCTGCCGCACAGCGGGCATCGTCCCCGCCGCGCCGCAATCGCGATGTCCTGATCAAAGACGAGAAGCAGCTCATGGAATGTGGCGTCGGCCAGCAGGGTTGAATACAACGAATGCGTCCTTCTCAGCTCGAGGTCATTGACCACGATGGCCAAACCTGGGCGCAATGATCCCTGCCCCTGCGGCAGTGGCAACAAGTACAAGAAGTGTTGCCTTCCCAAGGAGGAAGCGGCTGAGCGCGAACAGCTTGCCAAGGCCGAAGCTCGGCGCCTCGAAAGCGCCGCCGCTCATCGTTTGCCGCTTCGTGAGGCGAAGGCCGCCATCGCGGCGATTATCTCCGGCGCCGGGGACGCCGATGAGGACGAACTGACCATTGCGTCCAACGCCGCTGCCGACCTCGTCCGTGCCGGCAAGCTCGACGAAGCCGAGCAGGCCGCCCGCGACCTTCAGGCGCGGTTCCCCGAGGTCCACGACGGCTACGACCGCCTTGGCATGGTGCACGAGGCTCGTCGTGAGAACCGACAGGCCGCCGACTGCTATCGGAAGGTGATCGCGTTCGTCAGGGAGCACCCCGACGACTACGACCCCGGCTTCGAGGACGTGTTCGTCAAACTCGTCAACCGGCTCGACCCCCCAGCCGCCCCCTGAGCGTGGCCGCTCCGCTCGCGCTCC
>JBKQKK010000131.1:0-42428 GCA_052147535.1 Solirubrobacteraceae bacterium | reverse complement strand
CCCAGACCATCGGTCCGGCTACGAAGGTAACGGCGTCGCTGTCGCCGGGCTCGATCGTGGCTGACGGTGCGTCGAGCAGTACCGCGACCGCGACCGTGACTGACGCGCAGGGCCGGCCGGTCACCGCTGATAAGGTCGCCTTCGCCTCGAGCGATACCGGCGAGAAGATCAGCGCGACGACGAACAACGGCGACGGGACCTATAGCGCGACGATCACCAGCTCCAAGACCGTGGGAGCGCCGACGATCACCGCGATCGACAGCTCGGTCTCGCCGAGCGTGTCCGGGCAGGCGACGCTGACCCAGACGGCGGCTAAGCCCGCGAGTCCGCCCGCCTCGGTGTCGGTGTCAGTGTCAGTGTCGGTGTCGGTGTCGCTGTCGCCGGGCTCGATCGTGGCTGACGGCGCGTCGACCAGTACCGCGACCGCGACCGTGACCGATGCGCACGGGCACCCGGTCACCGCCGACAAGGTGGCCTTCGCCTCGAGTGATACCGGCGAGAAGATCAGCGCGACGACGAACAAGGGCAACGGGACCTATAGCGCGACGATCACCAGCTCCAAGACGGTGGGAGCGCCGACGATCACCGCGACCGACAGCTCGGCCGCGCCGAGCGTGTCCGGGCGTGCGATCCTAACCCAGATAATGGCAACACAGCCGCGGAACCTGGTGGCGCCATCGATCTCTGGCACGGCGATCGTCGGACGGACGCTGTCTGCGTCGCGCGGGACGTGGTCCGGTACCGCACCGATCACCTACCGTTATCAATGGCAACGCTGCAATGCCAAGTGCACAGCCATCTCCAAGGCGACTGGGCGCTACTACACGCTTCTGAAGGCTGATCGAAACGCCCATCTGCGTGTCGTCGTGACAGCCTCCAACAGCACCGGCAGCACGCGGGCGGACTCAGCCCGGGCGGGCGCAGTGATCACGCGCAAGACCGCAGCCCAGATTCAGTCGCTGTTGGTTCGCTTGCTAGCTCCCTCCGGAAGGAGCGCTCAGATCTCGGCGATACTCAACGACGGCGGCTACCCGACCTCGTTCAACGTGCCGGTTTCCGGGGGCGTGGCCATATCGTGGTACGTAGCCGGCAAGGGATCGCGTGCCGCCATCAAAATGTTGATCGCCGGCGCGACGGTCAGCGAGACTGGCAAGCACGACACGACGATCAAGATCTCGCTCACCAGCCAAGGACGACACGCATTGACGCACGCCGGCAACCAGCTAAGGCTTTCTGGCCAGGCCGCGTTCATGATCGGCGGCACCGGCACACCGCTCAACGTGAGCCGGACGTTTACTATCAACCGATGATGTCCCGCGGTGTTCGCGGTGTTCTGCGCCCCACGCTGTTCGAGTTCGCTGGTGGCCAGCCCGCGTTTCTCGCGCTCGCCGCAGCGCATCACGCTCGGTGTGTCGCGGATTCGGAGCTCAACCATCCGTTCTCGCATCCTGATCAGCATCCGCAGCACATCGAGCGGCTCGCCGCATATTGGGCCGAGGTGATGGGAGGCCCACCTTCGTATTCGCAGGCCTGTGGCGACCAATCCGCGCTGCTGCAGATGCACGCCGGAAACGGCGACATGCGAGATCTCGGCGAACGCTTCGTACGTTGCTTTGACTTCGCGCTTGACGACGCGGCGATGCCTGCGGATCCCGACTTCCGTGGTGCGCTCCGCGCATACATGCGATGGGCCGTGGGCGACGTCCTGTCCTACTCGGCCGCTGATGCGATCGTCTCGCGTGGCGTGCCGATGCCGCGCTGGGGATGGAACGGCCTGCAGCAGGCCTAGCCGCCTGTCCCGCGGCTCACTAGACCACTACGCGCCGGCACCGAGATTGCAACCCGGCCGCAACGTCTCGAGTCTTAGTCTGCCCCTCCTCAGGACGACCCCCCGGGCAGGAGGGAGAGATACCCAATGTTCACCAACGCAACCGGCCGCCAGCAGTGGCCAGGTCCGCGGACGGCGCGACAAAATGGACGGTAAAAATCGACCGCGGACAGATGGCGTGGCCGCGGGCACGGATCTGGTGTTCTCGATCGGACCCGCGTCGACATGGTCCGAGTTCGACTGCTTCTGGTACGCGTGGGACGAGGCCCAGATACAGGCCGAGCTGGCTTACGCGGAATGGTGTCGCCAGCCGGGCAGGGAAGCCTATGTGGTGTACTGCGCCGCTCAGGATCGCGCCGACGCCGCCCAGGACGCACTCGCGCGATTTGCCCATGAACCATGAACAGTGAACAGGATCACTCTCATAACCACCAGCCCGGGCGCGACCACGGCATCCGTAGGAGCTGGCGAGGAGGTTGAGGGCCTCCTCGGAGCGGGCGCCCGGCCTTCACCATTGCAGTCGCGATGGTGCTAGCGTCAGCGAATGGCTACTTGATCGGAGTCTCAGTCTGGATGTGGCCTGATCGGCTCGGGCTGAGCTGATCGGGAAGTGTCGAGCCTGATCCTCCTCGAGTGGTGAGCCCTCTTGGACCAGCAGATGTGTTGGGGCGGTGAGGGATTTCGAAGGAGGAACTCATGTCGAATCCGTCGCACGCTCTTGCCTCGTCGGGTTCCGCCGCGAACAGTTCTTTGGCTGGGGGTGCGGTCCCCGAGCCGTGGGGTGAGCGCTCCCGACGCGCGGTCAGCACCAGAGGAGAGGTGTGATGGCGGCTTCGGCGGCGGAGTCCCAGACGCCGTTGGTCCGGGATGTGTTGCTGCGCGATGGGTCGACGCTGCGGTTGCAGGCCCCGACGCCGGTGGACTACGACCAGATCAAGGCGTTCTATGACGGCCTTTCGCCAGATAGCCATTATTTTCGCTTCCACGGGTTCGGGCGGACCGACACTGTCGCGCGTGCGGACGCGGAGGCCAGTGGCGTTGATCGTTTGGCGCTGATCGGCCGCCACGACGACCATGTGGTGGCTGTGTCTGTCTATGACGGGTTGCGTGAGCCTGGTGTCGCCGAAGTCGCGATTGCGGTGGCTGATCATGATCAGCGCCGTGGGATTGGGATGCGGATGCTCGAGCAGCTCGCGGCGATCGCGGCGGGCCGCGGGATCCACCGCTTCGATGCGGAGGTCATGTTCAGCAACCGCGCGGCGCTGGACTTGTTGAACGACGTCGGCTTCGCCGTACGGCGCAAGGGCTTCGGCGAGCTGACGGTGTCGCTGGATATCACTCCGACCGAGACGGCGCAGGCGCGGATCGACGAGCGCGACCATGTCGCCTCGGTCGCATCGCTGCGACCGATCCTCGCGCCCGCGTCAATCGCGGTGATGGGCGCGGCGGACGCGCCGGGCAATATCGGCCGTGTGGTGCTTCAAAACATCATCGCCGGCGGGTTTCGGGGTGCCGTGAGGCCGGTCAACCGCACCGGGGGAGTGGTGTGTTCGATGCAGGCGGCCCGCAGCCTCGCTGAGCTCGAGGTCGCTCCGGAGCTCGTGATCATCACGGCCGCGGGCGACGATGTGCTCGAGTTCGCCGCCGAGGCGGCCGCGAATGGAGTGAAAGCGCTGCTCGTGCTCCCCGCCGGTCGTGAGGACGGCGACGCGGCCCGCGCGCGCGAGGAGCGGCTCCTTGAGATCGTGCGGGGCGGGGGCTTGCGGATGGTCGGGCCGAGCTCTTTGGGGGTGCTGAACACCGCCGCGGAGGTCAGCCTGAACGCGACCTTCACCGGCGCGAGCGTGCGCGCCGGAGCGCTGGCGATCGGCTCCCCGTCGGGCGCGGTCGGGATCGGGCTGCTTGGTCATGCAGCGTCGCGGCAGTTGGGAGTCTCGACGTTCGCTTCGCTCGGCAGCCGTGCTGACGTGTCAACCAACGACCTGCTCGAGTGTTGGGAGCAGGACGACCGAGCGGGCGTGGTGATCCTGTACGTCGAGACGTTCGGCAATCCGGAGCGGTTCACCCGGATCGCGCGGCGAGTGTCGCGCCGCAAGCCGATCCTTGTGGTCAAGGGCCGTCGACGGGCCGAGAGGGTGCTCAGCGAAGCGCGTTCGCACACCGCCGCGGCGCTCCGCGGAGACGCGGTCATCGACGCGCTGTTGCGAGAAGCCGGCGTGCTGCGCTTCCGCGGCATCGAGGAGCTGTTCAGCGCAGCCGATTTCTTCGAGCGCCAGCCGCTGCCCAGCGGCCGGCGGATCGGGATCGTGAGCAACTCAGAAGGCGTGGCGACGCTCGCCGCCGACGCCTGCGCGACCGGCGGTCTGCAGGTCAGAGAGGCAAGCGACGCGCAGAACCCGCTGCTGCTGGAGATCAATGCCGGACCTGAGGAATACGGCGCAAGCCTCCGTGCGCTGCTCGGTGATGCCGGTATCGATGCGCTGATGGTCTTCTACGTCGACTTTCACGAAGGTGACCCGGAGGCTGTGTTGAACGCCATCTCCGGGGTCTCAGCGGGGCTGCCCAAGCCAGTGGTGGCATCTGTGCTGCGCTCCGACGGCCAACTCCCGGCGCGCAGCGGTGTCAGTGTGCCTAACTATTTGTTCCCGGAGTCGTGCGCCGCGGTGCTCACCCGCGCGGTCGAGCGTCGCGAATGGCTCGCGCGGCCGCTCGGCGAGCCGCCGCACTATCCCGACCTCGACCCGGCGGCAGCGCGCGCGGCGGTCGCTTCAGTTCTTGATCGCGCGCCAGCCGGCGGCTGGCTTTCGCTGGCTGACGCCGAGGCTCTGCTGGCCACGTACGGGATCCCGATTGCCGCCTCGCACCACTGCCTCGATCTCGAGCGCGCGGTCGCGGTAGCGGCACAAATCGGCGCTGCGGTGACACTCAAGGCGGACTCTCCCGCTCCCGCGACCGCGAGCGACATCGACGCAGTGCTGGTCGGGTTACAAGGCGAGTCGGCGCTGCGATCCGGCTGGCGCGAGCTCAAACGACGAGTACACGCCGCCGGACGTCAATGGAACGGTGCGATCATCCAGCGTCTCCCGGCGCCCGGCGGCTCGAATGTGCTGGTCGGCGCCGTCAGCGATCCCGATCTCGGCCCAGTGCTGGCGGTCGGTCTCGGTGGTCGCCATGCCGGCCTCGCCCGAGGGGCTGAGTGTCGCCTGTTGCCGGTAACCGACGCGGAAGCCGACGAGCTGATCGACTCCTCCGAGGGCGTCGTCGCCGAGCTCGACGGGTTCCGCGGCAGCGCTCTGCTCGATCGCGAGGCGCTGCGGGAACTGATCCTGCGCTTCGCCCTCCTGCTCCGAGAGGTCCCCGAGCTCGTCGAGACGGACCTCAACCCCGTCCGCTGCATGACCAACGGCTGCGTCGTGCTCGACATGCGACTACGACTCGAGCCCCGGCGCCCCGTGGCACGCGTCAAAACGTGGTGATCGCAACGGCGACGAAAGAAACCACGTGGGAGCCCCGTGCGCGGATCTTGTACGGCGGATCCGATGGTCATGCAGTCATGCACGCTGAGTCCGTGCCGCGCTACGCGATCTGACTCGCCTGGAGGTGGTGATAAAGGCCTTCGCGGGCGAGCAGCTCGTCGTGGGTCCCGTGCTCGGCAAGACGGTCCTGTTCGAGCACCGCGATCGTGTCCGCATCGCGGATCGTGCTGAGGCGATGCGCCACGATTACCGCGGTCCGCTCCGCGAGCACCCGGTCGAGGTTCCGTTTCACGGTCGCCTCGGATTCGGTGTCGAGTGCGCTGGTGGCCTCGTCGAACAAGAGCACCGGCGGGTCGTGGTCCAGCGCCCGCGCGATGCACACGCGCTGGGCTTGGCCGCCGGAGAGGCGCATGCCGCGCTAGGTAGGGCGCCTGGAGCACCACGCCGCCCGATCGAGAGCTGGCCTGTGGCGACCAGCAGGGCGCCGACCCAGAGGAACAGGACAAACAGCAGGAACCCCGCGATTTGAACGCCTGCGTCGTAGAACATGAGGATCCAGTCGGTCCGAGGACGGGAGCGAGAGCGCGACGCCGACGACGGCATATCCGGCGCGACGGTAGCCGGCTACGAGGCCTGCGCCGATGCCCTGCGATGCGCCGGTGATGATCGCGGCCGGCGTGTTCATTGGACGAGGTAGGTTTCGTACACCACGCTGGCCGGCCCGCGACCTCCGACGCTCACGAACACGCCCTTGTTCAGCCAATCGAGGTCGGCGGCGGCCGTCTCGATCTGGGTCGAGGCGCGAAACGTGTACTCGCTTGCATCGACATGCTCGCCTCGAGCCAGCCGGGCCAGAACTTCGGCGCTCCCGTGCCGCACGCTCCGTGACTGGACATACAGCGCGTCGCCGTCCTCGGTCTGCAGGGTGTAGCGGATGTCGCCGATCGCCGTGCCCTCGGGCAGCCCGGTCTGCCAGTCAGCGCTGGCGCCGGGAAGCAGCTTGCCGGTGATCGCGGGGCCGGCGAAGGTTCCTCCGGTCAGGGGCACGATGCGCCGGTGACCGTGGCCGGTGTCGCCCAGGTCGATTGGTTCACCCAGTGTCGCCTCGAGGCGGTAAATGGGCGTCAGGCGTGGATCGGGAAGCTGAAAGCTGCTCGGCCGCGGACTCGTCGGGTCGTTTGGGTGCGGCTCGAGCGGAGTGACGGTGATCTGCATCCAACCGTTGAGCGGCAGTGCGCCGAGGAGGCCGTCAAGCGCCGCCTCGCTGCCGGCCCGGTACAGGCCGACAGCTTTGCTCTCTCCAGGTGCGACGGGCGGCGTCCAGAGACGCACCAGATGTCCCTGGCGGGCCAGGCCGGCAGCGGCACTCGCCTCGGCACCCACACGCTCCTTGACCTCGGACTCCGGTGTCCCATCCGGAATGGTCACGTCAAATCCGACGAGGAATTCCATGGTTGGCTCCTCGCTCATCGTGACCCCGCCCCAACCGCCTGGCGTCCCGCAGCGATCTCGTGTCGGAGCGCCTTCAGCGCCGCGGCGTGGATCTCCGAGAAGCTCGGGAAAGGCTGGATCGTGTCGCGCAGCACCTCGAGCGGGACGCGGGCGCGGATCGCCAACGTCACCTGCTGCAGCCACTCCCCGGCCTCCGGACCGAGCGCGTACGCGCCAGTCAGGCGCTCCCCGTCGCTGAGCACGGTCATGAACCCTTTCGACTCCGCGTAGGCGTGCGTGTAGGTCGCGGTCTTGGCGATCTCGGACAACAGCGCGGTGGCGCTGAACTCGGCCTCGGTCGCGCCCACGGCTGCGGCCTGAGGATCGGTGTAGGTGACGCGCGGGACCGCTTCGTAGTGGGCCTCGCGTGGTTCGCCGAGGATGTTCGAGGCGACTAACTCGCCCTGATACTCGCCGACGTGCGTCAGCTGCAAGATGCCTGTGACGTCGCCGATCGCCCACAGCCGCTCGCCCGCGCGCATGTGCGTGTCGACCGGGATTCCTCGAGGGTCTGGGGTGATGCCGACGGTCTCGAGCCCGATTCCCTCGACGCGCGGGCGCCGTCCGGTCGCCACGAGCAGATGATCACCACGCAGCTCCCGTCCATCCTCCAGTCGCAGGACGAAGTCCTCGCCCTCGCGGGACGCCGCGATCGCGTGCACCCCGAGCACGAGCTCGATTCCGTCCCGACGCAGCGCCTCACCCAGCGCCTGCCCCAGTGGTGCCGGCTCCCGCGCAAGCACGTGCTCGGCCGCCTCTACGAGCGCCACCTCACCGCCCAGACGACGCACGACCTGTGCGAGCTCGACACCGGCCGGCCCACCTCCGAGCACGATCAGCCGTGTGGGGACGGCCTTCATCCCGGTCGCCTCGTTCGTGCCCCAGACGCCGTCGAGCTCTTGCAACCCGGGAACCGCGGGAACAACCGGATCGGCGCCATTGGCAAGGACGACGTGGTCGGCGGTATAGCGCACGCCTTCGACCTCGACCACCCCTGTCCCGGCTAGGCGACCGCGACCACGTAGCAGAGCGATCCCTCGATCCGCCAGCCACTGCGCAGCTTTGGTGTCGGAGTAGTCAGAGACCATGAAGTCGCGCCAATCCAGCGCCGCCTGCACGTCGACCTCAGCCTTGGCGCCCGCCTCACGCGCGCCGTACACCGCCTCACCTGGGCGCAGCAGCGCCTTCGATGGGATGCACGCCCAGTAAGTACACAGGCCACCGACCAAGTCGCGCTCGACGACCGCAACCCGCAGACCGCCCTCGGCGATCGCAGCGGCAGCGTGCTCGCCCGGAGCGCCGCCACCCAGGACGATGACGTCGTAGTGGGTAGTCATGACGGGAGCTCCTCGCCCGCTTGCTCGCGGACCACGTAGTCGGCATACCAGTCCGGCCAGTCCGGATCTTCCCGGCCGATTCGCGCTTCGTGCTCCCCATGCGCCGCCGAAGCGCGCCGCAGCGCCTCCGACAGATCGCCGGCTGAAGCGAATGAAGTCGCCGCAGGGTCGACCCGCCCGGGCAGCCGCGCGGTGACTTCCTGAAGCAGCCAGCCGTTGCCGTCCGGATCGCTGAACGAAGCGAACGAGCCATAGCTTTGGCGGTCGGGCGCCGGGCCGCTGACGCGATCCTGCGCACCGGCCGGATGGAAACGCCCGCCCAGTCCGCTCTCGTGGAACACCTCGCTAACCTCGACGCCCTGGGCGAGGAGGCCATCGCGGACCGCCTCGACGTCGGAGACGATCAGGTACAAGCCCCGGGCCGAGCCAGGCGGGGCGGAGGTCAGGTTCGTCCCGAATTGGATCGAGCACCCCGAGCTGCGAGGCGTAAACTGGATCAGGCGTAACTCCTCACCGACAGCGACATCTGCGTCGAGCCTCCACCCGAGGCGTCCGTAGAACTCCTTCGCGCGGTCGACATCCGAGACGGGGATGACGATCACCTCGAGATTCGTGCCGACGCTCCCGACGGTCGCGGCCCCGCCCTCGTCGTCGCTGCTGACCTGGGTTGCGTTCATGTCGACCTCCATTGATCGCGGGTGGGTGCCTTAACGATCCCATCATCGAAGGCGTGTGGCAAACACATCCGGAAGTCGCCGAGGGCAACGCTTGGACCACGAGCGGGGTCTACGAGGATCCCGACCAACGGCGTTATGCAGGCTTTTCGTGAGTACCCCCAGCCGGACTCGAACCGGCGATCTCCTGCGTGAAAGGCAGGCGTCCTGACCGCTAGACCATGGGGGCGTGCCTGCCCATTGTAAGTGCGCTGGCGGAGAGCGCGGCTGAGCGGTGGGGAGCGGTGCGTGTGTGGAGCGGGACTTCGGGCCGTGTGTGGAGCGGGACTTCGGGCGGTGTGTGGAGCGAGAGTTCGGGCCGTTTGCGGAGCGTTCGCGGTGTGCGCGGTGTGCGCGGCCATCCCGGCCACGCTCCCCGGCCATCCCGGCCACGCTCCTCGGGCTGCCGCTGCGGTCCACAAGCTCGTGGACCGCAGTGGCAGCGCCAAATGCGTCGGGTGGCGACCGCCGGGCGCGTCAGTCGCGACCGACCACCAGCGCGATGCCCTGGCCGCCGCCGATACAGAGGCCGACGACGCCGAGCTTGTGGTCCTCGCGCTCCATCTCGTAGAGGAGCTTTGTGAGGATCACCGCGCCCGAGGCAGCGACTGGGTGGCCGAGCGCGATCGCCCCGCCGTTGGGGTTGACCCGCTCGGTGTCCAGCCCGAGGTCCTTGAGCACCGCCAGCGCCTGCGCGGCGAATGCCTCGTTGAGCTCGAACACGTCGATGTCGTCGAGCGTCTTGCCGGCACGCTCGAGCGCCTTCTTGACGGCCGGAACCGGGCCGATGCCCATCGTCAGTGGATCGACGCCGCTGACGCCGTAGCCGAGGATGCGGGCACGTACGGGCACGCCGAGCTTCTCAGCCTTGTCGGCGGTGAGCAGCACGATGGCGGCGCCGGCATCGTTGATGCCTGAGGCGTTGCCGGCCGTGACCGTGCCCGCCTTGTCGAACGCGGGCTTCAGCTTCGCGAGCCCCTCGAGCGTGACGTCGGCCCTGGGGTGCTCGTCGACCTCGAACACGATCGTGCCCTTGCGCGACTTGATCTCGACGGGAACGATCTCGTCGTTGAACTTGCCCGCCTCGCGCGCCGCCACGGCACGCTGATGGGATTCGAAGGCGAGCTGGTCCTGGGCCTCGCGTGTAATGCCATGCGACTTGGACAGGTTCTCGGCGGTGATGCCCATATGCACCGCGTTGAACGGATCGGTGAGCGCGCCGACAACCGAGTCGGTCAGCGACCCTTCGCCCATGCGCACGCCCCAGCGGGCGTTCTCAACCCAGTAGGCACCGCGGCTCATCGATTCGCCGCCGCCGGCGACGGCGGTCTCGATGTCGCCCGACTGGATCATCTGCGTGGCGGTCACGACGGCTTGCAGGCCGCTGCCGCACAGGCGGTTGAGCGTCAGGCAGGGAACCTCCTTCGGGATCCCGGCCTTGATGCCCACGACCCGGCCGAAATACATGTCCTGGCGCTCGGTGTGGATCACGTTTCCGAACACGACATGGTCCACCTGGCCGGGCTCGAGGCCTGCGCGCTCCATCGCCGCGCGTGCTGCGGTGGCGCCGAGATCGCTCGGCGGGACATCCTTGAGGCTGCGTCCGAACGAGCCGATGGCGGTGCGGGCCGCCGAGCTGATGACAACGTTGGTCACTTGCTTCCCTTTCGCTGTGTATGCCCGGTCAAGCTGACCGCCCGCCGCGGCAATCCTCTCTCTGAGCGCTCCGAAGGGTGCGTCCGCGGAGCCTCCCTGAGAACTCTATCCCCTGCGCGACTCGCCGGGGTGGGCTGACGCAACGCGGGCGCAACGCCCCCTCACTCGTTGCTGGTGTCGCCTTCGACCGGGGCGATGTACATCGTCTGGATCGCGACCCGGCCGGGACCGGTGAACCGCTGCCAGGTGAACTTCCCGCCGCCGGCGAAGAAGCCCGTCCTAAGGCCGGTCGTGTGCGGCTCCATCTTCACGTGCATCTCCTTGTAGAGCCAGCCGCCGGGCTCGACGTCGATCTTCTCGCCGTGCTCGAGGTCGACGACGAACACGTTGCCCTGACCGTGGATCCAGACGATCCCGTCGCCGTGCTTGGCGCGGAACTTGTCCATGAAGAAGCCGGTCGCGCCGAACAGCATGTTGCGAATCCCCTTGACGCGCTCGAAGCTGAAGTCGACGTTGTCGGTGGCGGCCACGAACTGGTGCTCGCGCACGTCGACGCCCTCGCGGTGGGCGTGGTGCTGCGGGAACTTCTGCCCGGCGTGGTCGCGTAAGACCGGGACCCGTCCTGGTCCCTGGGCGCGGGTGACGAAGAACTCACCGCCGGCGATCTTGCGCTTGATCGCGCCGGACATCTTGCGAATCTCGATCTTGACGTCGGTCTGTCTCCAGAGCAGCGTGTGGTGCTCGAAGAACACCTTCGCATCGGTCAGTTCAACCTGTAGCTCGGGGACGAGCTCGCCGCGGATGTGGTAGGTGACCCCGGCCCAGGTTTCGTCATGCACCTGACTGGTGATCTGTTGGGGGATGTCCATCGGATCTTGCCTCTCCTTATGCGCGTGCCGCTGGACCGGCCGCAGCTGTTGGACGGGTATGTATACCGGCTGCGGGCGCTGATCACTTGAAGCTCGTGCAGCTGCGGGGCCACCGCCCGGCTTCATGACGCAGATCGCCCTCTCCGAGCACAGCGCCCGCGCGGTGCGCCGCGGTTAGCCGGTCCCGAGCACGAGCACCGCCTGCGCGTGCGCGATCACCGCCGGGTCGTGCGTCGCGCAGATGACCGTATGTCCGTCCGCCGCGGCTTGCGCCAGCAGCCGGGCGGCCGTGCTCGTGCTCGCCTCGTCCAGCCGCGAGGTCGGCTCGTCGGCGATCAGCAGCCCGCGTGCGCTTGCCAGCGCGCGCGCCAGCGCCACGCGCTGCGTCTCCCCCGCCGAGAGCCGCGACAGCCGTTGCGCGGCGCGCTCGGCGAGCCCGGCCCGCGCGAGCGCGCGGCGCGCCTGAGCGCTCGCGTCGGCTTGGCTCGAGCCGCGCACGCGCAGCGCCAGCGCGATGTTCTCCTCGGCACTGAGGAAGCCGGTGGGCGCCGGCTCCTGGGGCATGTAGCCGATGCGCTCGCGGCGCAGGGTCGCGAGCCGCTCGGAATCGAAGTCGCCGGTCGGGCGCTCGTCGATCAGTAGCTCGCCCGCGTCCGGCCGGTCGAGCGCCGCCAGAATCCGCAGCAGCGTCGTCTTGCCCGAGCCGGAGCGGCCGGTGATGACCGTCAGGCCGCCGGGCGCGAAGCAGTGCGTCAGCGACTCGATCACCAGTCGCTCGCAGCGCCCGCTGCGGTAGCTGCGACTTACCGCTCGCAGCTGCACGCGAGCGGGGGTCCAGCCGCCGCTCCCGCGCTTCCCGGTCCAGTCGCCGTGCGCGCGCGCTGCTGAGTCGCTCGGAGCGCTTGCGCGAGCGTCTGCCGCGGGGCGCGTCGGGGGGGCCGCAAGCGGCGTCAGCATCAGCCCGCGCTCGGAGAGCCGCACCCGCGCACGCCGCGCGAAGCCGCCGCGCGCCAGCAGCTCCGGCGGCAGCGCCGTCCAGCCGCCGCGATCGATCACCAGCGCGTCCTCGCCATGGTGACGCTCCTGCACGACACGACCGTCGCGCAGCCGCACGCAACGGTCCGCCACCTCGGCGATCGCGCCGTCGTGGGAGGCGACGATCACACTGGTGCCGGCGCGCCGGGCGAGGCTCACGATCAGGCACCGGATCGCTTGCGCGCTCGCTTCGTCAAGCTCGCCGGTGGGCTCGTCGGCGAGCAGCAGCGCGGGACGGTGGGCGAGCGCGGCGCACAGCGCGAACCGTTGGCGCTCGCCGCCGGACAGCTCTGCGGGAAGCGCCGCGGAGCGCTCGCTGAGACCAGCCGCCTCGAGCAGCTCGCGGACGCGGGCCTGACGGGCCCGCGGTGGCACGGCGCGCAGCGCGAGCGGTAGTTCAACCGCCCTGCCCGCGGGCAGGGCGGGAGGCAGGGCGCTGTCGGAGGACTGACCGAGCAGGCCGAGCTGCTGGTGGCGCAGACGGGCGCGGGCGCGCGCGGAGATCCGGCCGATGTCCTGACCGAGCACGTTGACAGCGCCCGCGGACGGCAATTGCAGGCCGGCGATCACGCGCAGCAGCGTGCTCTTGCCCGCGCCGCTTGGTCCGAGCACGCACAGCAGCTCACCGCTCGTGAGCTCGAGATTGGTCCCCTGCAGCGCGGCGGCGTCGCCCTGGCCGGTGCGGTGCACGCAGAACACGTTGCGCATCTCCAGAACCGTGCCGCCCGGCGCCAGGTCCGCGATCGCACTGAGGACCCGACCGGGCTCGCTCATCGAGTCGCGTCCCGCGTCGCGAGCCACCCGGCGAGCGCGAGCATCGCCGCGGTGCCGAAGCCCAAGGCCGCCAGGGCGCCGACCGGGATGACCGTCACGAGCGGCGGTTGCGGCGCCGCGACGGCTCCGGCGTCGCCGACAGCGGCGACCGCAAAACGCGTCAGCAGCAGCGCGATCGCAAAGCCGGCGCACACGCCGAGCAGGCTCGCGAATGCCAAGCGCGCGCGCAACTCGGCGCGTAGCGCCCGCGGGCCCAGCCCGAGCGCCTGCAGATCGCTGCGAAGGCGCGCGTCGCGGAAGGCGCCGAGTAGCGCGAGCAGCAACCCGAGCACCGCGAGCGTGACGCTCAGGGCGCTCGCGGCGATCAGCGTGCCGAGCACGCTGCGCGTGATCGGCGCCGCCCGCAAACGGCGCTCGAGCGAAACGCGGAAACCGGCGCCGAGCTGCTCGAGCTCGGGGCTGCGCAGCGCGGCGCGCAGCCGCGCTGTGCTTCGGGTCGCGATCCACAGCTCGTCGGGTGCCCCCTGGCCGGGGAGCTGCGCGTCGAGCGCTGAGCCGAGCGCCGCCTGATCGGCGACGATCACACCGGCCGCGGCGGGCGCGGTGGTGGGGAAGCGGCGGATTACGCCGACCACGCGCGCGCTGACCGGCAGCTCGTCAACGGTCAGCGCGAGGCGCCCGCCTGGTCCCGCGGCGGCGGTGGTCTGCGGGTCGGCGAGCACCGGCAGTGGGCGCGTGTCGCTCGGCTGCTGCGGCCGCACGATCCCCGGCGCTCCGGTCGTCTGGAAGTTGACCTCGGCGGCCTCGGCCGACTGGCTGAGGGCGGCTGCGTCGCCGAGCTGGCTCATGTGGGCGGCCGCAACCGGTTGGCGCTCCCGCACAACGGACGCCGCGCCGACCGCTTGCCAGCGGTTGAGACTGACCGTTGTCAGGGGCTCGCCCCCCGCGCCGAGCGTCAGCAACGGACCGAGCTGCACGCGTGCCTGCGACTGCGTTGCGGCAGCTGCGTTCTCAGCGTTCTGGTGGCCATTGGTCGCCAACAGTCCGGCCGGCTCGTCGAGCTCGAGCGCCTCGATCTCCCAGCGCCCGGGCGGCAGCCGGGCGTGCAGGTACGCGCGGCGGCCACCGGTGACGCCGAGCGCTAGCTGGCGGATGGTGCCCTGCGGGTCACGCAGGTCGGCGCTCACCTCGAGGCTCTGCAGCGGTGAGGCGGCGGCCAGCGCGAGCGTCCGCGCGCCGGGCGCAGTGAGCGGTCCGGGCACGCGCACCGGCCCGGACGGCGTCAGTCGGCGCGCCAGCGTGCGCAGCGGCGCCGAGCCGTCGCCGGCGCGCCAGCCGTGCATCAGCGCGAGCCCGTCCGCCGGGACGCCGAGCGCGGGGACGGTGATGTAGCCGGTGCCGCTCGCGTAGCTGGCGAGCGTGCGGCGCACCGGTAGCACGGCGCCGCCGGGCGCGAGCCCGCGCCAGTACGCGAGCGGCGCGATTTGCAGCGGCGTCTGGAAGCTCGGCGTGGGCGAGATCAGCGCGTCGAGCGGAACCTGGTCGGCCGCCTGGTCCGCGGCGCTACGGACCAGCGTCGCGCGGTAGGCGAGCGCGAAGCCGCTGAGACCGACGCTGACGGCGATGAACGCGATCGCCAGCGACGGCAGCGACGGCGCGCGCGCCAGACCGGTTAGCGCCAGGCGCACCGCGACGGGGCCGGCGCGCGCGGCGCGCTCGCCCGCACGCAGCAGTACCACCATCACACGGTGAACGACCACCCCCGCCGCCAGGCAGCACAGCGGCGCAAGCAGGAACGTCCAGCTGGCGGCTGCGCTCGTGCTCGAGTCCAGCGCCGTCAGCAGTGCCGCACCGGCAGCCACCGCCAGCACGTCGAAAGCGCGTCCCGGTGGGGCGAACACGAACGTCGTGATCAGCGCTGTGGCCGCCAGCCAAGCGCCCGCCAGCGCGAGCGCGCCGGTGGCGCTCAGCAAGCTGCGGGTGAGCACGGCGCCGGCCGGCTGTGCGGCTGCGGTGGCCAGTGTGGTTGCGGTCAGGATCGCGAGCGCGGCACCGGCGAGCAGCGCCAGGGCGGTCAGCAAGCCCGCCTCGCCGGCGACGAACGCGAGCAGCTGGGTGGCGCGGGCGCCGGCGCCGCGGAGCCGCTGCAGCTCGGTGAGCTGCTCGCGCCGCAGCGCGGCGGCGCTGAGGATGATGAAGAGCACCAGCGTCGCTGCCGCGCCACCGCCCGCCAGCAGCAAGCGCTTGGGCGCGGCGCTCGCCTGCGTGCGTGCCGCGTCGAGCTCGTCGAACGGCGCGTCGAGGCTGAACTGGATGGCGCTGTCTTGTAGCGACGCCTGCGCGCGGTCGAGCTGCGCCTCGATGCCGGCCAGCTGCCAGCTGTGGACGTGTTGCACCGGCAGGACCGCAAGCCAGTTGTGTACGCGGTAGACGCCGCTGAGGCCCGCGAGCGCGTCCAGCCCTGCCGTGTCGCCGGTGAGCAGTAGCGGCCACTGCCCCTCGCCGTCGGTCTGGAATGCGAGCGGCACGGTCGACCGCAGCGCGGTGCTGCCGGCGATTTCGATGTTCACGCCGGAGGCGGTGTTCACGCCGGCCGTGCTCAGCGCCGGCGGGAGGTGACCGCCCGAGGCTTGGAGCATCGGGCAGCTCTGCGGGCGGCAGGGCGCGAGCCCGCCGGCCGCGGCGGCCGCTGCGGAGGGCAGCCAACGACTCAGCGGGCTGATCGCGGCGGGACGGACGATCACGCCGCTGAGTCGCACCGGGTTGAGCAGCACGACCTCGGTCTGCTCGTCGAGGTGCAGGCCGTGTAGCAGCGCCCGGGCACGGCGGCCCACGGCCGGTGTCAGGGACCCCTGCCAGCTGACGCGGACCGTGCGCTGCAGCGGCGTGAGCGCGTCGAGCGTGACGCGCGCCGCCTGGTCGCCGGCGATCACCCCTTCGGCTGCTACAGCGCCGGCGAAGGCGACCGCCAGCGCGATGCCGAGCGCCGGCAGCAGCCAGCTCGCGGGACGCCGCCGGGCCCGCGCCGCGATCAGCATCATCGGGCCGGCGACAGCGGCCCGTATCTCAGCTCCCAGCCCCGTCACCTGCGACCTCCGACGTCCGGGCGCTGCCAGAGCGGGTGCGGCGGTGGTAGTGCGAGCGGGCCTTCGCGCGGCCGCCGCAAACAGCCATCGAGCACCAGCGTCCCGATTGGTTACGCGAGTGATCGTAGAAAGCCCAGCCGCAGTGCTCTCCTGGACACACTTTCAGGCGCGCCCAGCTGCCGTCGATCATCGCGCGCGCCGCGATCGCCAGTAAGAGCCCGAGTGCGCGCCCAAGCGGCGCGCCCGGATGCGCCTCGACGAAGCTCGCGCCGGACTCGCTGAAGCGGATCTCGACCGGCGCCCCGCGAGCCGCGGCGTTCAGCTCCGCGTAGATCCCCGGCGTGCCGGCGGGCGCGCCCTCACCGACGCTGACCGGCTCGCCCGGGCGCGCGAGCGTTCGCAGCCCCTCCCTGACCGCGACGGCGCGGCGCAGATCCTCGCAGCCCAGAGAGCGGTGGCCGCGGTCGATCATGCCGCGTTGCGCGAGCCAGTCCTCGAGGTCGGCCGGGGTCGCAAGCAGATCACGGCCGTGCTCGAGCACGAGGTCATAGTGGCTGTTGATGAACGACTGCACGAGCGCCAGCTCGCCGGGAGCCCGATCACGGCCGCCGGGCTGCGGCTGCGGCAGCTCGCGCCACCGGCGCGGGCCGTCAGGGCGCGTGTCAGGGCGCGGCGCGGGGGGCGTGGCAAGTCGCGGCGCGGGAGGCGCGCCAAGCACCACCGGGATCTCCTCACCAGCCATTGCTGCTTGACCGGTTAGGGTAGCGGACGCTGGTTGCACATGTGCCTTCTGCTACATATGCTGCGCCTTCCATAGCGCTACCAAATCGGATCGGGAGGCGATCAGATGAAGCTCGGCAAACGCCCCGCCACCTACGACAGCCGCGACATCAAGTACGCCGACGTGCGGCCGAAGGGAACCTCGTTGCCGACCGCGCCGCCGCCGGGAGGCGGTTACGGCATGGATTTTGGTAGCGCCGGATGGTTGATGCTCGGCAACGGTCCCTGTGACGATGGCTCGATCAATTCGAGCTGGCCCGCGTATCAGGGCGCCGGTGACTGCGCCTGGGCCGGTCCGGCGCACGAGACGATGGAGGCGTGCTTCAACGGGGGCCGCGCGGTCCCGGCGTTCACCTGCCTCAACATCCTCGATCAGTACTCCGCCTACTCGGGCTACAACCTCCAGACCGGCGCCAACGACAACGGCTCCAACGTCCGCGACGTGCTCAACTGGCGACAGACCAAGGGGCTTGTTGACGCGGCTGGGGTGGCTCACAAGATCGGTACCTATGTGGCGCTCGAACCGGGAAACACCGCTCAGCTGTGGGAGGCCCTGTGGCTGTTCGAGGCCGTGGGGATCGGGATCAACTTCCCCAACTCGGCGATGGACCAGTTCAACGCGGGCCAGATGTGGAGCGTGGTGCCTGGCGCAACCAACGACGGCGGCCACTACATCCCGCTGGTGGGTCACCCGATCGAGAACGTCTGGACCTGCGTCACGTGGGGTAAGCGCCAGACGATGACCGCGCAGTTCCTCACCACCTACTGCGACGAAGCGTGGGCGTACATCGATCCCGAGCGCTACAACGCAGTCACCGGCCTGACCCTCCAGAGCTTCACCGACGCCGACCTCGAGCAGTACATCACGCAGGTCTCGGCGCAAGTCAACAAGGCGACGTGAGGGGGAAGTCCCTACTGAAGCGTCCCGAGCGCGAGCGGGATCACCCGGTCGGCGCCCGCGCGGCGTAGCTGGCCGCCGAGCATCGCCAGCGTCCAGCCGGAATTGCGCCGGTCATCGAGCAGGATGCCGGTGCCCGGCGGTGGCTTGGCGGTGACCTTGAAGGCGCCGCGGACGTTTGATACCTGCTGAGCGGCGTTCGCCATCTCGCGCTGGCGCGGCCGGTCCTCGGTGCGCGTGACGAGCTGCACGTGGGAGATCTCGAGCTCAGCGGCGAGGCTGTCGGCGAGCTGCGCGAGCACGTCGCCCAGCCGCGCTGACGGGACCGTTGTGATCCACGCCGCGGCGGCTGACGGCGCGGAGGGTGCCGCTGCGCGGGCGATGTCGGCGAGCGCCGCCACGACCTCGGTGTCGAACCGCCCCGCCCGCAGTCCCCGCTCGATCGCCGGCCACCAGCCGCCGTCGCCGAACCGCGCGAGCGCCCAGCCGGGCTCGACGCGGACGGCCTCTGGGATCTTACGCATCACGCCGGCTGGATCGGGCGCCATCTTCTTGACCTCCAGCTCGAGCGGGCGGGAGCGTAGGTGCCGGGCCGCGAGCTCGACCAGCGCCGGGTCGGGTGGCTGCGCGAAGCGTGGCGCGGTGCAGACCGAGCAGCGGCCGCAGTCGCGGGCATCGGGGTCGTCGAGCTCCTCGGCCAGCGCGCGCATCAGACAGCGGCCGTCGGCGCCAAAAGCGGCCATCGCCTCCTGCTCGGCGCGGCGCAACGCGGTGATCTGTGCGTAACGTTGCTCGTCGTAAGTCCAGCCGGAGCCGCTCAACAGCCTCCAGCGCGCGCCGTCGCGCCGTACCGCGCCCTCCACATCGAGGATCTTCAGCATCGCCTCGAGGCGGCCCATGCCGAGGTTGACCACGGCCATCAGCTCGCGCGTGCTGCGCCCCTGCTCGCCGGCGATCTCGAGATCGGCGAGCACCGCTGTCACCCGCTCGCGGTCCGGAAACGCTTGCTCGATGAAGAAGTCCTGGATGCGCCGGTCTTCGCCGCCGCGCAGCAGAACGATGTCGGCGTGCTCGACGCCGCGGCCCGCACGGCCGACCTGCTGGTAGTAGGAGATCACCGAGCCCGGCGCCTGGTAGTGCACTACGAACGTTAGGTCGCCCTTGTCGTAGCCCATCCCCAGCGCGCTGGTCGCAACCACCGCCTTGACCTCGTTGCGCGCGAGCAGCTCTTCGGTCTGCACCCGCAGCTCGGTGTCCTGCTCGCCGCTGTAAGCCAGCGCACGTACGCCGTTGGCAGACAGGAACGCGGCGACCTGCTCGGCGTCGCGCTTGGTGAGCGTGTAGACGATCCCGGAGCCCGGCAGCGAGGGCAGGTTCTCCACCAGCCACGCGAGCCGCTGCGCCGGTGCCGGCAGCTCGCGCACCTCGAGGCGCAGGCTCGCGCGCGCCAGTGGACCTCGGTAGGAACGCAGCGGCTCGCCGCCGGGAGTCGCGAGCTGCTCGCGCACGTCGGCGACCACGCGGTCGTTGGCGGTCGCTGTCGTGCCCAGCACTGCGACGCCGGGCGCCAGCGCGTCGAGCATATCCCGCACGCGCCGGTAGTCAGGGCGGAAGTCGTGACCCCAATCCGAGATGCAGTGCGCCTCGTCGATCACCAGCAGGCCGACCGACGCCGCGAACAGCGGCAGCATCTGCTCACGGAAGCGCGCGTTGTTGAGCCGCTCCGGGCTGATCAGCAGCAGGTCGACGACGTCGTCGGCGAGCAACTCCCGGACCTCGTCCCACTCCTCGCGGTTGGTGCTGTTGATCGTGTGCGCGCTCAGCCCGAGGCGCTCGGCCGCCGCGATCTGGTTGCGCATCAGCGCCAGCAGCGGGCTCACGATCAGCGTCGGTCCGGCTCCCGCCTCTCGCAGCAGCGCCGTCGCGATGAAGTAGACCGCCGACTTTCCCCACCCGGTCCGCTGCACGCACAGCACGCGCGCACGTTCGAGGACCACGTCCCGGATCGCCTCCAGCTGCCCCGGCCGGAACCGCGCGCCGTCGTGCGCAGTCAGCGCGCGCAACCGCTCGAGCGCGGCGGTCGTGAACGTGTCTCCGGTCATGGTCGCCACACGGCCATCGTGGCAGGCGCGCCGGCGTCGAGCTGCGAGCTCAGAGCAACCGCGAACCCTGCGGCCTGCGCAATCAACTGGCCTGCGGCTCCCAGAGATCAGGACGCACGCCGGCGAGCACGTCGACCGGGAACTCGAAGCGGATTGCTTTGCCCGCGCGGCGCTCGCCGAGCCCGAGGCCGTGCGTTTCACGGCTGGCGATCGCCTGCTCAAAGCGGGCCCTCACGTCGGCAGCGTCCGGCGGCGCGGACCGCTCCAGCAGCTCGCTGAGAACGATCGCGAGCCGGTAGGAGCCCGCGCGCGAGCATCTGAGCAGGCCCGCTGCCTGCATCGCCTCCTTGAGCTCGCCTGCCGTCAGTGCGCTCACGTGCGATGGGTCGCGCGCGCGCTCGACGGCGTTGAAGCGCTGCGCGACCGCGGCGTCGTCGCCGACGACGACGTCGGCGATCGCGACCCTCCCGCCGGGCGCGCAGACGCGCGCCATCTCCGCCACGACACGGCGCGGGTCGAGCATGTGATGCAGCGCGTAGCGGCACACGACCACCGAGAAGGCGCCGTCCTCGTAGGGCAGTTGCTCGACGTCGCCGATCTCGAAGCTGACGTTCTCCAGGCCCTCGCTCGCGCAGTGGCGCTTAGCGAGCGCGACCATCGCCGGCGTCAAGTCGATCCCGGTGACATGCGTCGCCTCATGCGCAAACGCGGCGGCGACGATCCCCGGTCCGCAAGCGACATCCAGGACCGTGTCCGCCGCCCGCACGCGGGCGGCGTCCAGCAGCATGCGCATCGCAGCGACCTGATTGATCGCGGGCGCGCCCGCAAACCCCTCGGCCTGCGCCGTGAACTGATCTACGGTTGTGTCTCGATGGTCCAAGCCGCAATCTGATCGACAGCACACTGCCCTCTAATCGTACGGCTCGCGGCGCAGGCATGGTCTTTATCTATCTTTAAGACAATTTTGAACTAATCAGCGCTATGAGCCCCCGGGCAGAGCCGCGAAGCCATCCGCCAGGTCCGCTTGCTCCTGCCTGTGTGCCGAGCGACTCGGTCGACGCGCTGCTCTCCTCCTGGCGCAAGAAGCGGCCGGATCTGGACTTCGCGCCGCTCGGGATCGTCGTCCGGCTCGCGCGCCTGCGCGCTCATCTCGACCGCGAGCTGGAGCGCGTATTCGAAGCGCACGGCCTCAGCACCGCGAACTTCGCAGTGCTCGTGACGCTTGCGCGGATCGGCGACGGCGGCCCTGTCAACCAGAAGCGGCTGATGGACGAGCTCGGGCTGACGTCCGGGACGATCAGCATTCGCATGGACCGCCTGGTCGAGGCGGAGCTGGTCGAGCGTCTGCCGGATCCCAAATCTCGCCGAAACACGCTGATCGTGCTCACCGAGCGCGGGCGGGAGCTGTTCGAACGCGTGGCGCCGGCGCATCTGGCCAACGAGCGCCGGCTGCTGTGCACGCTCACCGACTCCGAACAGGAGACGCTGGCGCGGCTGCTGCGCACGATGCTGTCCGAATTCGAGGGATCCAGCCCCCCGGACCGTACGCAGGTGCGACTCGGGCTGACGGTCGCCCCGGCGCACAAGTCGATGGAGATGCGCGAGTCGGTCGGCCTCGACGCCTTCCCGGCGTTGCTCGTGCTCGCCGTCACCGATCGTGGACCCGCGGATCGGGCGGGGATCCGCTGCGGAGACCTGCTGGTCTCCGCAGGATCGCACGTGCTCCGCACGGTCGCGGCTCTGCATGCGTCGATCGATGCGGCCGGCGACGCCAGGTACCTGTCGCTGCATCTGCTGCGCGGCACTGCGCAGGTCGACGTAGAGGTAGAGCTCGGGCACGCTCCGTCGCCGCGGCCGGGCGAGTGCTTGACACGCTGGCGCACAACCCGAGGCGAGCACGTCGTCTGACGCCGGCCGGCGTTGCCGACGCGCCGGCGAGGCGCCACCGCGCAGGATCAAGCTCACCGGCACCTGGTTTCAGCGCCTTCCCTGTCACGATTGTCGCGATGAGTTACGCCAGTGAGATTCTCGCGCGGCGCATGCGGCTGCCGCGCGCCCAGACCGAGGATGTCGTCTCCGATCACAACCTGCCGGCGGTGATGGACGACGGAGTGGTCCTGCTCGCCGACCGCTGGGTCGCGCGAGACACACGCGCGACGCCGCAGCCGACCGTTCTGGTGCGCTCCCCGTACGGCCGTCGGCAGCTGGTCGGCTTGATGCTCGGCCGGCTCCTGGCTGAGCGGGGCCTCCAGGTCGTGATCCAGAGCGTGCGGGGAACTTTCGGCTCGGAGGGCGATTTCAGCCCGTTCGACGAGCGCGCCGACGGCCTCGCCACGCTGCGCTGGCTGCGCGAGCAGCCGTGGCATAGCGACCGGATCGGGATGATCGGGCCGAGCTACCTGGGCCTCGTACAGTGGGCGGTGGCGCCGGAGGCGGGCGACGATCTGGCGGCGCTCTCGATCCACGTGAGCGCGTCGCAGTTCCACGGACAAACCTACGCCGGAGGCAGCCTGTCGCTGGAGACCGCCGCCTCCTGGCTGGTGCTCGTCGGCGCGCAGGAGCGCCGGCTTGCGCCGGTCGCGATCGCTCGCGCCCTGCGACGGCTCCCCACCTTGTTCTCCGAGCTGCCGATCACCGACCTCGACGAGCGCGCCACCGGAGCAGAGGTCGCGTGGTTTCGTGAGGCACTCGCCAACCCGCGGCGGGAGGACGCTTACTGGATCACGCGTGACTTCGCGCAAGGCGTCGGCAGAGTGACCGCCCCGGTGCAGCTGGTCGGCGGCTGGCACGACATCTTCCTGCCCTGGATGCTCGAGGACTTCCGCGCCCTGCAGGTAGCGGGCCGCCAGCCGCAGCTGACGATCGGTCCGTGGACGCACACAGCACCGGGGCTGCTGGCCGAGGGCATGCGCGAAGGCCTGGCGTGGCTCCGTGCTCGCCTGCTGCTGGACGATCGACTCGTGCGGGAAGCGCCCGTTCGCGTGTTCGTGTCCGGCGAGGGCGACGAGGGCGGCGAGGGCGGCGAGGGCGGCGGCGAGGGCAGCGAGGGCAGCGAGGGCGGCAAGGGCGGCTGGCGAGACCTCCCGACCTGGCCGCCGCCCGGCACCGGGGAGCGGCGGCTGTGGCTCGGGAGCGAGCAGCGGCTGCGCGAGCAGGAGCCGGCTGTGGATGAGTGGGGCGATCGCTACACGTATGATCCAAGCGACCCGACGCCGTCGGTCGGCGGAGCCGTCCTGCTGACGCTCGAGCCGGTCCTCGACAACCGCTCGCTGGAGGACCGCTCAGACGTGCTGACCTACACGACCGAGCCGCTGAGCTCTGGGGTCGAGGCGATCGGGCCCACGCGCGTCGAGCTGTGGGTGCGCGCCACCTCGCCCCACTTCGACATGTTCGCCCGCGTTTGCGACGTCGATTCCAACGACGTCTCCTGGAACGTCTGCGACGCGCTTGCGCGCGTAACGCGCGAGCGCTTTGAGCAACTCGACGACGGCGCCTTCCAGGTCGCCTTTGATCTGTGGCCGATCGGCCACATGTTCGCCAGCGGGCACCGGATCCGACTGCAGTTATCCTCCGGGGCTCACCCGCGGTTCGCGCGCAACCCCGGGACCGGCGAGGACGCTGCCTCGGCCACGGAGCTGCGAGCGGTCGAGCTCGAGGTGCTTCACGACGCGCAACACCCGTCGGTGCTGATCCTGCCCCGCAAGGCTGCTCGTCTCCAAGCGCCCTGATGCGCTTTGGAGCGGGGATGCGTGATTGCTGGCTAGAGCTGCGTAAGACCACGCGTATAGCCAAGCTGCGTTCGCGAGCTCATCGTCGTGGTCGCCGTTGCAGCGACGTGGGTTGCATCGCTGGGCCGGATCGTCCCGTTGAGCGTTCCCAACGTGATCGTCGTCGTCGTGTTGGGCTGGTCGCGAGGCAGGGGCTTCTGCGGCCACGCTGGCGCATCTGAGTCGCTCGCGCTCGTAGGGGACGTGCTCGTAGCTGCCCAGGTTCTCATCGACGACGCGCTCGCTCAGCGGCCAGCGGCGTCGTTCGCCGTCGGCGTGAACGGCTCTTAGGGTCATTCTGGCCATTGGCGTTTCCTTTCAGTCTTCGGTGGTCGAGGTGGGTTTCGCGACTCCCGAGCGGGGAGCGGGGAGCGGGGAGCGGGACAAGATGGCGTTTTGGAAAGAAGCGGAGGATCTCGTCGGCGCACAGTGCCGACCGGGGGCGCGACCGCATCGGCCGATGCGACGGCGTCGCATCGGTTACAGACGCACGCGCGCCCTGTGCTCTAGCAGCGGTTCAGGTCAGTAGCGCCGGAAGCCCGACACAACGCGCGCAGGATCGCATCGACCCGGCAGTCACTGCGTTTGACTGGCATCAATATATGCACGATCGATCAAGCTAGCGTTCACGAGTTGATCTGTCAATGGCCCGGTATGTGGATTTACACGAGGTTTACTCGTTTCTCGTTGGCGATTGTGATCAGGCTCGTGCCGCCGTCGTAACGCTGGATCCCCGGGAACGGGGCGCCGGGCAAGACCGCGGTCGGGTCGCCGCCCAGCCATTCGCTGATCAGCGCCTGGTAGACGGTCCGGAAGTCGGTGACCACCGTCAGGTCGCCGTTGTCGTCGCCCTGTACGCCGGGGTGCTCACCTGCGAGCCCGCCGTTGATGCTCGAGCCGCTGAGGAACACGACCCCGCCCGCGCCATGATCGGTCCCGGCCGAGTCGTTGGAGGCGATCCGTCGGCCGAACTCGGAGAACACCAGCGTGACCACGCTCTGCTCGATGCCGCGTGCCGCGAGGTCTGCCTTGAACGCGGCGAGCGCGCTCGAGAGCACTGATAGCTGCGGGTCTTGGGTGCCGATCTCCTGGCCGTGCGTGTCGAAATTCCCCCAGTCGATCGTCACGACTCGGGTTCCGAGCCCGGCGCCGAGCAGCGTCGCCGCGAGCTGCAGCTTCGTCGATAAGTCGGAGCTCTGCGGGTAACCGGAAGCGGGCTGGCCGGCACTCAGGCCGGCCAGCCGGTTGGAGACCTCGACAGTTAGTCCGTAGATCGAGCGCGAGCGGGTGAGTGCGAGGTTCGCGGCGTCGGCCGGCACGCCCGCGAGGTTGGTGATCAGCGCGTTCGCGTCGAGATTGGAGTTGGCGATCTGAAAGCTGGTGGCGTTCAGATCATCGATCGCGCAGACCGGCGCGGAGGCGGTGCGGATCTGCTTGGAGAGCGAGGTGTCCAGCGTGATCGCCTGCAGCGGGTTGCTGGAGGAGCCGTAGACGTCCAGCCAGCGCCCGAGCCAGCCGGTCTGGAGCTCCTCCGTCGCCCCGGCGAACCAGTAGTCGCGGCTCTCGAAATGCGAAAGGTTCGGGGGCATGTAGTCGGTCGCGGGGAAGATCGCGAGGTCCGATCCGGAGCCGCCCGAGCCGTCGCCGAACAGCGTGTCGAAGCCCTTGACATCGCCGTTGTTGCCGGCTCCCGAGACGCCCGGGTTGGCGAACGCAAGGCTCGCGCCGGTGCCGGGCATCACCGTCGTGCCGACCTGGGAGCCACTCGACGGGCCGAGCACGCGGGCGATGTTGGACCGCTGCGACTGGTAGCCGGGGTACTGTTCTGAAGAGACCGGGACGATCGTGTTGAGGCCGTCGTTGCCGCCGGCCAGGAAGATGCAGACGATGCTCGTCTGCATCGGTTCGGCCGCTTTGGCGGCCGCCGCATGCCAGATCGACTCCCACGTGAGGTGCGCCGCCGAGTAGATCGACGCCATGCCGATCGCGCTGCCGGCCAGGAACACACGCCGGTTGACGCCGCGGCGCTGCCGCGGGACGCCGTCGGGGAAGCCGGCGAGCGCCTCGGCCGGGATCGTGACCCGGGAGGTCGGGGCGAGGTCCGTTTCCAGGCCGTCTGAGCGCGCGCAATCGGCGCAGCGCAGGGCGTGGCTCTCGAGCTTTGTGGGCGTGTCGCTGATCGTCTCACGTGGGTCGCTCACGCGCATCACATCACCTGGGCGTCGGGGCCTGCGAGGATCAACGCACGGAGTCCGATCTGGCGCTGCACGCGCGCCTCCGCGTCAGCCGAGCCGGCGTCTTGTGCGAAGCTGAGGATCGCCTCCTGGGTACCTGGCGCGAGCCACGGCTGGCCGGTCGCGGCGTACGCGCGGGCGTACGCGGCGGCGGCGCTCTCGCCCGGCAGGTCGCTGATCCTCTGGTTCGCGAGCAGCGCCGTGATGAAGTTGAAGCGCGCGAGCGCGGTATCCGTGTTCAGCCACGAGAGCCCGCCCTCCCAGCCGGACACGTTCGGGGGAAAGTAGGGCGTCTCGCCCATCGCGTCGAGATAGTCCGACGCGGTCGGGTCGGTGACGCCCGCGCCGAGCGCGCGCATCGCGCCGACCACGTAGACGACAGGGGGCTTGATCATGTCCGGCTGATCGATCGAGGCGAACAGCGCCGGGTCCGTCAGGATCATCTGCAGCAGTGGCTTCAGCTGAAAGCCGCTGGCGCTGTACGCGCTCGTCAGCGTCTGGAGCGTCGCGGCGCTCGGTGGATCGACGATGAACTCGCTCCACAGGGCGTTGACGATGAACGCCGGATGCGCAGGTTGCGAGAGCACGAGATCGACGGCTTCGCTGTACGTGAAGTTGGCGAACTCGCCGAGGATCTCCTTCGGACCGTCATACCAGAGTGCCTGCGTGAAATAGCTGTAGGCCGCGTTCTGGTCTGTGTCGTTGATCTGCCAGCCGGAAAACGCTTTGGCGAGCTGCTCGACGTCCGTCTGCGTGTAGTTCGGCTGTCCGGCCGCGTCGAGAACGCCGAGCGTAAACAGCTCCATGAACTCGCGTGCGTAGTTCTCGTTCGGGGCGCCCCGAACGTTGAGCTCGCCGGTCAGATAGCGCAGCATCGACGGGTCGATCGTGACCGCCAGGGCGAGGTCCTTGAAGGTCGCGGTCGGATTCGAGGCGAGGTCGGCGTAGCTGCGGAAGAGCTGGTTCTGGGTCATCAGCAGCTGCGGCGGAGAGACGGTCTCGCGCGAGTTGGCCCAGTGGCGGTGCCAGAAGAACGTCATCCGCTCGACGAACGGGTTGATCGACCGGACCATCGTGTCGATCCAGCTCAACACGAGGTCGGTGTCGTTACCGGTCGGGTTCAGCGGGCTGCCGCTGTCGGTGCCGGGGACTCCGCCGGTGGCCGCCGGCGTCGTCAGCATCCAGTTGACCGCTTCGGTGAGGGGCTGCCCGATCCAGGTCGAGCGGTCCTGCGCGGTGGGACCGAAGCCCGCCCGCCAGAACAGGCGCTCGACCATCTCGGAGCTCATCACGATCGGTTGCACCGGCGTCTGGCCGCCACCGGAGCTGCTTGCCGGCGGGCGGTGCAGGCGGTGACGCCGGGTGGTGGCCTGCGCGTGGCGGGTCTTGTGCTTGATCGCGTGTTTCATCGGCACGCCCCTTTCAGCAGAGACTTGAATGCGTCGAGCACCAGCGCGCCCTGCAGGCGGAAGTCACCGGTGGGATCGTTGACGTCGTACCAGACAAGCCCAGCCAGCTTCGGCATCGCGGTCGCCTGCAGGCTCGCGAGCGCGAGGATCCAGCCGGCCTTGTCGCCGCCGATGCCGGTCGATCCGGTCTCGGCCAGCCAGAACGGCTTGGCGGCAAGCGATTCGATCTGCGCGTAGGCGGCCGCGAACAGGTCACCGGGCTCGCTCCACGTGAGCGGTGGCTGCGCGCCGAAGTTGTAACCGCTCACGCCGACCAGGTCGACCTGTGAAGCGCCGGGGAAGTAGGCCTGCAGCCGGTTGGCTCTCGTGTCGGGAATGCTCTGTGCGTAGGGAGCCCACAGCAGCTTGATCCTGCTGCCCCCGGGGGCCGAGCGCACCGCGCTTCGCACACGTCTCCAGGCCGCCACATACTGTTTCGGCGTGTTGCCGTTGGCGGTTCCCGACCAGGCGTACCAGGGTGTGTTCATCTCCGGCATCGGCCGCAGGACGGCGCCCTTGCGGACGGTCTGGAGCTGCGCTACGAGCGCGCGCAGCGACTCGTCGTAGCGCCCGCTGGCGACGTCGGCGAGGCGATATCGAGGCTGCACGGCGCCGTCGACTCCACGATCCGGGTCCCAGCTGACGACCAGGCTCGCGTGGTTGCTGTTGGCGAGCTCGATCAGGGACTGAGCGAGCGGTTGGCCGGCGGTTAGGTAGGTGGAGATCGCGGTGATGCCCGGACCGGTGCTCCGGCTCAGCGCCGGCAGCGACGTCGCCGGATTGTCCTGGTAGACACCGACCGTCATGCAGGCCGTGGCCGGCGAGGCGGCTGCCAGCGCCAGCACGGTGGCAGCCGCCAAGCGCGCAATCCTGATGGCACGAGCGTCGGCCGCCAAGCGCGTAAGCCTCATGGCACGATCTCCAATGTCAGACCGGTCGAAACGCGGTCCTTGCCGTCGGGCGAGGTCGTCGTCAGCTGTAGGCGGTAGCTGCCCGGTGACCGTGCCGTGAGCGGCAGGAGGAAACGCACTGTGTGTTGGCCGGGGCTGGCGAGCTCTGTGGGAACGAGCGGCAGGGACGTGCTGCGGGCCTTGGTCTTGCCCTTGCCGGGCTTGCGCGCGATTTTGGTGAGCGTCGCCTGGAGGGCGCCGATCCCGCTCGACTCGATCGGCACGGCCGCGAACCAGCGCGCGCGGCGCAGCTGGCGCAACGACCTGCGCGTCAGCGTGGCGCCCGTAACCCGCGGGGCGTCGGAGCACCTCTGGCTCGTGGACGGCTGGCGCGTGTAGGCGAATGGCGGTGACGGATCCGACGTCCAGTCGACGGTGTTGTTGAGAGCGACCACCGTCAACGTGACCGGCTCGCAGAGCGGCGTGTCCGTTGTCAGCCCCGAGCTCGAGGCAGACTCGAGTGCCGTCACGGACGGTGCGCCGGCGACGCTCATCATCACGCGGTAGAGCTGGGCGTCAGGGCTCTGCGAGGTGAAGCCCAGGACGCCGGTCGAAGGATCGATCACGAGCGCGGTAGGGGGGAGGTCCTGACTCTGGTGGCCGCCCACGCCGGTCGGGTTGCCGTCGCCCCCGTCGCTGTCGACCAGCTGATGGGCGTTGAAGATCGGCGCGCTGGTGAACGCGTAGATCGCCCCTCCCGGGCCGCCGGCGCCCTGCATCGCGCCGTAGTCGCCGCCGTCGCCGCCCCGCGATGAAAGCGACGCGAGCGCGCCGACCGCCTGCGCAACGACGTCGATCTGCCCGCCGCTGCCGCCACTGCCGCCAAGGCCGTAGCTTGTGCCCGGATTGGCGCCCGATCCGCCCTCGGCGAGCGCGTTGCCGTCCAGGCTCAGCGTGCCCGTGCCAGCGCGGAGCGCGACGCTGCCGCCGTCACCGCCACTGGGCGGCGGGCTGAACGAACCGCCGGCATCAGATCCGCTGGCGTTCAGCGTGCTGCCGACGCTCAGGTCGTCGCTCGCCTCGAGCGTGATCGGCCCGCCGCTGGCGCCCGGGCCGTCGTCCGTATAGCCGCCCTGCGTCTGCACGCTTCCCACGGCGATCGAGCCGCTCGCGCCGGTGACGTCGATCGAGCCGCCGCTACCGGGTGCGGCGCCGCCTTCGGAGCTGCCGCCGTAGGCGAACAGCGAGCCAAGCAGAGCGCCGTCCGGCGCCGTCACGCGGATCGCGCCGCCCACGCCGCCGGGGCTCGAGGGCGTGGCGTTCGAGCCGTCGCCGCCGGTCGCCCACAGCTGGTCGGTCGTGACCGTGGAGCCACTGAGGTCGACCGTTCCCCCCTCGGCGCTTTGCCCGCCGCCCGCGTAGAGGTCGCCGCCGAGCGTGAGCGGGCCGGCCGCGGTCAGGCTGATCTGCATGCCGGGAGTCGCGCTACCCGACGCGCCATCCTGTCCGGACGCGTCGAGCTCACCCAGCGCCTGCAGCGCGCCGCGCGCATTGATCGTGATCGGCTCGGAGCTTCCCGGTACCGACGCGGCGCTGCCACCTCCGGTCGCATAGATCGCGCCTGTTTGCACGTTGGAGCCGGTGATCGAGACCGGTGCGGCGTTACCGCCGCCGAGCGTGCCGGCGCTCGGAGCGTCGAGGCCCTGGGCATAGACGGAACCGTCGATCCGTACGTCGCCGCCACTCGAGTTGATCGTCACCGGGCCCGCCGACTGGACTCGCGTCGGATCGGCCGCGAACACGCTGCTGTCGCCTGAGGTGTTGATGTCGCCTCCGACAACGATCGACGAGCTCGCGGTCAGGGAGACCGCCGCTCCCGGTGAGTAGATCGCGCCGACGGCTAGCGCTCCCGTCGAGGAGATCGAAACCTGACCTGACTGGGCTCCGCCCGAGCCGGCAGTCGTGACATCGCCGGCGACGGTGACCGGGTTACCCGTTAGCGAGAGGTTGCCGCCGGGTCTCGAGCTGCCGCTACCGGCTGTGAGGTCGATCCCGGTGGCGATCGTAAGCGTGCCGTCGGCTTGCAGCGACAGCGAGCGTCCCGCGGTGCAGCCGTTGTCGCCGGTACCGACAGCGAAGCACGAGATCAGCGAGGCATCGGGGCCGATGTAGATCGAGTTGGCGCTGATCGACGTATCCCCCGCGAGTCGCAGATCGCCGTCGATGTAAACAAGGCCGTATTGGAGGCTGCCCGATAACGTCTCGCTGTCGCCTTGGAGCACAAGCAGGTCATCCGCGCGTGCAGCCCCGGCCGTGATCGCCATCGCCAGCGACACCACAAGCGCGACGAACAGCGCCCGGCGGGATCGCGGGGTCGTCAAATTCATCCGAGTACTCGCAACATCGGCGCCTAGGGCCGCGAGCTTGACCGAATCATGCGTATCTGGACGATCGGTCTATCCGTCGCGGTCCTGGGCGTGTCCGCGGACCTGGGCGGGCCCGCGGACCTGGGCGGGCCCGCGGACCTCGGCGTGTCGCGGGCCCGGGCGGGTTGGGAGCCGGCGTGTGCGGTCCGGCTGCTACTCCTCGCCGAGATCGGAAAGCTCGATCGCTACACCGAGTGCGTCTGTCAGCCTCCCGGCTGCCGAGATCACGCGGGCCGTGCCGACGATCGGAGCGACGCCCGCAAGGACGCCCTGGATCTGCTCGACGCTGACGCCACTATCGCTCGCGGCGCCGAGGTTCAGCAGGTAGGACGCAGTTGGCGCGTCGACCGAGGCGAGCGCGGCGATCCGCACGAGCATCAGCTGCTCATCGTCGAGGCTGGTCGCTTCGAGCGACGCTGCGGTCATCTGCGCGAGAAGCTTCAGAAGCGGCGTTTCGTCAGGTTGAGCTGCCATCGGTGTCTCCTTTTGTTCTGTTTGCTCGCTGGTAGGCAGGTGCCACCGCGTGATTCCTGGATCGTGCGATCCGCCGGACGTCCGCTCTGGCCGGTTTGCTGGATGTTCCGTAGTGTCGGAGCCTACGCTTTGCTCAGGACGGCGGAGCCGTGCTATCGCCGGCAGTCCGCCCGACGGTGAGCTTGGCGCTCATCTTGATCGCCCTGACCGCTCCGGTCGCGCCGGCTTGCAGCGTCACGCCGACCGCGATAAAAATGATTCCCGGGATCAGCAGAGCCTTCGATCCGAGCATCAGCACGCCGACGCGTCCGAGCGCGTACGGGGGCGTGCAGACCATCGTGCTCAGCGCGCCTCCCACCGCTGTCACCCAGAGCTTGTCGCGCCTGGATTGCGTCGGCTTGACCCCGATCAGCCGCGCGGGCACCGCCACATAACAGACCATCATCACGCCGATCACGATCCCCAGCGAAAGCGCGAACCAGGGCGATCCATAGCGGGTCACCACGGCCGTCGCAAACGCCAGCGCCAGGCCGACCACGGCTCCCGAAGCCATGATCTGTGCCAGGTGACGCCGTGCCTCTTTGACTGCGGGGCGGATCTCGGGCTTACCGGGCCCCGCGATCGCAAACGCGAACACCGCATTCAAGAAGAAGCTGGCCATCGTGATCGCCATGATCACCAGCACGATTCCAACCAGCAGCGGTCCGCGCACGACGTGGTGGGACTTCCCGTGCAGCACGTGGACTTTCAGATCGAACATCGCCAGCCAGATCCACATCGCCGGGATCACCTGGACCAGCGTCAGGCGCCAGTTCGATACGAGCAGCCTCAGCCCGTCAAACAGCAGCGCGACCGCACCAACGGCGAAGGCGAGCGGCGCTAGCCAACGTCGCGAGCGGCTCAGCCGGACGATCGCCTCCTCGATCGCGGCATCGTCGTTCTCCTCGATCGCCCGCACCAGCGACCGAACGCGAGACCAGAGCGCGGCCGCGCGCCGCTGGTTGCTTGTGGTTGAGGGCTCCGCGGGCGACGGGGAAGGAGGGGGCGCGGCCGGCTGGGGTGACGCGGGTGGGATGTCGGGCTGGTGGCACAACTGATGCGCGGTCTCTGACCCACAACGGGCGATCGCGCGCCGTGCGACTCGATCGCGCTGAGACAGAGACAATACAATGGGTCTGCGCCAGTACAGTGGTCCGGCGTCCGGCGTCCGCCCCGGCTGCGATTTGCAGTGCCGCGCGGTCCTGAGGCGCTGTCAAGTGCAATCCCCAATGCTCAACAAGCTCACCTGGCGAACATCAGGCATGCGGCCCACGCGAGGTCGAGCGTGACTGCGGGCCTGTCGGTCGCTGTCGTCGGGCATGTCGAGTGGGTGGAGTTCCTGTGCGTCGGGCACGTGCCGGTGACGGGCGAGATCGTGCACGCGCGGCGTGGCTTCGCCGAGCCGGCAGGAGGCGGAGCAGTGGCCGCTGTGCAGCTCGCACGGCTCGTCGGCCGCGCAACGTTCTATACGGCGCTGGGGGACGACGAGCTCGGGCGCCGGTCTGCGGAGGAACTCGAGCGTCACGGCGTGCGCGTGGAAGCCGTGTGGCGGCCAGAGCCGCAGCGTCGCACAATTACTTTTCTGGACGACGGTGGTGAGCGCACGATCACGGTGATCGGGGAACGCGTGGGGCCCTCAGGCGCCGATCCGCTGCGATGGGACGAGCTCGCTTCCTACGACGCCGTATATGCGACCGCCGGAGACCCGCGCGCGCTACGTGCCGCCCGCCGGGCGCGGCTGCTCGTGGCCACGCCACGGGTCGGCGCCGCGCTCGCCGCGTCCGGAGTGCAGCTCGATGCGCTGGTTCACAGTGCCACCGACCCGAGCGAGCGATACAGGCCTGGCGATCTCCAGCCGCGGCCTGAGCTGGTGGTTTCAACCGCGGGCGTCGAGGGCGGCAGCTACACCGACGCCGAGGGGCGCGCGGGCACTTGGCGGGCGGCCGCTCTGCCCGGTCCGCGCGTGGACACTTACGGTGCCGGCGACACTTTCGCCGCGGGCCTCACCTTCGGATTGGCGGCGGGACTCAGCGTGGAGGCCACGCTCGAGCTCGCGGCGCACTGCGGCGCGAGGTGCGTGAGCGGCGCGGGACCGTACGGAGCCGAGCTCGATGCCACCTCGCTGCCGTCGCAACTGCGATCGACTCTCGAGCAGCGCTCCCCCCTCCGGTAGGGCCCCGAGCCCGAAGTTTTGGCTGCGACGGTTGCCGTTCACGAGGGATCCTCGCCGTCAGTCGGTGGCCGAAGGTGATCGATCTCGGCTTTGATCGAGTGGAGTTGGAGGGCCAGCTGATCGAGCTTTTGTACGACGGGATCCTCGCCGGCGGCTCGCCGCAGGGCCTCCGCGCGAGCCACGAAGCCGCTGGTGATGGCCGCGGTGACCACCGAGATCAGAGACAGACCACCAAGCATCAGGAAGCACGCCATGATCTTGCCGACGGTTTGGTCGGGAACGATGTCACCGTAGCCGACCGTCGTCACCGTTTCGACCGCCCACCACATGCCCAGCCAGACGCTGTGGAACGTCTTCGGGTCGACCAGCCGTTCGACAACGCCGAACACGACCACCGCGATCGCCCAGAGAGTCCCGATCAGATAGGCGGCGTCGCGCGGACGCAAACCCTTGCGCTCCATGCGCTTGTCCAACCACCGCTCGACCCGATCGCCTGGCGATTGCGTCCCCATTCCCTTGTAGTTCGCCGCCGCCTAGGTGTTCCCTGTGCGCAGGCTGCCGGGGCACGTGGTCTCGCCGGTCTGCCGGGCGTCCTGCGCGTCGCTCAGATCGCGATCGTCACGACGATCGCGACCGCAGCGGTAAGCAGCGTGGCCGCCGTTAGCAAGCCAAGTGCCCACGGCTGCTGACTTGGCAACGTGCCGGCGCGCCTGCGATCACGGTTGATCGTCTGCCCGTGGCGCCATGTGAGCAGAGCCATCGTCGCCATCGCGATCGCACTCGCGAGGCCCACCGCATCGAGGCGCGCCGCGAAGCCGGCGCGCGCGATCAGCGTGCCGCTGGCGGCGATGTTCAGCGCCGACCGCGTCCACGCCAGCGCCGTGCGGTCGCGCGATAGGCCGGGATCATCGCGCTCGAGACCTGGCCAGGAGGGATCGCCGGGTCGGGCCGGAGGGCTGCTCGAGCTCAACGGACCAGCCGGTCGATGATCGCCAGGATCGCGCCGAGCAATGCGATCACCACGATCCCGCCGCTGAGCACGACGGGCATCCACGAGTAGCGCAGCGGCTGGCGCAGGCGCATCGCGCGCTCGCTGTCCTCCCAGTGCCGGTAGCTGGCGAACGCGAGCGCGGCGCCGAGCACGATCAATGGCACGGCGATGATCAGCCTGAGGCCGTGCAGGTTGAAATGCAAGAACTGTGCCGCCGCAAGGCCGGCAGCGATCAGCGCAAGCGCCGTCCGATTCCAGGCTAGGAAGGTCCGTTCGTTGGCGAACGTGAAACGCGGATCGGGCTCGCTCCCGGTTTGCTCGAGCAGTCGCTCACGCCGCACGCGCGCAGCGATCCGCCGCCGCATTGTCGGTCGGTCGCCTGTCGGCTCCGCCACGGCCCTATATCCCTGTGGCCTGCACCCGAGCGCGACGCAGACCGGCCGCGAGCAGAGCATTCGCGGCGGGTGCGCCCAGGTTCTCGAGGATGCCGTGCAGGCGATCGCCGCAGAGGTCTGCGACTTTGGCCGCCAGGTCGGCCGCGGCGATCGGCCGATCGGGCGCTCCGCGGGGGCAGCGTACGCGTGCGAGCTCACGCCCCTGCACCGTCAGCACGGCTCCGAATTCCGGGAGGGATCTGTCGACGGTCACGCTCACCAGCCGTGAACGATCACGCGCAGCGGTATCGAGTGAGCCGAAGTCGCGCACGCGCGGAGCCCCGTGGATGAACGTGTGCGCGACGCAGTAGGGGATCGAGAACTTCGCCGACATGCCATCAGAGACCGTGTCGAGGTACGCAGCTTGTCGGGAGAGCGGGTGCACGCTGACGTTGAGTTGGTCGCAGTCAAGGTGGTAGCCACTCGTGCGAAGCTCGGCTGCGGCCTCGATCGGGGAATGCGTGCCGAGGCAGCTCGGATACAGCTTGATCCAGTTGCCGTCGATCGCGTGCAAGCAGTCGCCGTGGCGCGCATCCACCTCGCTCGGTTGCGCCCAGCGGGCGCCCAGCACGCCCTCAAATCCAAGCGGGCCGTGAATCGCGCGCGGATCCACGATCGCCCCGGCGCGCGCCAGCAGCGCGGCTTGCACGCCGGCTGCGGCTGCGAGCCCAACCTGGATCGACTTGCCGTCGGACCCAAACGCGCCGCGTGTGCCGCCAGCGCGCAGCAGCGCGACGGCGATCGCGTTCTCACGCTGTGCTGCCGGCAGCTCGAGCAGGCGTGAGGCCGCCACCGCCGCGCCGACCGGGCCGCATACCGTGGTTGGGTGCCAGCCGGCGTCGTACAACATCGGATGGCTCGCCTCGGCAACGGCCGCCATCGCCTCGAAGCCGTCCGCATAGGCATCCAGCGCGTTTCGCAGCGGCAGGCCGAGATGTGCCGCCAGCACGAGCGCCGCGGGCGCCGTGGCGGCGCTCACATGCGCGACCCCCGCTGAGAAGGTGTCATCGAAGTCAAGGACATGGCCGGCGGTTGCGGCAAACGCCACGTCCGCCAACAGGTCGTCGCCGCCGGCGCGCATCGCCGTCGCTGCGCGCTCGCTCGCGCCGGCGCACGCACACGCCAGCCAGTCGGTGAACGCCGTGAGGTAGGCGTCGCGACCAACATCTCCTCGACCCCCGGGCTGTCCTGTCATAGCTGGATTTGCGATTATTCGGCGAACTCGCGGAACAGCCCGGTGACGATGAACACGGACTGCTCGGCGATGTCGACGGTGTTGTCGGCGATCCGCTCGATCGCGCGGGCGACGAGGATCATGAACATCGCCCACTCGCGTAACTCGAGATCGTCGCCGACCTCGACCGCGCGGTTGAAGATCGCTCGGTTGAGCCGACTGACATCCGTGTGCTCCGAAACGAGCTCTCGAGCGAGCGATAAGTTCCGCGTCTGGAACGACTCGTGAGCTTGGGTCACCAATGCGCGCGTAAGCCGACCCATTCGCTCGGTCAACGCGAGGATGTCACCGTCCGTTGGCTGCTGATCGGTCCACAGCCGCACGAGCTTGGCGATGTTCACGCACTGGTCGCCCATCCGCTCGATGCAGCGGATGATGTGCAGCAGCGCCGCGACGATCCGCAGGTCCCCCGCTACGGGCGCCTGGCGCGCGAGCAACAACAGCAGGCCCTGGTGGACTTCGAGATAGCGCCTGTCGATTCGGTGATCCCCGGAGACCACGTTTCCCGCCAGCTCGAGGTCCTGGTGGATGATCGATGCCAGCGCGCGGTCCAGGGCCCCGATCACCATCTCCAGACCGCCCAAGGTCTGGTACTCGAGCTGTTTCAGATCCTCGTGGAACTGGTGACGCGTCTCCAGCATCCAGCCAACGGTACTCGACAGTCGCCCGTGCTCACAACAGCTCGTGACCCGGTTCACCAGCGGTTCACAGCTGGGATTATCTGAGTCATCGACCGCGCCCCGATCACGACGACGGAGGAGGCGAATCCTGATCGCCGCAAGCGGCTCGCGCTGGTCGCGGCGATCATGGGGTCGTTCGTCGCGGGACTGGATGCCACTGCCGTCAATGTCGCGCTGCCCGCGATCCGCAGCGATCTCGGAGGCGGGCTGGCGGGCCAGCAGTGGGTGTCCAACGCGTACCTGCTGTCGCTGGGCTCGCTGATCCTGGTCGGTGGCTCGTTGGGCGACGTGTTCGGTGAGCGGCGGGTGTTCTCGACCGGCGTCGCGGGCTTCGGGTTCGTCTCGTTGCTGTGCGCGATCGCTCCGAGCATCGCTGCCCTGATCACCTGCCGCGCCCTGCAGGGCGCGTTCGGGGCGTTGCTGACTCCGAGCGCCTTGGCGGTGATCGTGGCGGCGTTCCCGGGCGACGAGCGAGGCGCGGCGATCGGCTCTTGGACGGCCTGGGCTGCAATCGCCACGGTCATTGGTCCGCTTGCAGGCGGCTACCTCGTGGATACGGTCTCGTGGCGGCTGATCTTCGCGGTGAACATACCGTTCGTTGTAATCACGCTGGTGCTTGTCTCGCTTGCGGTCCCCGCGCGCCCGCAAGGCGCTGCGCGCGCTCGGGTGGATTGGCTTGGTGCTGCGCTCACCTTCTTTGGGCTGGCCGGGCCGGTGCTGGCGCTGATCCGCCAGCCGGTGGCCGGTTGGAGCAGCCCTCAGGTGTGGGTTCCGGGGCTGGCAGGCCCCGCGCTGCTGGTTGTGTTCCTGCTGCACGAGTGCCGCACGCCGACGCCGATGCTGCCGCTGGGCCTGTTCAAGCAGCGCAACTTTGCAGTCGGGAACATGCAGACGCTCGCGATCTACGGGGGGCTGGGCGTCACGTTCTTCTTGCTCGTGCTGTTCCTCCAAGAGGTGGCCGGCTACCGCGCGTTGCAGGCTGGCTTCGCATTGATGCCGTCGACACTCGTCATGTTCGCGCTCTCAAAGCGGATGGGGCGGCTTGCGGATCGGTTCGGTCCGCGACTGTTCATGGGTCTCGGACCGCTCGCCGCCGCCGCCGGCCTGGCGCTGATGCTCCGCCTCGACGCCCACGTGCGCTACTTCACCGAGCTGCTGCCTGCGCTGCTGCTGTTCTCGGTCGGGCTCGCATGCACCGTCGCGCCGCTTACCGCCGCGGTGCTCTCCGACGCCGATAAATCAAACGCGGGGATCGCCTCGGGGGTGAACAACGCGATTGCCCGCGTCGGCGGCCTGCTCGCGATTGCAGCGGTCGGCGCGATCATCTCCGCTCAGTTCAGTTCCACGCTTGATCAGCGCCTCGCTTCTGTGACGCTTTCTCCAGCGGCTCGTACGGCCGTCGCCCAGGCTCGCGGTCAGACGCTAGCCCGCGTCGATCCGTCACGGGCCGGTGCCGGCGCTTCACTGGCGGTTCAATCGGCGTCGGTTCACGCGTTTCACGTTGGAATCGGCATCTCCGCGGCACTGGTGGCACTCGGCGGACTGCTCGGCCTTGCAGGGATTCGCAACCCACGGCGCGTGGTGCGATGCGAGGATTGCGCCGGCGGCCAGATCGCCGGCCAGCCGCTCGAGGCCGCGTACTGACGGACGCCCAAAGCTGCTAGCGGATTCCTGAGTGTGGCTCGCGCGTCGTTGCGGTCCTTCGCGCCGACCGACGGCCCGACGTGAACGATCGCTGGCCGCCCGCGGGCGGCCAGCGACTTCGGGGTTGCGAGCGCTACAGCAGCCCGTTCGCCTTCAGGAAGGCGCCGGCGACCGTCGTCGGCGATTGCTTGTCGAGCGCGACCGCGGCGTTCATCGCGATGATCGCCTTCGTGGTCAGCAGCGCGCTGACCGCGTTGATCGTCTGCGCGAACGCCGGCCCTTCGGCGCTCAGCACGCTCTGCTTGATGATCGGCGCCACGTTCTGGAAGCCGAACTCGTGCTTGGGGTCGCTGAGCACGACGTACTTGCCGCTCTGCAGCTCGGGATCCGTGGTGAAAACGTCGGACACGTCCACCTGACCGGAGTTGAGCGCGTTGTAGAACAGCCCGCTCGCGATCGGCACGAACGTTGGATGGATCCCGTAATCCTTCTCGAGTCCCACGAGGCCCTGGGCCCGTGTCTGGAATTCGGGCAGACCGCCCATGGTCACGCTCTTGGCGAGCGGCGCCAGGTTGGCGATCGTCGTCAGGTGGTGTGCCTTCGCGTAGGCAACGGTGGTTCCGATTGCGTCGGAATTGGCGTACGGCGTTTGCGCCAGCAGGGTGTATCCGCGCTTCTGCAGCCAGGTCTTTGCCTCCAGGTACGCCTGCTCGGCGCTGTGCGGCGGCGCCAGGATGTCGGCGATCGCCGTCAGCAGCGTGCCCGTGTACTCGGGGTACATCTCGATCTGGCCCGAGGTCAGCGCCTTGTAGATCAGCTCCGATGAGCCGATGTTGCCCTTCGGCACGACTTTGAAGCCCTTCGCCTGCAGCGCCTCCTGGTAGAGCGACCCGAGGATGTACTCCTCGGTGAAGTTCTTGTCGCCCAGGATTACGGTCGGCTTGCCGGCTCCCGGTAGCGCCGCGCCGCTCGTCGTGCTGCTGGCGGAGCTGCTGGCGCTGCTGCTGGCGGAGCTGCTGCTCGAGCTTACGCTCGACGACGACGAGCTACCGCACGCCGCCAGCAGGCTGGCCAGCACAACGGCTGCGGCCACAGCGAGGCCGCCCGTCAATCGACTTCTATGCATGGTGTCTCCTGTTGTTGTTCATGGATCAGGGCGTTGCGCTCAGCTGCGCTCGCTGACGAGCGGTGCGAGCGATGGACCGAGCGCCTGCTGCTCGGCGAGCTTCAGCCCGCGCGGAGTCAGTGCGCGCTGCACACCGGCGAGCGCAGCCTCCACGACGAGTGCGAGCGCAGCGATGCAGATCGCGGCACCGAGCACGCCGGGCAGGTGGTAACTGGTCTCGTTGTTGATGATGTCCCCGAGGCTGCCGCTATAGCCGGTGAGCGCGCTGATCGTCGTCGTCGAAACCACGAACAGCGCGGCAGTGCGGACCCCGGCCATGACGAGTGGGACCGCCAGCGGCAGCTCGACTTTCCGTAGGATCTGCCAGCCCGTCATGCCCATGCCACGCGCGGCGTCAACCAGATCCGGGTCGACCTGGTCGATCGCGACATACGCGTTGGTGATGATCGGAGGCGCCGCGAGCACGACCAGTGCGAGCAGCACGTTGCTGAGACCGATGCCGAGGAACGCGACTCCGATCGCGAGCACGGCCAGGCTCGGGAGCGCGCGCCAGACGTTGCCGAGGTTGATCGCGACGAACGATCCGCGATGGATGTGACCAAGCCACAATCCGATCGGGATCGCGATCACGAGCGCGATCGCCATCGCCAGCGCGGCGATCTCGAGCGTCTCCAGCGACAGATCGAGCAGGGACGGCAGCGGTGGCGCGCCGGGGATCTGCCCGTCGCGCCCGATGAACTGGAACGCTTGTAGGAAGTTGTTCATTTGCGAGCTTTGTCTCTTGCGCCTCGAGCGTGCCTACGATGACGCCCGCGCCCGCGTCCACGGCGTCAGCAGCCGCTGCGCGCCGACGAGCAACGCGTCGGCGGCGAGCGCCAGCGTCACCGCCATCGCCCCGGCTGCGATCAGCTCGGTCTTGAACACGTCGTTGGAGATCGCCGTCAGGATCGGCACGCCGAGACCCTGGTCGTCGACCAGCGCCGCGATTGTCGCGAGCGCGATCACGGTGACGGTTGCGATCCTCAGTCCCGCGATGATCGCGGGCAGCGCCAGCGGCAAGTCGACTGCCAGCAGGATCTCGCGCGGGCTCATGCCCATGCCGGCCGCGGCGTCACGAACATCGGCTGGGACGGCACGCAGACCGGTCAGCGTGTTGCGGAACAGGATCAACAGCGTGTAGGAGATGAGTGCCACCTCGGCCGTGGTGCGGCTCAGGCCAAAGCCCGGGAGCGGCTCGAGCAACTCGAACATCGCCAGCGACGGGATCGTGTAGAAGATGGCGGTGACGATGATCACGGGTCGCTCCGCCCAGCGGTGGCGGTAGGCAAGCAGCGCGAGCGCGGTCGCGATCACAAACCCGATCGAGACCGCGATCAGGGTGAGCACGACGTGCTGGCGCAGCGCCGGCCACAGGACGCTGCTCCAGTTCTGCGAAACCCAGTTCCAACAGAACAGCCGGTTGGCGCGCTCGCAGGCGAACGACTTCGTGCTGCCGCCGAAGGTCGGGATCACCGGGCCGCTGGCGGCGAGGATCAAGTTCACGGCGCCTGGCTCGTTGCCGGTGCCGCAGGGGCGTCCGGCCGTGGGGTGTTCGGCGCTGGGGCGTCGCGTTCACCAGGATCCCGGAGGGCTCCGTTCGCGAGCAGGCCTCCGAGCAGCTCGAGTGTGGCGAGCCCCACGACCTGGTCGCGGTCGTCGAGCACCGTAAGGGTGCTGCCACCGGCCGCGAGCAGGGCCGAGAGCGCATCGCGCACCGACGTGCTCAGCAGCACCCGGTTGGCGGTCGGCCGATTCCCGTTGGGCGCGAGCAGTTGCACGTCGGCGAGCGTCGACAGGCCGAGGCGCTTCAACGCCCGATCGGCGCCGACGAACTGCGCGACGAACTCGTCAGCCGGATTGGTCAACAACTGCGCCGGCGGCGCATACTGAGCAAGATGCCCGCCCTCGCGCAGGATCGCGATCCGGTCGCCCATCTTGATCGCTTCGTCGATGTCATGCGTGACGAACACGACCGTCTTGCGCACCTGCGCCTGGAGGCGCAGGAACTCATCCTGCAGGCGCGCGCGGTTGATCGGGTCGACTGCGCCGAACGGCTCGTCCATCAACATCAACGGAGGATCGGCGGCCAGCGCGCGTGCCACGCCGACCCGCTGACGTTGCCCGCCGGACAGCTGCGCCGGATAGCGTGAGCCGACCTCGCCGGGGTCCATCCCAACGAGCGCGAGCAGCTCGTCGACACGCTCAGCGATGCGCGCGCTGTTCCAGCCGAGCAGCTTGGGTACGGTGGCGATGTTCTCCCTCACGGTCTGGTGCGGAAACAGCCCGGTCTGCTGGATCACGTAGCCGATCTCGCGCCGTAGTTCGGTCGGCTCGCGCGTGAGCACGCTGGCGCCGCCCAGCAGGATGTCGCCGCCGCTCAGCGGGATCAGGCGGTTGATCAGGCGCATCGCGGTGGTCTTGCCGGAACCCGACGGCCCGACCAGCACGCAGACCTCGCCGGCCCCGACGGTCAGGCTGAGATCGTCGATCGCCGCCGCGCGGGCTCGCGGGTAGCGCTTGCTGACGTTGCGGAACTCCAACTCGAGCGCCGGTCTCGGCGACGACAACGGCCCCAGCTCATGGGCGTGTTCTGCAACTGTCACGAGAAGCTCCGCGCGGTCGGAGCCGCGAATCCTACCCGGACGCGAGGCCCGCCCTACGCACTCGCTTCAGGCTCCTCCGGCCAGCGCGCACTCGGTGCTCGCGCGCCCGGCGGCGATCGCTTGCACGCGGCGCTCGCGCATCGACCGTGCACGGGTTCGCCGGCCACGACCTGAACCCGGT
>JBKQKK010000130.1:0-5603 GCA_052147535.1 Solirubrobacteraceae bacterium | reverse complement strand
CGCCGAGCGCGGCGTCGATCTTGATGTCGGCGAGCGGGTCCCCCCGGGTCGCGCCCCGGTTGACGATCGCGACCGGGATCCGCTGCTGTCGGGCCCGGTGCACGAACCGCAGCCCTGACATCACCGTTAGCGAGGACCCGAGCACGAGCAGACAGGCGGAGCCGTCGAGGATCTCGAAGCACCGCTGCACCCGGGGTCGGGGTACGTTCTCGCCGAAGAACACGACGTCGGGCTTGAGCAGATCGGCCCCGCAGCACTCGCAGCCGACCAACCGGAACCGCGCCACCTGCTCGTCGGCGAGCTCGACGTCCCCGTCGGGATTGCTGATGGCGACCTCATCGCAGTCCAGATCGGGGTTGGCGGCACGCAGCCGCTCATCAAGCGCCTCCCGGGTGCTGCGCGCGCCGCACTCCACGCACACGACACGGTCAAGCGTGCCGTGCAGCTCGACGACGTCTCGGGCGCCGGCGGCCTGATGCAACCCGTCGACGTTCTGGGTGATGATCGCGCGCAGCACGCCCGCCTGCTGCAGCGCGCCCACGGCTTGGTGCCCGGCGTTGGGCTGCGCGGCTGTGATTCGCCGCCAGCCGATATGAGCGCGGGCCCAGTAGCGCTGACGGGCGGTCGGCGAGCCGCGGAACTCGGCGATCGTCATCGGCAGGCGGGCCCGGAGTGCGCCGCTCGGACCGCGATAGTCCGGGATTCCCGACTCGGTCGACAGGCCGGCGCCCGACAGCGCACACACGCCGCCGCGACCGACGAGCTCACCGAGCAGGTCTGCGGCGACACCGTCCATCGGCTCAGTATGCCCGCGGTCTCGCAGGCGGGCTGACGAGTGCATGGACTCGAGCAACCGAGCCCCCGTGCCAGCTTGATCCGCCCAAGAGCCGGCCGGGCAGAGCGCCGCGGACATGCCGCAGCGTCCTCGTCGCGCGTCTCGACCCCCTCAGGCTCCCGAAATCAGAAGCAGCGGCGCGCTCGCCACCTCGCTGAAGCCGCTGAACTCCACCACGCGCAAATCAGCCGGACACGCGCGTGCGTGACGAACACAATCGTGCGGGTCGGCCTCGTCCGAGACGCGCTCGTCGCCGTAAGCAGGGCGCCCGCCGTGCTGTGCAGATTCGACGGGTTGCATATGCAACGTCGTTCGGCGGCTCCAGCGCCGAGGCCTCTCTGGGCGGCTCGGGAGCTTGGTCGACCGCTATTGCAACGTCGCCATTGCGATGGCGCGCCGAGAGGCGGCAGGACAACAAAAGCGATCGCGGGTCGCCGGCAGCCGAACACTCGAGATTGGGCGGCGGAGAAGTCGGCCGTCGGCAGCGCCGCTCTCGCCTTGATGCGATAGGCATCGTCGGCGTCTGGCCCGCCCGGACGATCGCTATCGAGAAATGCGATCGCGCGCCGGCCGCGCCGCCGGCAGTCGCGTTCTGGCATGGGGGAGCCCACCTCGACGAGGACGTACCAGTGCGGGTGCTTGCTCGGCTGCGCTTCTCGGGCGATCAGCAAGCGCTTGGGCGACCACCGCTTAGGCGCATTGCGGCGGTGTCGAAGGGCCGAGCCGAGACCGCTGCTTTTGCGTATTGTGCTTGCTGCCGAACGGGGTAGCAGCTAGCGCTCCGATGGGCCGGTCGGCGCCGAGGTGGACTTCCGCCGCGCCGCCGTCTCAGCGGCGCTCGTCGCGGCATGAAAATGCTTCTTGGAGGCTCCGTTTGGCTCTGGCCGTAGATTCGGCCAATCCGGGACAAGTGGCTTTCTTGGGAGAACGCAGACGGGTAGGCGGTTTTTGGCGATGGGCTTCGAGCCTGTGCTTGTCTCGTCCGCGGGTATCGCGCTGGGCCACCAACCGCGGCAACCGCGGACGATCGGATTCGTTGGAAAGGGATCACGCCGATCGGTGCCGGCGGACGGTCGTTCGTCGCTCGATTCGACAAGCGCTTGGCGTCTTACGTGAGGTCGACGTCGTCATACCCCCTCGCCGCGGCGGCCCGGCAGTATCGCGCGCAACGGATGGACCGTCTGGCGCGACGTCGGCTGGGCACGTGACCTTCAACAGCTTCTGCTCGGTCGTGATCACGATCGTGTCGGGCAGCTCGATCACCTGATGACGCGGGCCGTCCGACCACCCGGAAGCTTGCTTGGTTGATCGCCTCATCGCGCGATCATTGAAAGTGTTTGCAAGATCCCGGTGTAATCCGGTTGACGCTGCGGATTGCCACGGATACGGGCGGCTGGGTCGGATGGTATTTGTGTGGGGTATGTCGAGCATCGTCGAGCTGGACACGCGGTCGCCGATCTGGAGCCGCTTCTTCACGGTCGCGCCGCTGGTTGTTGTTGGCACGCTTGAGGTCGACGGCGCCGTCGATTTGGCGCCGAAGCATATGGCGATGCCGCTTGGCTGGCAGAACTACTTCTGCTTTGTGTGCAGCCCGCGGCACGCGACTCAGCGCAACGCGCAGGCGAGGGGGGAGTTCACGGTGAGTTTCCCGCGGCCGGATCAGTTCGTGCAGTCGAGCCTGCTCGCGTCGGGTCGTGCTCCGGATGGGTCCAAGCCTGCGGTGGCGGCGCTGGCGACGATCCCGGCGCGTGTCGTCGAAGGCGTGCTGGTGCGCGACGCGTACCTGTGGCTTGAGTGCGTGCTGGAGCGCGTGGTGGATGGTTTTGGCGAGAACAGCCTGATCGTCGGCGAGATCGTCGCTGCGTCTGTCGATGAGCGGGCGCTGCGGGCTTCGGAGGTCGATGACGCGGATCTGACGAGCGCGATGCCGCTGCTGGTGTATGTGAGCCCGCGGCGTTTTGCGGAGATCAGCGAGACGTTCTCGTTTCCGTTTCCGGCTGACTTCCGGCTATGACGAGCGCTGCTGGGATCCTCGACTGGCTCTGCGGCCGGGAGCTCGAGATGACCGGCTTGCTTGAGCGGCTCGCCGAGGCGGAGTCGCCGTCGCTTGAGCCCGTGACTCTGGCGAGGCCGTTCGCGACCCTGGCCGATGAGCTGGGGTCGATCGGGTTTGAGGTGGAGCGTCTTCCGGGTCGCGGGACTGGCGGCCAACTCGAGGCTCGCCCGCGGGATCGCGAGGGCGCATACCAGTTGTTGCTCGGTCACATGGACACTGTGTGGCCGGTCGGGACGCTTGAGCAGATGCCGGTGGTCGCCGATGACGACCGCGTGCGCGGTCCCGGTGTCTATGACATGAAGGGCGGGCTCGTGCAGATGGTGTTCGCGCTGCGGGCGCTGCATGAGTTCGACGCGCGCCCGCCGCTTGTACCGGTCGTGTTCGTCAACAGCGACGAGGAGACCGGCAGCCACGACTCGCGGGCGCACATTCGCCGGTTGGCTGCCGGCGCGGAGCGTGCGTTCGTGCTCGAGCCCTCGTTCGGACCGTCGGGCAAGCTGAAGACCGCGCGCAAGGGAGCCGGGTACTTCAAGGTGACCGTTCACGGGCGCGCGAGCCACGCGGGCCTCGATCCCGAGAAGGGCGCCAGCGCGATCCTCGAGGTCTCCCATCAGATCCAGCGGCTGTTCGCGCTGAACGACCGTGAGCGGGGAATCTCGGTGAACGTGGGCACGATCGACGGTGGACTGCGACCAAACGTGATCGCGCCAAAGGTCACCGCGGAGGTGGATGTGCGCGTGCTGCACGGCGAGGACGCGGAGGCCGTCGAGCAGGCGATCCTCGGGCTGAGCGCGGTTCAGGAGGGCGTCGTCGTCGAGGTGACCGGCGAGCTCGGCTTGCCCCCGCTCGAGCGCACGGAGCGCAATGTTGCGCTCTGGCACGCGGCCCAGAGGGCCGCGCAAGAGCTCGGCATCGAGATCGACGAGGCAACGGTCGGGGGGACCTCGGACGGGAACATCACGAGCCAGTACACCGCGACGCTCGACGGTCTCGGCTCGGTCGGCGACGGCGCGCACGCGTCGCACGAGTACGTTGTCGCGTCGCAGATGCCTAAGCGAGCCGCGCTGCTGGCCCTTCTGCTGCTCACGCCGCCATGTTCCTGACGAGCCTGACGCGCAACACCGACTTCGCCCAGCGGCCGTTCGAGGTCGTGGCCCTGCCACGTGAGCAGTGGGCCACGGGCGACTTTGTGGTGGCGGAGCTGGCCGAGACCGCGGAGCTGGCCGCAACGTTCGCGATCGAGACGGTCGACGGGCGCAGGGTTGAGGTGATCCCCGGCGACCTCATCGTGGGTACTCTGGGCTGCCGTGCCGCGACGCTCGAGTTGGTCGGCGACTGGACGTTCGTGGGGGAGGATCTGCGGATGCACACCCTGACCCCGTCGGGTCTATTGGGTCGCGTCACCTCTGCCGCGACGCCGCCGCCGCCGTTCACAACGGTGATCTACCGCGGCCACGTCTGGCGCGAGCGGAAGCTCGGGATGGGCGATTTCGTACCGCGTGTGTCCGACGAAGCGCTCGACGCGCCGGTTGTGTTGATCATCGGCACCTCGATGGAGTGCGGCAAGACGATCGCGGCGCAGTCGGTCGTGCGCCGTCTCAAGGCCCACGGCCTTCGAGTGGTGGGTGCGAAGCTGAGCGGCGCCGGGCACATACGCGACATCCTGTCGATGCGCGACGCGGGAGCCGACGCGATCTTCGACTTCGTCGACGTCGGGCTGCCCTCGACGATGGTTGCGGCTGCGACCTACGAAGCGGCGTTCCTGGAGCTGCTCTCGCAGCTCGCCGGCGCTCAACCCGACGTCGTCGTGGCCGAGGCGGGCGCATCGCCGCTTGAGCCCTACAACGGCGATGTTGCCGTGCGACTGCTCGGCGACCGCGTCCGCTGCACCGTCCTGTGCGCGTCGGATCCCTACGCGGTCGCCGGCTTCATCAGTGCCTTCCAGTACCAACCCGATCTGGTGTCGGGCCGCGCTGCTAGCACCGACGCCGCGGTCGCGCTCGTGGATCGACTCTGCGGCGTGCCGGCGGTCAACCTCATCCACCACCACCACGACAGCGCGCTGGATGGGCTGCTCGAGCGCTGCCTGCGGCTCGATCCGCTACCCAGCTCAGCCGCGGCGCCGTCACCCTGAACGTGCCGGGCGCCCCTTCGGGGTGCACGGCTCGCCGCTACGCGGACCGTAGTCTGCCCGGTAGCACTGTACGCCGATGACCGTCCCGATCGCCGCAACGGCGCCAAACGGCCACGCTCGCGCGAGGAACCCGCAGGCGCTTGAGCGACCGACTCAGCGCCGCAACGCAACCCGCCGCCGTCGTGACCTGCTTGCGTTACAGCACGAGCATCTCGACCCCCGCCGCCCGCCACTCTGCCTTGCGCGAATAGCGAGACCAGCCGAGTCGAGACGCGTCGGGATCCGTACCACCGATCATCAACGCTCGAGCGTCCGAATGGTGTCCGACTCGCGCTTGTGAGGATCCGCAGAGGTCGAGCTGCTTGAGAGTCTCGGCAGGATGGTCGCTGGTGTGCGCTAGGGCAGCAGCCGGCATCGCTGACTGGCGGTTCGTAGCGCAGGCTGCCGCTCCGGTGGATCCGTCACGATTGCACGGTCGGTGGCAATCTCGGTGGCAGAAAGGAGCACGTATGCGAGAGTTGAGTTTGGGTGTGGTCGGGACGTCGCGCAAGCCGGACGAGCGCCGGCTGCCGATCCAC
>JBKQKK010000129.1:0-3280 GCA_052147535.1 Solirubrobacteraceae bacterium | reverse complement strand
TTACTTAAGTGTGGTATGCTGTGGCATGGCAAGAACTGGACGGCCCAAACAGCTGTTGGAGTTGACTGACGCTGAGCGTGGTGAGCTCGTGCGGTGGGAGCGTCGCCGGAAGACGTCTCAGGCGTTGGCGTGTTGAGCGCCGCTGGATTTGAGGATGGTGGTGCCGCTCGAGGTGGCGATCTTTGGGGGCTAACGTGCGAACGTTGAAACGTTGAAAGGGTCTGGGGGTGGCGGGGCGGCCCCCTTCCCGGACTTGCAGGGTGGTAGCGCCGGCGTCCGGGCTGTCAAGGTCGCTTCGCTCCCTTTCCCTCGCTGCGCTCGGTGACAGCCCGGCCGTCCGGCGCGTTTTCGCAGTGAAGTCCGGGAAGGGGGCGGCGTGGTCAGGCCGCCGGCGGGGTGGCGGTCCAGAGTTCGGCGGGACGACCGGCGGTGAGCACGCGGGTGCTGGTGATTTTGGCGTCGTGGGCGAGCGCGGCGAGCGCTTGGTCGAGCGCAATCGTGGTCGGGTTGCGGTGCAGCAGGTCGCGCAGTTGGGTGCGGGTCAGCCCGCCGGGGTGAGCGTGGATGAGGGCGATGTGGATCGCTCGGGCGAGCGGATCACCGCTGGTGCGTTCTAGCGCCCAGGTGGCTGAGCGTTTGGCGTAGTCCCAGAGCGCGAGCGCGGCGTTCAGGTGCGCCGGTCCGATCTGGCTCTCGGTGTCGAGCAGGGCGTAGAGGAGCGCGAGGCGGATGGAGTGCGCCTCGGCGCGGGCGCTGATCGCGCCGGCGATCCCGGACGCCGGTTCGGCGAGCTGCTGGTAGGCGTGATGCCAGTGCTCGCGGGCGTCGTCTGAGAGGCGGATCTGTCCAGCATTGCGGGCGGCTGCGAGCGTGCTCGCGAGACGGCGGTCCAGGCCGGTGCCGTGGAGCGGGTCGGGGTCACCGCCCTCGGGCAGCAATCGCACGCGGCGGCAGCCGAGCAGCAAGAAGCGGTTCAAGAGCCCGTTGGCGAGTTCGACCGGGTTGATGTGATGTTGCAGTTCGGTGGCGGTGATGTGGCCGATTACTGCGATGTGCGCGTCGGTGGCGCGCGCTGGGGCGGTGCGGGTCAGGATCGCCAGCGGGCGGCCGTCCCACGCGGAGCGCAACGTGGGCGAGAGCGTGGAGATCTCGCGGCTGACGTTCTTGAGCACGCTAACGAACTCGGGCTCGATCACCAACAGCCGCCGGTCGCTGGCGCCGGGGTCTTGGCCGGCGGGATCGCGGACGCAGTGGATCAGCCCTTCACCGGAGGAGAGACCGGTCAGGATCCGGGTGCTGATCGCAGGGTCCGCGGTAGTGATCAGTCGGTGCACGTGATCCCAGGAGGATCCCTTGCGGGCGCGAGCGGAATCACCGATCAGAACGGTTGAGGTAGGACGTCGGCGAGGTGCCAAGTGGCTGGTCCTTTTCCGACGCCCCCCTCCCAAACCCGGCGTGAACCTTTCAGCTCACCGGGCTTTCCAGCGACTATGCCGTTAACACGGTTGGCTGCCGTTCGTGGATGTCGGCGTGGCAGGCGTCACAGACGATCAACGTCTTGCGGCGCCGTGTTGCCATCTGCCGCACCCATTCGGGCGGCTGCGGCTGTCCGAGCTTCTTGAGGTCAGCGAGCCGTCGGATCTGGTGCACTTGCACCTTCTCCTGCTGCCCACAGATCTCGCATCGTCCTGCAAGGAGGCGGCGAACCACCTCCTTGTGCCGGGCGATCGCCGGGACCGGCTCGCGGTCGCGAAGGACCGCTCGCTTCTGCCGCTTGAGCGGGATACCACCGAACCTCGCGACGAACGGCTGCTTGCCTTCGTCGCGTTCGACGCTGACCTGCAAGCACTTGCGCGGCCCGTGCGGCGTCTCGATGGTCGCCGCGTACTTGCGGGCCATCTTCGTCGTCGACGAGTCGTACTTGTTGGCCAGGGTTTTGAGCAGCGAGACCGCCATCACCCAGTGCAACCGGTACAGCCGGTAGACATCGCCGGCGAGCAGGTAGTACTGGACGATGCCCCGATACTCGGATCCGTAGCGGCTGATGATCGCGAAGTCGGGATCGTTCAGCAGCTCAGGCCGCCGCGTGGGTTTTCCACGCGCCATGTATGGGGCGCTCTTGGCATTGATCACGTCCTTGGGCACACGCAGCGCGATCACGCCGTTGACCGCTCGGCGGCCCGCGACGATCTTGCGATCGTTGTGCTGGACAATGATCTCGTAGCCGAGAAACCGCGCCGCGCTCGTGCGGGCGTGGGTGATCAGCGTCTTTGTCTCGGACAGTTCCAGCTTGAGCTCATCATGCAGAAACTGGCCAAGGCGACGCTTGATCTCCTCGGCTTCGGCCTTCGGTCCGGCGAACCCGAGCAGGACGTCGTCGGCGTACCTCACGTAACGCAGCCGCCGGTAGTCGGGATCGAACGGATCCCAACGAGGGAGACTGCGTTGCTGCTTGCGCAGCGCCTTGACCGCGGTATGATCACCGCGGTCACGGGCCCGATAGTGTTGCCTTCGTATCCTGTTGTACTCCGGATTCTCTTTCCTTCGCACACCTCGGGTGTATTCCGGTATCAGCACCGTCTCGACGAACTTGTCCAACTTGTCGAGGTAGATGTTGGACAGGCACGGGGAGAGGACCCCGCCCTGCGGTGCGCCGCTGAGCGTGGCGTTCCACACCCAGTCCTCAAGGTACCCAGCTCGCAGCATCTGGCCGATCAGCCAACGAAACCGGTTATCGTGGATCTTCTCGCCCAATGTCGCCAGCATGACCTCATGATCAAGCTGGTCGAAACACCGGGAGATGTCACCCTCGATAAACCAGGTCGTTCCCGTCCAGTTGATCGCCACCTCGCTGAGCGCGGTGTGGCAACCCCGGCTGGGCCGGTAACCGTGGGAGTGCTCGGAGAACTGCGGCTCGTAATACGCTTCCAACAGCAGACGTATCACTTCGCCGAGCAGCTTATCCGACCACGATGGCAGACCAAGCGGTCTCTGTTTCCCGTCCTTCTTGGGGATATAGAGGCGCCTGACGGGCCTGAACCGGTAGCGCTCATAACGCAACGCGTCGATGATCGCCTCGATCTTGCCCATTGTCATGCCGTCCGCGGTTTCCGCGTCGGGTCCGGGCGTCATCGCTCCCCTATTGGAGTAGATCCGCCCGTAAGCCAGCAAGTACAGCTGCGGGTTGAACAGCTGCCGATACAGCCCTTCTATTGGCAGGCCGCGCCTGCCGCGTTCACGGAGGACATCCATCACCGTTTTGGCGTTCTGCATTACGCAT
>JBKQKK010000128.1:0-12603 GCA_052147535.1 Solirubrobacteraceae bacterium | reverse complement strand
CCCCCCCCCCCCCCCCCCCCCACCGCGCGAACTCGGATGCCCGACACGCGAGCGCGATCTGATCGTCAGCGGCCATCCTTGCGATGCTGCGGCTTCCCGGCAAGGGATTCCGGCGAGAGCGCGAAGGATGTCAGCCGACTTCAGGCCGGACCGCTTCGCTGTCTGGGGCCGCGATCAATTCTCCGGGAGGGGCGACGCAGCGTTCGCAGAAGGTTCCGGTCAGGGACTGGGATGTCAACCGGACAACCGAGCAAGACCGCACGCTGAGGTCCATCGCATTTCGATTGCACCACATTCACGGAGTCAAGATGTCCATCGGAAGCTTCATTGACAACACTCGGGCTCTGTCGTACGAAGACGGCGTCCGCGGTTGCGCGACGCTCGCAGCGGTCGAGCGCTTCGGCCGCACTCGCCACCTCGGAGCGCTCGCAGACGCATTCACAGCCGCGCATACAGGGCTCTCGGACGTCCGTGGCGACGCAGGACGCACGATCGACCTCGAGAACGCCGACAGCGTGCCGGGCATCCGCGAGCTGATGGAGGTCACGCGTAGGGAAGCGGCGGCGTCGGCCGCGCACGGCGGCATGCTGTTGCTGGCGGCGCTCGGCTCGAGCGCCGTTCCGACCTGGCGCGCCAGACACTTCATCCACGCCGAAAGACTCGTCATCTCCGCCTGCGCGCTGACCCCCGCGGGGCTGACCGGCACGGAGCGCATGTGCTGGCTGGGCTGCGAGCTGCACAAGCTCAACGTGGGGCTGTGGGCCAGTGCCGTCGCGGACGAGTTCGCTGACGCGGTGGACGCCAGACAGCTCGAGCGTGCGTTGAGCGACGCGATCGACACCAGCGGCGGGATGAATTCCGCGATGCTTGCGCTGCGCGCCGAGTGGTGGACGCCGGTCAGCGACGATGCCGCCGAGATCCCGGAGCTCGTCGCGATGATCCACGCCGCCCGCGAGCTCATCGTACCGCCGCCACTGTCACTTGCGGCCTGACACGCGGGCGACACGCGGGCGACGCGCGGACGGCGCGCCGATTTGGATAGTCCGATCATGGAGGCAGGTCCGCTCCACCTCGCAGACCCGTTGCGGAGGCCGCACCTCCAGAGACAGTTTCGATCCCCTGTCGCTCCGCGGCCCCCGCAACTGCTGCGAGACTCATCCGGCAGCTGCCGTACGAGCAGTCGTGATCGCGACGCGCTGCTCCGAGGAGAGGTATTTGACCGCCTCCGTGAGCGTCACCCGGGAGGCGCGCGCCGCGCGGGGCTCAAGCCAGGCGAACACGAGGTCCGGTCGTTGGCGGGAGACGTCGCGCAGCACCCAGCCGATCGCTTTGCGGATCAAGAACGCACGCTCCTCGAGCATCTGGTCGGCGTAGTGCCCGAAGCGATCGAAGTCGCCGCGGCCCTCACGCAGCGGCACGAGCAGGGCGAGCAGCGCCGCGCGACGCAGCCACACGTCGTCATCGACCGCCCACCGGTCTAGGGTCTGCGCCAGCTCAGGGAAGCGCTCGACGAGCCCGCCGGCGATGCGCGCGGCGAGCTCGTCGACGTACGCCCAGGTCCGCGAGTCACGCACGAACCGCTCGACGAGGTCGATGTCGCCGGGCGCGAGCGTCCCCTGGTGAGCTTTGAGCAGCTCGATCGCGGCCATCCGGTCTTCGTGTAGGGGCTCGCGCCACAGCGCGGTCACGGCGCCGATGAGCTGGTCGTGATCGAGCGGCAAGCGCGCTGCGCATGCGGCCTTGACGATCGCACGGATCCCAGGAACGCCAACCCCGAGGTGCTCGAGGTCGCTCTTGAGGTAGTGCTTCTCGCCGGCGGCGCGCCGTGGATCGCCGGCTGTGCGCAGCGCGGTCTCGATGTCGGCCGTGAGCGATTCCTGCGCCATCGCGTCATCCTACGGGGTCAGCATCTGCCGGCGGCGTGAGGCGGACGCGAGCGTTCTTGACACAGGCTGTTACGTTAACGCCGGGCCTCTCGGACCTCGGGCGCATACCTCGACCGCTGGCAGGTTCACGCAGTCGCGGATCCCGCGCAAAGGAGGGAGACACCGCTGGCGCGATGAGTCGCCTGTCGCAGGATGAACGTGGCTCCTCCGTGCGCGCTCATCACAAAATCTCGCCTTAGGGTCAATGTGCGGTAAGTGGCTGGATCTTCGGGTGATGAAGACGCGGTCGCGGCGTGGTTGATCGGGATCGCGACTCACGAGTCCAGTCTCGCCCGCGCCGACCTCCGCTTCGAAGCAAGGATCCGGTCCATCCCGCTAAACCGCTGGAGGGCGGACGCGCCCCTCAGGCGCCGTCTCCTACGCCTCTGGGCCGCGTTCCTCCACGCCCACCCATCTGCGGTTGAAGTTCCGAGCCTCCTGAACCCCACCTACCCGCTTGTCGGCTACGTCGCGCCGCGAACGCCGCGTATCACTCGAGCTGACGTCGTCAGTCCGATCAGAGTGCGGGTCCTCCCGGCTGTCAGCCGCACATGCCAAGGAGGCGGCACAGGCGGGCCCACCGACTCCGACATCCGAGCCGACACGCGATGACTCGATCTGTGGTCACGGCGGTTAGTCAGGATGGCTGTGCTCGTTTCGTGGTCTGAGATCCTGCTCAGCGGCCGCCCATGCTTGTGCCCACACAGTCTTGGTGGGACGGCTAAGTGCGTTGGCAGCACGTGCCACGTCTTCGTGCTCGGGCGCGAGGTTGACGAGTTCCCCTTTCAGACGACCGACCTTGACGGCCACGGCCTCCCCGTCGACCAGGACGGTGTGCGGCTCACGGTCCAGCTCCCAGCGGCGTACTGGGAGGAGGCGGATGCCCAGCGTGGATGTGTGGCGCAGCATGGCCTCGGCGACGGTTCGCTCGTGCTCGGGGCGGACGACCGCGGTGAGGATCACCCCCGGCCGGCCCTTCTTCATCTGCACGGGTGTGATCCAGGCATCGAGTGCTCCGGCGTCGGTGCACGCCGCGGCGGCGGCAGCGACGTGCTCTCCGGAGAGGTCATCGAGGGTGCATTCCACGAGCACTGCGGGACGGTGGGCGCCGTCGGTCGCGGCGGCCGGCGCAGTTCCCAGCAGGACACGGACAAGATTGGGTCTGTCCGGCAGATCTCGTGTCCCGGCTCCGTAGCCGATCGACTCGATCACGAGCGGCGGTAGCGGACCGAATCGGTCCTCGGCCAGCGCCGTGACGAGCGCCGCCCCCGTCGGAGTGACAAGTTCCGCGTCGATTTCCAAGCCGTGCAGTGGAACGCCCCGGAGCAGCTCGAGTGTGGCCGGCGCGGGCAGCGGCAGGACGCCATGCGCCCCAGAGATGAACCCGCGCCCCATGGGGAGCGGTGAGCAGGCGACGAGATTGACGTCGAGTGCCTCAAGCGCGATCGCCACACCGCACACCTCAGCCAACGCATCGAGGGCTCCGACCTCGTGGAACTCAACATGGTCGGGAGCGATGCGGTGGACACGACCCTCCGCGTGGGCGAGGCGTCGAAACGTCTCATGCGCTCGTGCGTGGGCGCGGGGCGGGAGGCCGGCACGATCCACGAGTGCGCGGACCGTGGCCCAGTCGCGGTGGACGTGCTCCTGAGGAGCCGTGACGCGCACCGCCGTAGCACCGAGACTGAGGCGCTCGACCGGCTCGGCGACCAGATCGAGCCGATCGACCCTGAGCCCGCTCAGGCCTTCGCGGATCTGCTCGAGCGGGGCGCCAGCATCGATCAGCGCCGCCAGCAACATGTCTCCGGCGACCCCCCCGATCGCGTCGATGTAGAGGAGTCGCTCGTCGCTCACGCTGCGCCTGCTGCCGCTCGGGCGATTCGCGCCGCGATCGTCGCCGCGCCGAAACCGTCGTCGATGTTGACGACGGCGACGCCGGCGGCGCAGGAGGTCAGCATGGAGAGCAGCGCCGGAATCCCACCCGCCGCGACGCCGTAACCGGTGCTGGTGGGAACCGCGATCACCGGTGAGGCGACGAGTCCGCCCACAACCGAGGCTAGCGCCGCGTCTTGTCCGGCGACGACGACGACGCAGTCCGCCGCCCTCATGTCGTCGAGGGCGAGGGCGACGCGATGCAGGCCGGCGACGCCGATGTCCTCCTGAACGCGCACGTGAGCGCCGAGCAGGCCCGCGCAGATCGCTACCTCCCGCACGACCGGTCTATCCGAGGTGCCGGCGGAGATGATCGTGACGTTGCCGGCCGGAGCAGGGACGCCGCGGGCGACCCACAGAAGCCGCGCTTCCGCGTCGTCTTCGACGTCGGCCGCCGCAGCGCGTACCGCGGCGCGGACGTCAGGCGCCGCCCGGGTGACGAGGATCGTCTCGCGACCGCGCTCGAGCAGAGCGAGAACGATTGAGACCACCTGCGCGGGTGATTTGCCCTCGGCCAGCACCGCCTCGGGGACACCCTGGCGCTCACCGCGTCGGGCGTCAAGGCGCGCAAATCCGAGGTCGAGGACCGGCGCGGCGACGAGAAGGTCTTCTGCAGCCTGTGCTGAGAGCTCTCCGCGCGTCAGGAGCTCGATCACCTCACGTACGTCAGCCCTGGACACCGGCTGCGGAGTCTAACCGCGGTTCGGTGAGTCGCTCGCCGCGTGCTTCGTGCGATCGCTCAATGAAGCCGAAACAGGTCCTCTCCGGCGTCCGGTACGACCAGGGCGTCCGGGTCCAGCGCCCAGGCAGCCGGGTCGATCGTGGCCGGGTCCAGATAGTCGAGGTTGATCCTGCGGGTCAGCTCCTCGGGGATGCCGGTGGCGAGCGTCACGGTGACCCGGTCGCGTTCGCCGTGGAGCTCGTCCCAGGTGCCGGCACCACGCAGGTGGGTGCTGTGGGCTAGATCCCCCCAGTGGTAGTCCTTGAAGCGGTCCCATTGCTTGACGAAGTAGTCGCGGCAGTGGTACCCGATCTCCGCGATCTGGGGATGGGTGCCCGAGATCTCGTGGATGTGCGGGGCGTACAGCACCACCTGGCCGCCGTCCGCGACGATCGGCTCGACCTTGTAGAAGCCCTTGGCACCGGTCCACATGTCGTCGTACTTGGTTGGGATCAACGACAGCACGCGTCGGACCGGTGCATCGAGGTAACGGATGTGTGCCTCCGAGGAGACCTCCGCCGCGGCCTTCCAGGCCGACAGCGGATCGCCGAAGGCCATCGAGTGCAGGTCAGACGTTCGGGACTTCGTGACCACGCAGAAGGCGAGCCGGTGACCTGGCACCATCGCTGCCGCCTCGTTGATCAGCGCGCGTACCGGAGTGATCCCCCGGGTGCCGATGATTGATGCGCTGGTGATCAGCGCGCCCAGCCAGTGCGAGAGATCGATCAGCTCCAGGCCGGACACGCCGGGGAAGAGGTACTTGTTGCCGCCCGAGAAGCCGACGACCTCGTGCGGGAAGACCGGGCCGAGAATCAGCGTCAGATCGTGCTCGACGACCGCGCGGTTCATCCGAACGCGGACGATGTGCTCGAGCATCCCCTCCGACAGCTCGGCGATCCGCTCGGCGCTGATCCTCCCGACGTCCACGAACGTTGAGGGCTCCCACCAAGCGTGGTTGAGCACCGTCATCGCCGGATAGCGTGCGGCGAGCGCGCCGGGTTCATAGCCCAGGTGAGATGCGAGCGCCGGCTCGCTCATCGCCGCGTGGGTCCCGAGTGCGATCAGCACCGTCAACCTGCTGACGCGCCCGTGCAGAGAACCGTGGATCGCCGTCAGCAGCGATGGGAGCGAAAGGCTGCGGGTGCCATCCGGAACCAACACGCAGACGCTGGCGCCGTCGAGGTCGACCACGTCAAGCTGGTCACGAACGAACTCGCGAATCTGCTCTTGGCTGAGAACCTCGGCAGGGCCACCGATCTTTGCCACTGGGCTAACGGTCGCCGTCGGGAGCCGCGGGTCGGTCATCTGAGGCCTCGTCGAGTCGACTGGCGCGAGACTTGCCATGCCGCGCCATTGTGACCATGATACGCCGCGTGACCTCGGGTGAGCCACCGCTGGTCCTGCATCCGGACCGCCTCCTACCCGGGGATCCGGGCGAGCGGAAGATCGCGAGGCGGCTGTATCAGGCGGTGCGCGAGCTACCGGTGATCTCGCCGCACGGCCACGTCGATCCACGGCTGCTGCTCGACGACGAGGCGTTCCTCGACCCCGCAACGTTGCTCGTGACGCCCGATCACTATGTGACGCGGTTGCTGCACGCCGACGGCGTCGGCCTCGATGCGCTCGGCGTCGGGCAGGGGCCGCTGTCGGAGTCGGCATCCCGGCGGGCGTGGCGAGTTCTGTGTGAGCGCTGGGAGCTGTTTCGCGGCACCCCGGTGCGCTACTGGCTGGCGGCCGAGCTGTCCGAGATCTTCGGCGTCACGGTGCGCCCCTCCTCCGACACCGCGGATCATATCTACGACCAGGTGGCCGACCGCCTCTGCCAGGACGCGTATCGGCCGCGGGCACTGTTCGAGCGCTTCCGGATCAGCGTTCTTGCCACCACCGACGATCCGTGCTCGGACCTGGCCGCGCACGCCGCGCTGGCGGATGATCCGGCCATGCGGGGCCGGATCATCCCGACCTTCCGCCCGGACCTCTATCTGGAGCCGGCCGAACCGGGCTGGCGCGAGGCGGTCGTGCGACTGGGCGACGCGGCGGGCGTCGACACCGGCCACTACCGCGGCTATGTGAGCGCTCTTGAGCAGCGGCGCCGGCACTTCATCGAGCACGGCGCGCGGTCCGCAGATCACAGCCACATCGACGTACGCACAGACCCGCTCGAGCTCACCGAGGCCTCTCGCATCTACCGCTTGGCGCTGGCAGGAGAAGCCCTGCCGGCGGAGGCGCTCGCGTTCCGGCGCCACATGCTGCTGGAGATGGCCCGGATGTCGTGCGAGGACGGACTCGTGATGACGCTCCATCCCGGGGTGTTTCGCGGCCATCACCGCCGGACGCTCGAGCGGTTCGGACCTGATACCGGCCACGACATCCCGCTCCGGATCGAGTTCACCGATTCGTTGCGCCCACTGCTCGAGCGGTTCGGCACGCATCCTGGCTTCCACCTGGTTCTTTTCACCGTCGACGAGACCGCCTGGTCGCGTGAGCTCGCCCCGCTCGCCGGTTTCTACCCGTCCGTCTACGTCGGGGTGCCGTGGTGGTTCCTCGACGCCCCCGACGCGATCCGGCGCTTTCGCGCCGCGGTGACCGAGACCGCCGGCTTCTCGCGCACCTCTGGCTTCGTGGACGACACCCGTGCGTTCTGCTCCATTCCGGCCCGTCACGACATGTCCCGCCGCGTCGATGCCGGCTTCCTGGCGCGGCTGGTGGCCGAGCACCTGCTCGATGAGGACGAGGCCGTCGAGACGGCGGCGGACCTCGTCAGCGGCCGTCCGACCGCAGTATTCAAGCTGTGAGCGCCGCGCGGCTGTCGCGCGGCGCCGGGCACGGCCGGGCCGCGGCGCCGGTACGGCTGGTGCACCTGGGGCTCGGAAACTTCTCCCGCGCCCACCCGTGCTGGTACACAGAGCACGCGCCGGAGGCCGAGGGCTGGGGCATCGCCGCGTTCGCGGGACGCGGCGGCGAGCTGGCCGAACAGCTGAACGGCCAGCAGGGCCTCTACACGCTGATCACGCGTGCGGGCGAGGGAGATCGGTTCGAGATCGTCAGCTGCCTATCACGAGCCCACGTGGCCACCGATCACGATGCGTGGCTCGGCTACTTCGCCTCGCCCGAGCTCTCAGCGGTCACCGTCACGGTGACAGAGGCCGGATACATGAGCCGAACCGGTGGCGGACTGGACTCAGGTCGCCTCGAGGTCCAGCGCGACCTCGAGGCGCTGCGACGCGATCGCACCACTCTCGTTCGGACCGCGCCCGCGCGCCTGGTCGCAGGGATCGCGGCCCGGCGGCAGGCCGATGCAGGGCCGTTGGCGCTCGTGCCCTGCGACAACATGGCGGACAACGGAGCGATCGCGGAGCGCGTCGTCCACGATCTCGCCGGCCTGCTCGAGCCCGAGCTCGTCGCCTGGATGAGGGATTCGGTCGCGGTCGTGACGACGATGGTCGACCGCATCACGCCCCGGACCCAACCTGACGACGTCCGGACCGTGCGCGAGGCCACCGGACGCGACGACCGCTGTCCGGTCGTCACCGAGCCGTACCGCGAATGGGTCCTGTGCGGCGCGTTCCCGGCTGCACGACCTCGTTGGGAGCACGCCGGCGCCACGTTCACCGACGATGTGACGCCGTTCGAGCGGCGCAAGCTCTGGCTACTCAATGGCGGGCACTCGCTGCTGGCCTACGCCGGGTCGATCAGGGGCCACGAGACCGTCGCCGAAGCGGTCGCCGACGATACGTGCCGGGCATGGCTCGAGCAGTGGTGGTCGGAGGCCTCTCGCCACCTGGACCAGCCGGCGGACGAGATCGCGGCCTACCGCGCCGCGTTGCTCGAGCGTTTTTCCAACCCACGGATGAACCATCGGCTCGACCAGATCGCCGCCGACGGCTCGCAGAAACTGCCGATCCGGATCGTGCCGATCCTCAGGGCGGAGCGGGACGAGGGACGGATGCCCGCGGGCGCCATCCGCGTGCTGACCGCCTGGGTATGTCACCTGCGAGGTGACGGCGCGAAGGTGGTGGACGCACATGCCGACGAGTTTCTCCCACTGGCCGCCGGCCCGCTCGGCGAGGCAGTGCGACGCGTCCTGGATACCCTCGCGCCCGCGCTCGGCGCAGACGCCGAGGTGGTGGCGAGCGTCGTCGACCAGAGCGACCAGTTCGCGCGGTATAGCGGGCGATCACGGCAGGCCGCCCCGCGCAGGTGATAGCGAGCGCCTGTACGATCGGCCACGACGCCATAGATGAGATGACGCGCCAGACTGCCGCCACGCACGCCGAGCTGTCGCTCACCGGCCCCGAGCTCGAAGCCGCCGAGCGCGTGGCCGCACGGCTGTCGGACGTCGCGCCGCTCGGCGTGGCGTTCTCCGGTGGGGTGGACTCCTCGACGCTGCTGGCGCTGGCGGCACGTGCGCTCGGCCGCGAGCAGGTGCTGGCGTTGCTTGGCGTTTCGCCCAGCCTTCCGGCCGCCGAGAGGGCCGCGGCGCACAGCGTGGCCGCGTTCATCGGCGTCCGAATCATCGAGGTGGAGACATTCGAGGGTGACCGTCCCGAGTACCGGCGCAACGCGCCGGACCGGTGCTTCCACTGCAAGGACGAGCTGTTCGAGCGGATCTCCGACCACGTCGTGAGCCGGCACCACCTCGCGGCCGTCGCCTACGGAGAGAACGCCGACGACGCCCGTCGCCCAGACCGCCCCGGGGCAAGAGCGGCGGTCGCACACCAGGTGCTGCGGCCACTCGCCGAGGCTGGGATCGACAAGGCCGCAGTCCGCCGGATCGCCCGCGCGCTCGCACTCCCGTGTGCCGAAAAGCCGGCGGCCCCATGTCTGGCCTCGCGCATCCCTCACTTTCAGGAGGTCGTCCCAGACAAGCTTCGTCAGATCGAAGCAGCGGAAGCGGCGCTGCACGAACTCGGGTTCAGTGACCTGCGGGTTCGTCATCACGGGGAGATCGCGAGGATCGAACTGCCGGTTGAGGATCTCCCATGGGCGGTTGCGGCGCCGCGACGAGACGCGATCCTGCGAGCCGCCAGGTCCGCAGGCTTCCGTTTCGTCGCGCTCGATCTCGCCGGCGTGCAGTCAGGAGCCTTCACCTCGCCCTCGGTCCAAGACGAGCACCATCATGATTGACGCCATCTGGCCAGCTGGATCGCACGCCACTGCGGTCCCTCCGGTCCGGGCGCCACGCAGCCTTCTCCCCTCCTCTGCCGCTAGAGCAGCCGCCAGGTGCGCGGTCAGCAGACGACTGGTCCTATGTTCAATGTTCTGTGTCTGGTTATGTTCTGGGCGCGCTCCGGGAGCAGCCACCGACGCCGGCCCAATCGGGATCGCTCTGCGGAAGAACGACTCGCGAGCGCTCCCTCGGCAGCCTTGGCCGTGTGGTCGGCCCGGAGTTCGGGTGCTTGCACGGCTTCAGCAACGCAGCGCCAGTGCGACAAACGCCTGCAGACCGCCCTGCGCGAGCTCGACGCACGGGCGGGCGAGGAGCAGCCGACGACCGCGTACAGGCGACGGCGGCGCATGGTGGTGCGCTACCGGACGCGCTCGTCGGCGAAGAACGCCACCAGCAGCTCCGCAACCTCGGCGGGCGCATCCTCCACGAGGAAGTGCCCGGCGCCGGCGATGGCGCGACCCTCCACGTCAGGCGCGAGTGTCCGCCACAGCGCGAGCGGGTCCTCGTAGAAGTGCGGCAGCGCGCCGTCGGCACCCCACAGCGCGAGCACCGGACAGGTGATCGTCCGGCGATCGCGGTCGGCGTCATCGAGATCACGGTCGATGCTCGCGCCGGCGCGGTAGTCCTCGCAGATCGCCTGTACCGTCGTCGGGTCGCGGCACTGCGCCCGGTAGGCCGCTCGAACGTCTGGAGGATAGCGGGCGTCGTCCTTGATCCCCAACCGCTCGACGGAGCCCCAGAACGCATCCGGATCGCCGAGGATCAGCCGCTCGGGAAGCGGTGCCGGCTGGGCGAGAAACGACCAGTGCCAGTAACCGAGCGCGAAGCGCCAGTCGGCCCGCGACCAGATCTCGCCGGTCGGACCGATGTCGAGCGCTGCCAGGCGGATCACGGCGTCGGGGTGGTCGAGCGCCATGCGGTAACCGACGCGCCCGCCACGGTCATGGCCGGCGAGTGCGAACGTCGGATGGCCGAGCGCGTGCATCGCCGCGAGCAGGTCCTCGGCGATCGCGCGCTTGCTGTGGGAGAAATGGTCGGCGGCGAGCGGCGGTCGAAACGAATCGCCGTAGCCGGGGAGGTCCGCGGCGATGACCGTGAAGCGCTCCGCGAGCCGCGGGGCGACAGCGTGCCACATGAGATGCGACTCCGGATAGCCGTGAAGCAGCAGCAGCGGCGCTCCACGCCCACCAACGCGCGCACGAATCCGGCCGCGCGGGATGGCGATGTCCGCCACCTCGAAGCCCTCAAACAGCATCGCTCGATGCTACTCAGGCCGTCCGCATGCCCACGCCCAGCCACCGCACGGTGGTCAACTGCGACGCGAGCCCCAGCCGGTTGTGCTCACCGCGCCGGCGGTCGATCAGCTCCCGGTCGGTGTCATCCATGAAGAACACCCGGTCAAGCTCCTCTCGCGACGGGTCTCCGTCATAGCGGCCGTACGCGGCCGCCTCCGCATCCGACAAGAACTCGACCGGCACGACGCCCACGATAAGCAAATGACCTTGAACCGAACCAGACGACCACGCCGGGCGACCCCGAGCTTCCACCTTTTGTCATCAACCCCGATCCCCGGCGACGCGCCAAAACATTGCGGTCGCCATCGCCCCAGAGCGCCCCGCGACCGGGGCCAAAAGGGCTTTCTGTCGGCCCACCCCGTTACGGTTCTGCCGTAATGGCGATCTCTGCGAACCCCATCACGATCGACCATGCGCTCGACCGGTTTCTCGCGGAGCAACGCGAGCGGCTATCCGAGAAGACCTTCCGCCGCTACCAGGACGTCGTCCAGCTGCTGCGCCACAGCCTCGACGGCTACGCCTACACGTGGCTTGAGAAGAACGAGCGCCAGCGCTGGGAGGCCGAGGTCGAAGTCCGTGAGGAGGGAGCGTTCTGCCGCCTGTTCGGACCGGAGAAGATCCCCGGCCACCTCGGCGAGTTCCTCAGCGACTTCATGGTCCGCAAGGTGTTCGCCAGCCAGGAGCTGCTCAAGGCCTCGGGCACCGTGACAGGCAAGCTCATGTGCTGGCTCTCACAGCACGGATACATCGACGATCAATCCGCTCAGGACGCCAGCGACCAAGCGCGCGAGGCCTCGCGCGACCTGCCGACCGCCGACCGCCTCGGGATGATGCTGCACGACGTCGCAGCCGACGCACCCGACCTCGACCCTGAACAGATCGCCGATCAGGACTGGGTCGAGGACTCCCTGCAGATCACCAACGTGGAACCAGGCCGGATCTGGTTTGACGGCGGAGTCGGGCCGATCAGCGTGCCACGCAAAGCCAGCGACCTCGCGCGTCCCGGCTGGTCGGTCTACATCACCGCAGCACGCTCCGCCGGCACTTGGCACTTACTCGAAGTCGGCTTCGTGTACCCCTGAGCGGGCCCCGCAGCGGCGGCAGCTCATCGTCGTATGAGCCCAGCTCGTCCTCGTTCACGACACCCCAAGTAGCCCCGCCCCGAGGCGAGGTCCATCCGCCGCCGCGGTCTTAGCGTGACTTTTCGTTCCATTGTTCCCCACGGGCCGTAGCCTTGTGCTTCGAGAAAGCATCCAGCGGGAGGGCAGCGGTGTTCGGACATGACTGGCAGCCGGGTGAGGGAACGCTCGTCGACGTGCGCGTGATCAGCAGCAGCGGATCGGGCGCACACGGACACGTGCACCGCGGGTTTCTAATGGATATCCGCCCCAGCAACGGCGAGCCGTTCCGGACCGAGATTCCGGAGCCGGAGTGGAGCAACTTCGTCCCGCCGACGGTCACCGGCGAGATCGTGGCGGTGAAGTGCGACCCCGCCAAGAAGCAGGCGCGCTTCGACACGCATGCGCAGAAGGACGAGAAGAACGCGATGCGCCACGCCGA
>JBKQKK010000127.1:0-12508 GCA_052147535.1 Solirubrobacteraceae bacterium | reverse complement strand
GGTGGTGTCTACGCTAGATCTAGCGAGCACACCTCGCGGAAAGGGCGAATCCGCTGCCGTACTGGCGCTCCGGATCGGAGCTATGCCGGCACGGCTTGATCGACGCCGTCGGCGCCGGTTCGGGGAGGAAGTTCGGTGTGTTGCTGAGGTTTGACATAGCGGTTGCCAGTTGGTGCAGCGCGTGATCGTAACTCATACTCACGACGTCCGCAAGACCCGTGTGAATAATATTCGCCAAGTTCACCGAACGTGTACCAACGCGGACCGGACACTCAGCCCACCACGAGATGACGGGCACGCCGGCGAGTGCCGTTGCCGGCGCGTTACACCGCCGACGCTTCGGTGGCTTGTCAGGAAAGCACCGTCGCCGACGACTCCCGGCGGCATGGGCTTCATCAGCTATCACTGCGCCGGCGTGGCGAAGCCAGGCGCGCGCCGCCGTCCGCGCGTCGCGGCGGATCGGCGATGCGCTGCAGGACGTTCAATCCCGGGACGACGAACTGATCGAGCTCGTCAACCGGCAAGCCGGGATGATCGAGCGGCTCGAAACCGAGCTCGAGGAGCTCCGGCAACAAATCTAGGAGCGATGAGGGCCTTCCGCCCAACCCGGAGTCGTCCCGCCACGACCGGCGCAGAGTTGTTGGCGGTCCCGGTTTCCGAGAGTGTTGGCGGCACGTGAGTGGGCTCAAGGTGATCAGCGGCCGACCGGCCGAGTTGGGATCGTCATTGGCGGATCGGGTCGCGGAGCTCCGACGCGAGGATCCGCTTGCGCCAATCAACCTGCTGGTCGGCGCGTCGCTGCAGCGGCCGTTCCTTGAACGGTGGCTGGCCGCAAGGCTCGGTGGGCACGCGAACGTGAGGATCTTGATGCCCGGCGACCTGGCGCTGCTGCTGGGCGCGCCAGCGCTGGTCGCGTCCGGGCGGCGGGCACTGCCGCCACTTGCCGATCGCGTCCTGCTGGCCCAGGTCGCACGCTCACACAGCGGGTACTTCGAGCCGGTTGCCGAGATGCCGGGGTTTGCCGAGGCGCTCTATCGGCTCGTGCGGGAGCTGAAGGCCGCTGGCTATGACCTCTCCAATCTCAGCGAACTGCTCGAAGGTGCGACCGATGCGCCGGCGAAGGCGGCGTCGCTGTCCGAGATCCTGGCGGCGTTCGAGGCGCGCCGCGGCGCGTTCTACGGCCCCGACGACGCGCTCATCGTTGCCGACGCCGACCGGCTCGCGGGGCTCGGGCTGCTCGTGTGGGGAATGCTCGACGTGGCGCCCGCGCTCGAACGTCTGCTGGTGGCGATCTCCGCGCGCATGCCGGTTGAGGTGTTCGTTCCCGAGTTGCCGTCCTCGGCCGAGGCGCCGATTGCCAGGGCGCGCCGGCGGCTGATCGCGTCTGGCGCGGGAGAGGTCGAGCTCGCAGATGGCAAGACGGCCGACACAGCGCTGGACCGCGTTCGCCGACGACTGTTCACCCCGCCGGAGCCCTCGGCCATCGCCGCCGACGGAACGCTCGTGCTTGTGTCGGCGCCCGACCCGGCGCGCGAGGTCCGTGCGGCGGCGCGGGCGTGCCTGACGTGGGCGAAGGAGGGCCGCCAGTTCTGGGAGATAGCGGTGGCATATCGCCACGGTGACGCGTATCGGCCGCTGATCGAGTCGGTGTTCATCGAAGCAGGGATCCCCGTGTATCTGCACGAGGGCTCGCCGCTGTCCGAACGGCCCGTCGGGCGCCAGACGCTGGCGCTGCTGGCGTTGTATGAGAGCGAGTTCTCGCGGCGGTCGGTGATGGACTTCATGACGGACGCGCGCTTCCCGAAGGAGCTCCGCGACGAGTACGGCGGCATCCCGGCCGCCCGGTGGGACTCGGTGTCGCGCCAGGCGGGGATCGTCGGCGGCGCCGAGCAGTGGTCGAGGCGGCTGAAGGCGCTCCAGTCGGACCTACAAGGCGACGGCGACGAGCCGGACTGGGTGAAGGACAGGATTGCCGACATCGGCATCCTCGAGGAGTTCGTTGCCGACCTACACGCCAGGCTCGCCGCGCACCCGGGGCGGGCGCCGTGGGCTGAGCACCTCGACGATCTGCAGTTGCTGCTCGGCCGCTACGTCGCGCATGGAGACCAGGTGATCGAGGCGCTGCGCGGGCTCGAGCGCTTCACCGCCCTGGAGACAGAGGTCGACCACAAGCCGTTCCTCGAGGTCGTGCGCCGCGCGATCGAGACACTTCGATCAGAGGACGTGCTCGACGGCCAGCCGGGCGCGTTCGCCCGCCGGGGCGTGAACGTGGTCGCCGTCAACTCGCTGGCTGGCGTGCAGTTCCAATGCGTGTGGATGCTCGGCGCCACCGAGCGCGCATTCCCACCACCGGCACGACAGGACCCGATCCTGCTCGACCCGGAGCGAGAGGAGATCTCAAGGCGTTCAGGCGCGCTCCTCGCGCCGCGTGGCGCCCGCGGCAGTGAGGAGGAGTTGCTGTTCGCGCTCGCCTGCGAGGCGGCGCAGCAGCGGCTGGTCGTCTCCTACGCGCGGCGTGCGACCGGCGAGAACCGGCCGCGGCTGCCGTCGGTGTTCTTCCGTGAGCTCGCTTCCCAGCTCGAGGGCAGGCGCGTCTCGGCCGAGGAGGCACCATTGCTCAAGCGGGCCGACGTCGTTCGAATTCCGGGTGACGCGATCGGGGCGCCGATCCCGGGCGGGCGGTACGCGAGTGACCCCGCTGCGGTCAGCCTTGCAGCGGGCTCGGCGGTGTCCGCCGCCGAGCGCGACCGCACGTTCCTCCAGGCGAAGGTGACCGCCGCTGTCGCGATTGCCACGTTCGAGCGCGCCGCGCCTCCGTTCAAGCGGGCGCTCGAAGCGACGCGCGCGCGTTGGTCGCCGCGCTACAGCGAGTGGGATGGCGCGCTGGACGGCGCCGCGCTGGACGCGATCGCGGCGATGGTGCCGGCGGACCGGACGTTCTCCCCGACGGCGTTCGAGAACTACGCGAAATGCCCGCAGCAGTTCCTGCTCGGCGAGCTGCTTCGCGTCCGCGGCGTCGAGGAGCCTGAGCGCACTTTCCGGATCGACGACATCCGTCGCGGCAACCTGTTCCACCGGATCTACGAGCGTTTCCACGCCGAATGGGACGGGAAGGATCCGGCGCCGCTCGCGGCCGGGGCCGAAGCGAGGATGCGGGCAATTGCCGAGCAGGAGTGCGATGCGGCTGCGGCGCGCGGCGAGACCGGGTATGCCGCGATGTGGGCGGCCGACCGGATCGAGGTGGTCGAGGACTGTCTGCGGTGGCTGGAGGTCGAACGCGAGGACCCAGCTACGCGAACGCTTCCGCTCGGGGCGTGCGAGGCGCGGTTCGGCCGGCGGCACGCCGGCGAGCAGATCGGCTCGCTCTCGCGCGATCAGCCGGTCGAGATAGATCTCGGTGGGCGGATCGTGCGTCTCACGGGGCGGATCGACCGGATCACCTGGGATCAGGAGCCGCCGACGCGCTTCCGGGTGGTCGATTACAAGAGCGGCAAGGTCCGCGATGAGAAGTCAGCACAACTGCAGGGCGGGCGGATGCTGCAGCTGCCGCTGTACGCGCTCGCCGGCGCGCAGCTGCTGGGCGTTGACGGGGCCGCCGGCGATGTCGCGTACGCGTACCCGACCCGTCGGGGCGACTTCAAGACCGTGCGGTGGAGCAGTGAGGAGCTCGCCGAGCGCCACGACGACGTCGTCGGTCTCCTCGTCTCTGTGCTCGATGCGATCGCACGTGGGGACTTCCTGATCGCCCCCTGGAAGGACGACGGCAAGGCCTGCCGGCATTGCAATTTCAACGAGATCTGCCCGGGCGCGCGTGGTGGCTACATGAAGCGCAAGGCAACCGACGATCGCCTCGCACGGCTCACAACCGAGATCCGGACAGTCGAATGAGCGCCGGCAAGCTGATCGACGAGCAGGCCCGCAACCGGGTCGCGACCGCGCTGGACGAGAACCTGTGCGTCGAGGCAGCGGCCGGCACCGGGAAGACCACGGTGCTCGTGAACCGAGTGGTGAACCTGCTCGCCACGGGGACCGTCAAGGTCGATCAGCTGGTCGTGATCACCTTCACCGAGAAGGCCGCGGCTGAGCTCGCGACGCGCGTGCGCGACAGGCTCGAGAACCGCGCAAACCAGGCGAGCGGCGACGAGCGAGAGCGTCTGCTGGCCGCGGCCCGCGATCTCTACCGGGCGCATATCGAGACGATCCACAGCTTCGCCACCGCGCTGCTGCACGAGCGACCAGTTGAAGCGAAGCTCGACCCGTTGTTCGAAGTGCTGCAGGGCCTTGCCGGCAGCCTCGACTTCGACGCCGCCTACGAACGCTTCCAGGACGATCTACTCGACAAGCAGCTGCCCGAGCTCCAGGTGGCGCTCGCGCGCGGACTCGGCCTGGCCGAGCTCCGACAGGCGTGCGAGCACGTCAACGAGCACCGCTACCTGCTGCCTTTGGACCATCCCCCGATCGTCGCCGACGACATCGGCGGCACGATCTCCACACTCCGCGAGATCGTCGACGAGCTCCGCGACATGCTGGTCCGTCACCAGCCGCCCGGGGATGACAAGGCGATCCCCGTGATCGAGGCGATCCGGGACTGGGTCGCGCGGCTGAATGACGCCGACCCGCTCACCCAGGAGCGGATGCTGATCGCAGGCGGACCGAAGCCCTACGCAGACACCGGCACCGCCGGCAGCTGGGGCGGCGAGAAGCCGCGGCTCAAAGAGCTCCGCAAGGACTACGAAAAGGTCGTCAGCGAGACGGCTGCCCGGTTGAAGTCAAACGCCCTGCTCGGGCTGCTCCCGCACGTCGAAACGTTCGTCGGGACCTATGAACAGGCGCGGCGCCAGGGTGGAACGGCCGACTTCGACGACCTGCTGTTCTGGGCGCGCGACCTTCTCCGCGACGACCCCCCGGCGCGCGAGTACTTCCGCGGCCGATTCCGCGCCGTGCTGATCGACGAGTTCCAGGACACCGACCCCGTCCAGGCCGAGCTCGCCCTTCTCCTCACCAGCGACCAAGAGCCCGGCGATGAGTGGCGAACGCTGGCACCCGTCCCGGGGCGCCTCACCGTCGTCGGCGACCCCAAGCAGTCAATCTACCGCTTCCGCCGCGCCGACATCGCCGTCTACGAAGGCGTCAAGGACGGGCCGCTCGCCGGCGGCGCAGAGCAGATCTCGACGAACTTCCGCTCCAACGCGGCGATGCTGAAGGCACTCAACGCCATCTTCGACAAGGTGTTGCAAGCGCAGCCAGGGCTGCAGCCGGGGAACGTCCCGCTTGAGGATCCGCCGGGCGCTCCAGCCGCGAGGCGACCGCCGGTGGTGCTCGTCGAAGGCGCCGTCGAGGGCGACGCCCCCGACGTGCGCAAAGCCGAAGCCATGGCGCTCGCCGGGCTGCTTCACAAGGCGCACGAGGAGCGCTGGGAGGTGCGTGACCGTCGAGACGGAGAATGGAAAGCGTGCCGATGGGGAGACATGGCGATCCTGATGCCCGCCCGCACCGGCCTTGAGATCTACGAGGACGCGCTCGCCGGCGCAGGGATCCCGTACCGGCATGAGGGCTCGCGGGACTTCTTCCAGCGCGACGAGGTCCGCGACCTGATCTGGGTGCTGGCCGCGATCGATGATCCCACCGACCGGATCGCGCTCGTCGGCGCACTGCGCTCGAGCGCGTTCGCGGTCAGCGACGCGCAGCTCGTGATCCACGCGGCCCGGAACGGCGCGCTGTCGTACTTCTCAAAGCCCGGCGCAAGCGAAATGGTCAACGAGGCGCTCGCCGAATTGCGCGAGCTACACAACCTCCGCGCGAAGTTCTCGCTGGCCGAAGTGATCCGCCGCGTCGTGGAGCGGACACGCCTGGTCGAATTCGCGCTGACGCGGCCTGACGGCGAGCAGGGCGCCGCCAACCTGCTCGCGATCGTCGACGACGCCCGGATGTTCGCCGCCGCCGGCGGCGGAGGACTGCGGCCGTTCATCCGTCACCTGCGCGACTCGATGGAGAACGAGGCGATCGAGATCGAGGCGACCGTCGCCGAGGAGACCGACGACGTCGTGCGGATCATGACCACGCACGGCGCGAAGGGACTCGAGTACCCAATCGTCGCGCTCGCCAACCTCGGCACCCGTCCGAAGATCGACTCCGAACCCGTTCCGCGGGAGGAGGAGTCGTTCCTGCACTTCCGGGTCGGGACCGAGAGCGGCTACGGACACTTCCCCACGCCCGGGTACAAGGAGGTGTGGGAGGCGGAGAAAGCTCACTTCGTCGCCGAGAAGCTGCGCCTGCTCTACGTCGCCGCCACGCGAGCACGCGACCACCTACTGATCCCTTGTGTCGTCGGGAAGCTGAACGCGCCCCACCTGCTCGGCGAGCTCGTCCGGGCTCTCCCGGTCGACGACGAGAAGCTCGTACGGACGATCCCGCTCGACGAGCTCGACGTGCAAGCGGTCGAAGCGCACGCAAACCACGAGGTCACCGACGCCGAGGTCGACGCGGCCGTGCTCGAGCGAGATCACTGGATCGACGGCAGCGACGCCCTCAAAGATCGCGCCGCCGAGGATCGCGAGATCGAGACGGCATCGAGCCGGGAGCGCTCGCGAGGGCCGCTCGCTGCCGAGGTCGAAGCCTTCGGAGCCACGCTGCTGGTCGGCGACGGCCCACCGTTACCGGTCGGCGACGCGGTCCACATGGTGATGGAGCGAATCTCGTTCCCCAACGGCGACGACCTCGAGCTCGTCGCCGACGACGTCTGCAAGGAGGGTGCGATCACCGAACAGACGAGCGACGTGGTCGCGATGTGCCGCGTTTGCCTGCAAGCGCCCAGTGTCCAGCGAGCCGCTGTGTCGCGGCGGTACTGGCGCGAGGTCCCGTTCGTCCTCAGCCGTGCCACGGACGGCGCCGATCCGGACCGGGGCCCGCTCGTCAACGGTCGGGTCGACCTCGTCTACCAGGAGAACGACGAACTCGCCGTCGTCGACTACAAGACGGACAAGAACGTCACCAATGACAACGCGGAGAAGCACGCGCTCGAGCACCATTCTGGACAGGCCGAGGTCTACGCGCAGGCGCTCGCCGCCGCGACCGGGATGCCGGTTCGCGAGGTCGTGTTCGTCTACTGCAAAGCGGGGACCGAGGTGCGGCTGCGGGACGGCGAGGTCGTCAGATGAGGGACAGGCGAGACCGCGCACGCCGCCGAGCCGAGTGGAAGGAGATGATCGGCGGCCTCGAGGGAAGACTCGAAGAGCTACTCCAATCGGACGTGTACGGAAGGCGCGTGGTCGGGCGCAAGGCCGCACCGATAACGCACGGGGCCTATCTGTTCACCGAGGGCGGGGCCACCTGTACGTGGGACGGACTGGCAAGACGGAACGGTCGCTGAGAGCCGGCAAGCCGTCGGCGAGCGGCTTTCGGGCCCGTCTGGCAGGACACTGCCGGCCCAGCTCGGGGCTGAGCAGCGCCACCTTCGCAATTCGGCTCGCTCTCGAGCAAGCTAGGAAGGAAGGCAAACCGATCACCGCGCCACGCGGTGAGCTGCTCGGGGATCCCCGCTTCGCCGCGATGTTCATCGAGGCGAAGGAGCGGATCACTGCGATGGAGTTCCGGATCGTCGAGATAGAAGACGACCGAGAGAGCGCCGTCTTTGAGGTCTACGCCGCCTACATGCTCCAGACCCCGTACAACTCATTCGCTACGAGCTGAGCACGTGGCTGACGAGGGCGGTCGCCGCGCTCGTCTCGAGGCAATCTCGGCCGTCGCTCGACTCCCGGAGCAGGCCTCGTAGGTGCGCGCGTCGCCATCGCAGATACTCGAGGCGTTTCTCAGCTGCAGCAACGGACACGCTGCAGATCTCCGCCAAGTCGAGCGCGCACTCGATCCCTGTTGTCTCGAGGAGGGCAGCCGGCATCAGCATCGCTGCAGCGAACTGATTCGCCTCGAGCTCCTTCGGCGGGTACCCCAACGCGGCCGGATAAGGCTGCGCGGCGGATAGTCCGGCGTGCTGCGCGTGGTCAGTTGAGATGGGTCGGCCGACTCGGGACCAGACGCAGTCGTCGTGAAGCACGAGGTGGCCGAGTTCGTGGGCGACCGTGAAGCGTCGTCGGCCCGGGGCGCGAGCTGCCTCAAGGGCGTCGACGAGGATCCGCCCCTGTGCCCTCAGCAGGACACCGCTGACATATGCGTCGGCGCTGGTCGCGAACTCGTCCAACGAACGGCTCGCGTCAACGAGCACTCCGTAGTGATCTTCAGCGATCGATTCGATCGGGACCGGAAGCGACGCTCCGTCCCAGATCCAGCCCGGAACGACCGCGAGCTCTCGCCCCGCCGAAGCTTCAGCGCGCGCGGCTCGCCAGGTGACGTCATTCATCATTGCTCGCTCGGAGGAAGAGTCGGTCGACCGCGGCCCACTCCGGCCGGTCGGAGGTATCGGGTTGCCGGTAGTCGCCCGGCACCTCGCTGAAAGGCGGCAGGTCGGGGAAGCCACGGCGGGTTGGTGCGAGCCCGCTCGTGGGTCCGCCGAGCGTCGGCACTCTGCCGGCGCTCACAAGGTCCGAGAAGGTTGTTCCGAGTACGTTCGCGAGCGCGACAAGCACCCGATCGGAGACGCAGAGTGCATCGGCCGTGCCGTACTCCATGCTGTGCAGGTGCTGTCGGACTCGCTGGTGCGCGCTCGAGAACCCGAGCTCAGCCGCGAGACGTTGCGCAACCTCCGCACGTGTAAGACGGCGCTGGCGACGGAGCGACGGAAGGAGCAGCGGCCATGTACCCGTTCGCCCGTCGATTGCGCGTGCCGCCTCGCGCACGGGTTGGCTCGACTCCAGCTCGGCGAGGGTCTGGTTGTCGTAGCGGGGCACCGGCGCACTGCATAGAAACGCCTGGATTGCGTCCGCGAGCTCGCTCTGTTGGTGAGCAGGAGCCGCCGAGAGGAACTCGTCGACGTCCGGGCGTAGCCCGGCGTCCCACGCCTCCGCGAATGCCCGGAGCAGTACTTGCGCATCAGTCATCGCGGTGCTCCCTGATCCGTCGCAGTGCACGTGAGCGCAGCTGGTTGACGTTGACGCGAGATAGGCCGAGGAGGCTCGCGATCTCCTCGCTGTCGTAGCCGACGGCCGTGAGCCGGACGACCTTGCGCTGGTGGTCGCTCGGAAGCTCACGGAGTGCGGCGGCAAGCGACTCAAGCTCCTCGCGGGCGGCGAGCTGATCATGATGCTCGAGGCGAGATCGACGGGCGATCTCAATCTCCGACGGACTCAGCCGCCCGGGGTCGTCAGCGGTCGAGTCGAGCGAGCCGACCTCGCGCCGTTCTCGACCCAGCTCGCGTCGACACCAGTCCATGCACGTGAACCGGGTTGCGGTGGCGATAGCGGCGCTCAGCTGCTGCGGCGTGATGCCCCGAAACCCGTTGAGCATCCCGAGGATCCTGGCGAACACCTCCTGGCTGACGTCATCGACGTGCTCGCGGGGGATCCGGACGCCGGGGCGATCGGGGAAGCGGAACAGCGTCACCATTGCCCTGACGCGATCGTGCTCGAGCGCGACCAGCCGTCGCCAGGCGACGCGGGCACCCTCACGGAGCTCCGGGTCCCGAGACTCGCGACCGGCGATGACGTCGGCGAGCAGCGCCTCGCGATCCCTTTGAAGACGATCTGCAGCCACACGAAGCTAGTCGTCGGTCGATCGTCGCACCTGACGTGTCACCGCGCGGGGGTCGCATCCGACGTACTGAGATGTGCAGAACGAGACACGAAACGAATCCGCCGAGCGGCGTCAGGACGCGCTCGACAAAGCTTCCCGCTCTGACGGGCCGGACGGTGCTCTGGCAACTGCGTCGACAGCGGACGGCGGAGCGATCCCCGCACGGCTCGGCCGCGCCGGGGTCCTCTACAGGATGTTCCCGAACGGAGGCGTGGTCGACGAGCTGTTTCAGGTGCTGATCGGCCAGCGGAACCTTCGCCACACAGCACGATGCCGAGTGCCAAGCCACGCGGTCAAGCTCTCCGACCTCGGCGAGTTCGCGGCGACCGTCACAGCTTCCGATTCAGCCGATGGCTCGCCCCCGACATTCCTCCTCCAGCATGACGTCGGGCTCATTTCGACCGTTCACCTCAGCGATGGGGCGGCGAGGATCTCCGCGGCTGGCACGACTCCGGAGTCGGTGGCGGAGGTCGTCGAGCGGCTGAGTGAATTGCTGATCGCGCCGGAGCCGGCTGAGCAGCTCACGCGCGTCACGTTCTGGTCCAAGGCGGAGATGGGGCCGCGATCGATCACGCGCGACATCGCCGCGGCTGACTGGGCGTCCGTGGAGCACAACTACGCGACGGTCGCCCGAGAGGGGATGGCTCGCCTGCTGGAACTCGACAGCTGTCCCGATCCACGGCTGATCCTCTGGCACGGCCCGCCGGGCACCGGCAAGACCCACGCGCTGCGCGCAATCGCGCGGGCGTGGGCACCGTGGTGCTCCACGCACTACATCACCGACCCTGAGAAGCTGCTCGACCAGGTGGCCAGCTACCTGCTCGAGGTCGTCACCGGCCGCGAGGCCGTACGGCGCGGCAAGCCAGCACCGACGAAACTGATCGTGCTGGAGGACTCCGGCGAGTTGATGAGCACGACCGCGCGCGCCGAGGCTGGCCAGGGCCTGTCACGACTCCTCAACCTGACCGACGGTCTCCTCGGACAGGGTCTCGAGCTCCTGGTCCTGATCACCACCAACGAGCCGCTCGGCACGTTGCACTCGGCGGTCACGCGCCCCGGCCGCTGCCTTGCCGAGATCGAGTTCGGCCCGCTCTCAGCCGAGGAGGCCAACAGGTGGCTCACGAGCCACGAATGCCCTCGTCGAGTTGCAAGCGAGCTGTCGTTGGCCGAGCTGTACGCGGTTGCCCGCGGCGAGGAACCGCGGGCACTGACACGGCGCCCGATCGGCTTCGCGGCGTGAGCCGCTTCCCGATCCTGTACTGGCCCGCGCGCGCTTCAGGTCCGACGGCGGCAGGCTACTTCCAGAGCCAGCGCCAAAAGCCCGAACGCCCGAGCGCGCGGCCGACCGTGATGTTCTTCGCGCGACGACCGGCGTGGCCCGTGCGGACCGCGCGCCCCGTCGCTGAGATCCGGGCCGCCCGATAGAGCGTGCTGGTCAGTGTGCGACGACGAGCCATCTCGTCCTCCTACTGAAGTTCATCGGTTTGCGGGGATGTGCTGCCGCCGAGCAGCACGGCTCGGCCAAGCGCACGGTCGAAGCGGGACCATGCCTCATCTTCGGCAGTCTCGCGCGCGAGCCGGTCGAAGCTGCCGAGGTCGCCGCTGAGCTTGTCCATAGCGTGCACCACGAGCGCTTCGCGGGTTGACGGGAGCACCGGGCTGCCGTGCTCGAGGCAACCGTGGTGCGAGAGGATGATGTGAAGCAACGCCTGTGCGCGCTCTGGAGGAAAGCCGGGGATCTGCTCGATCTCGCGCCGCACGGTGTAGTAGCCACTCGGGATCTCCCCGATCAGCCTGCCGCCATCGTTCAGGTTCACGCCGCAGGCATTGCCTGAGTACGCGTCGAGCTTGCCGATGTCGTGCAGCAGCGCGCCGCACAGCGCGGTGTCGCGATCGATGCCGGCGAACGTGCGCGCGGCGTCCGCGGTCGCGTCGGCCACCTGGAGCGAGTGCTCGAGCAGACCGCACCGGTACGCGTGGTGGTTGTACTGGGCGGCAAACGCGCGGCGAAACGCGCGGCCGCTGCTGGATCCGGTGCCGAGCAGGCGCTCCATCAGAGCCGCGAGATGGGGATCGCGCAGACCCGCGATGTGTGCGTCGAGCTTGCGTTCGAGCTCCACTGTGGGAATCGCGGGCGCGTCGAGTAGCCGCTCCCAGTCGACCTCGAACGGGGCGAGCAGGCTCTGAACGGTGATCTGCGGCCCGTAGCGTCGGTGCTCGGAGAAGCTGCCGATCACCCGAACCGGTTCGCCGGCGACGGCCGTTGCCGCAGCTTCCTCGACATCGTCCCAGACGATCGCGGCGACGACCCCGGTCCGGTCGGCAAGCGCGAGCCGCACGTACACCGCTCCCGCCCGAGTGTGACGGATCTCGCGCTCACGAACGAGCAGCACCTGGTCGACGATGCTTCCGTCCTGCAGGTCGCGAACATCGCACGTCGTGAGGGTCTGACCGATGAGCTCCATGTCCGAAAGAGTCGTCGAGCCAGCCGGCTTCCTGACTGGCTTCGGCGCATCGCGTTGCCGGCGCAGGGACACGCCTCGGTGCGGGAGGTGTGCCGCGCCGTCAGGCGTCAGCCCATGCGCGCGACCTTTTGGATCATGGAGCGCAACATTCGTGCACTGGCCGTCGGGTCGACGACGTGAGCCAACAGCAGCCGATCCGCGTCGTCATCGAGAGGAAGGGCGGCTGCCTGAGCGGCTGCGGCACGGCGCTCGCCGTGATGCTGCTCCTGGGCCTGACGATCCAGTACTGGTACGTCGCGCTCCCGATCGTTGTGATCGTCGCCTTCGCGGCAATCAGCAACGCCAAGACGCAGCGCAGGAAG
>JBKQKK010000126.1:0-7850 GCA_052147535.1 Solirubrobacteraceae bacterium | reverse complement strand
TCGAACCGCAGCGCCAGTGCCGCACCCACGAACGCCGAGTCGAGCAACTCGAGATCCGGGATCGGAATCGACACCGGCGTTTCTGCGCCCTCGAGCATCAGCTCTGCAAGCTCACCGTGCAGCGCCGCCACTAGCGCGAGCCGAGGCACACTGGTCGGATCGTGTACCAGCCGGTTGCGCTCGGCCACGGTCTCCGCGACGACAGCCACGAGTGCCGTCCGGAGCTCGCCGTCAAGCGATGACGCCCATTCGAAGCGTCGGCGCAAGCTAGCCGAAGCGCCGAGCTCGGCGAGCCGATGAACGAACTCGACTGTCGCGCGACGGCTCTCGATGTGCGCAGCCCTCTTGGCGATAGCCTTCGCCGCGGGCTCGTCGTGCGCCCGGGCGGCTCTCACCGCATCGAGGTTCAGGGCCGAGTAGACATGCCAGGCGCCAGCCATCCTGCCCGCTACCCCGCGCGGGTATTCGGTCACACCTGCGCTGATGAGATCGCGCTCACGCAGCCGCCTCAAGGTGGCCTTCACCGTCGCCTCGCGGCCCGGGCGATACTCGGCTGCGATCTCCGCCGCCGTCACAAGAGGAAGCTCGACGATCACCCCACCGATTGTAGCCGATGGCGCAGATCACGCCGCCGGCTACCACCGCGCCGGGCGGAATGCTTTTCAATTGCACGTTGAGGCCTCTCAAGGTGCAGAACGCAGCTTCCCCGCTTTGCTGGTCATCGGCCTGCTGGCTATGTCGTGTATACGAGCACTCCGTCGATCAACCGGCTCGCGTAGCCAGCTGCGGTGATTCGGCTAGGCCACGTTTCTGGGCTCAGCGGATCAACTACGATTGCAGCCACGTGATATTGGCGAACGAAGGCGCGGATGTCCACCGGAGCGACCGGGTGAACTTCGCTCTGGAGGAACTTCTGTGCAAGTGGGTTGCCGAGGAATTAGGCGGGCGGTACTCCTGACACGTTCCCCTCCGGCATGCGGAACCAGAAATCGGCCTGCGCCTGCCACAGCATGGAGTAACCGTAGCCGTCGTACGGAAGCAACAGGACGGTGCTGCCCCGCGTGAATATTCGCTTGTACGCGGATGTCGTGAACAGCCGAGGCTGATTCGGGCGTCCGCGGAACAGAGGACTACCGCCATCGGGAAGGATCAGCACCAGGCCTATGAGGACGAGTGCCCAGCGGGCTGCAGGCCGGCGGCCGGGCGTGGCGAGCCAGATAGCAAGTAACACAGCGAGCGCGAGCCACGCGTAGACGATCACCCGATTAGGTGCGACCGCCCTCGCAATCGGGAAATGTGCGATCACCTTCCAGGGTAGTGCAAACGTGCGGTGGCCTGCAACCGTCAGCTCTGAGCCGAACGACCAAAGGACAGCGAACGCGCCGGCACCGGCAATTACCCACGTGCTCATCGATCGCCTGAGCGTCCATAACGCCGCTACGAGCACAACCAGGAGCGGGATCCCGAAGTAGGAGCCCTGTTCGGCAACGGCTCCAAAATGTCGGTAGCTGTCGATTTGATCTATCAGAGAGCCACCGAGTGTGGCTGACAGGATCGCCCAGACGTTTCGTGCGCTTATACCTACTAGTAGCCCGCCCCAACAAACCCGGACTTCCGCGACGACCGCCCTCGCGTCGCCCAGTTCGGGGTTAGCCGCGGTGTCGGTGACACGCCTCAGACTTCCGCTTCGCCGATGGAGCGGCAGCCGCCGAACCGCTTGCACTCGGTCGATCGGCCGCGCTCCGCAAGGGCCCCGCGCTGTCACTCCTGCGACCGAGTGAGCGGCGGCTGAGCACTTGCTGAGGATCGCGCTCGACGCCACTTTGCAAGCGACGCGTGGCCGGCGTATCCGAAAACCGAAGGACCGACCTTGCTTTGAGGGTGTGCGGTGCTCTCGGGCTGGTTGGCCTTGGCGACTGCGACGCGCGCCATCCTGCAGGTCGCGGCGCTCCGTTCGAATGAGGACCGCGTCGATCTTCCCGATGTGACTATTTCCGCCGGTCAGCGCGGAGCCGGCGACGTGCGGCGAGCGTGGGGCGCAGCGTGAGCGGTTCGTGTCGTGTGCGGCGCAGGATGAGAAACGCGAGCGTCCCCCACATCGCGGGGATCCAGAGGGCGATCGCGTGATAGACGATGGTTGCTGCGGCTGCCGGAGTCGCGGCGACTCCGTAGAGCACGAGCATCCCGACCATGCTCCCATCCAGGATGCCGATGCCGCCGGGGATCGGGATCACGTTGGATAGGTACCCGATCTGGTAGGCGAGCACAATCGCAGCGATTGGTGGGCTGTGACCGGTCGCGGCGAAGCACACCGCGAGTACGGCGATGTCGCACCACAGGTAGGCGAACGCGCCGACGATCCGCCAGTCGGGTTTGAACAGCAGGTCTCTGGTGTCGCGGACGCTCTCGGTCGTCGTCGTGAGCAGCGTCTGGATGCGTCCCGGAGCTTGGTGAGCGGCGGCGAGCTCGGACAGGCGCGGAAGGGCAAGGAAGAACGCGAGGATAGCGATCCCGACCGCGGCGGGCACGACGCTCAGGAGCGGGTTGCGGGGACCGGGGAGGATGCCGACGAACAGCGCGAGCCCGACGATGGTCATGGTGATCACGTTGACGGCGCTGGTGATCAGGAACAGGACGGCGGAACGCTCCGCGACGCGGGCCGGGCGGGCCCCGCGCTCGATCAGTAGCCACGCGCCGACCGCGACGCTCCCGGCGCCGCCGAGCGAGACGGCGGTCCCGAACGCGAGCTCGCTCAGGGCGACGCGGCCGCCGAACCGGACCGGTGTTGTCTCGAACACCTGCAGGAAGGCGAGCACATAACCGAGGCACGAGAAGATCTCGAGCGCGACCGCAGCGGCGATCCAGCCGAGTTGCATGTGCGCCAGTGTCTGCCCGACGCCGTGCAGCCCCGGTATGGCAAGGATCAGGCCGGCGGCGAGCACCACCAGGATCACGAGCGAGACGAGCCCGCGCCGCAGCGTTCGGTTCGCCTTCTCCGCATCGAGCACGGGCACCTTTACGGTGCCGTTGGCCGGAGCTGCGGAGCTCTGGTTGGTCGCTGGCATCAGGCCATCCGGCCACCGGCGCGGCCGCCTCGAGGCGTTGCGCTCGCCTGACCGGCTGACGGTCGATCAGACAGGAGCGACAATCGCGGGCAACGTCGCGACAGCGGGCTGTTTGGCCGTCTTCGAGGCGTTAACTTTGGGCAAGAAGACGACGGTGAGCGCGACGCCGACCAGCGCGATCCTGCCCGAGACGACCAGTGCGAGATCCATGCCGTGCGCGAACGCGGCGTGGGCGGAGCTCAGCAGCCCCCGCGAGTGGATCTGGCCGGCGACCGCGACCGCACCGAAGATGCTCTGCCGGGCGGCCGCCGCGGCCGCGGCCGGAAGTCCGGCCGTGACCAGGCGGGCGAGGTAGGCGGTGCTGAGCACGCTGCCGAGGATCGCGGTGCCGAGCGGGCCGCCCAGCTTGTTGATCGCCTGCAGCGCCGCCGATCCCACTCCGCTTCGATCCGCGGAGAGCTCACAGAGCGCGGCCGACATCGAGGTCGCGAGCGCGAGCCCCATCCCCAGGCCCATGAGCGCCGTCCACCCGCCGATGAACAGACCGCTGGACCCCACGCTCGTGCGTGCCCCGATCAGCAACAACCCGGCAGCGAGGATCGCGAACCCGACCGCGACCGCCACCTTCGCCCCGACCAGCCGCACGATCCGGTCCGCGGTCACCGCCCCGGCCAGCAGCCCGCCGATCAGCGGCAACAGCCGAACGCCCGACCCCATCGGGCTTGTGCCGAGCACGCCCTGGAAGAACTGGGGCATCATGAACAGCACTCCGAACATCGCGAAGATCGCGACCGCAGCGAGGATCACCCCCCACGTGTAGGACCGCAAGCGGAACAGCGCCAGATCTAGCCGCGGCTGGCCACCCGGTGTGTGGCTGAGCCGGCGCTCCCATCCAAAGAACCCAACCAGCAGCGCAACTCCACAGACCATCTCCAGCACCGCCCCAGCGTTACTCCACCCATGCTCGCCGGCCTGGATCAGACCGTAGATGAACCCGACCAGGCCGAGGATCGACAGGGCCACCCCGACCGGGTCAAGGCCCGGCCGCTCGTGCGCGCGGGATTCCGGCGCCAGGGCGAAGATGGCGAGCGCGCCGGCGAGCGAGACGGGCACGTTGATCAGGAACACCCACGCCCACCAGTAGTGGGTCAGCAGCCAGCCTCCGAGGATCGGACCCAGCGGCAACGACACGAATGTGGCCGCCGCCATGATCCCGACCGCCCGCGGGCGCTCCTGCTCTGCAAACAGCACCGGCAGCGTCGCGAACCCCATCACCGTCAGCCCCGCCCCAGCCAGTCCCAGCACCAGTCGCGCGGCGATGAACGCGCCGCTTGACGGCGAGGCCGCGCACGTCGCCGAGCCGACCGCGAACAGCACGAAGAGCCGAGCAGCACCTTTCGGCGGCCATACCGGTCGCCCAGCAGGCCGAGCGGCAGCAGCGCGGCCGCCAGCACCAGTAGATACCCGGATGAGAACCACTGCAGATCTGACTCCGACGCATGCAGCTTCCACGCGAGCGTCGGCAGCGCGACGCTGAGGACGGTCGCGTCCAGGCCCACTGCCACGCCACCCATCACCAACGCGGCCAGCGCCCACCACCGCCGCACACCCACACCACGCCGATCAACCCCAGGACCGACCGGGTCGGGCAGATCTGGCGCGTCGGACATCTCGACCTCCGGCATCAAAGGACTGGTGCTGACGAGGGAACGGCCCTCTCGATCGGCACGCGGTTCGGCCCAGGCAGCTGGCGTCTTTTGACCATTAGACGTAACAAGTGCCTCTTGGACGCCGGTTTCACGAACGCGGTGATCGGACCCGTCGTGATGACCTGCGTTTGGATCTGATGACGGTTGCGCGGTCGGCGACGGTAGACGGGCGAGTACAAGAAAGGCACCGCTGAGTGCGACGACAGCGCCGACTGCCAAAGACACCTCCGTGCCGCTCATGAACGCGGCACGGGCAGCGTGGGCTAGGAGGGCGCCGGTGGTCCCGCCCGCGCTACTGGCGACTGCGAGGGCACCGCCGAGTGAGCCGAGGATCGCGTGCGTGGCCCCAAGCGGGACATGCCGGCCCGCGAGGGCCGTGGAGATGTGGTTCTGGTAGCGGGTCAGCATCAGGCTTCCGATCACGGCTACCCCGAGTGCGCCACCGACCTGGAGGGCGACCGTGTTGACCGCCGAGGCGATCCCGGAGTCGTCCTGCGGGACCGATCCGACGACGGAGTTGGTCGCCGTCGGCAGCAGCAGCCCGGCGCCAAACCCGATCAAGAGCAGCCCTGGGAGAACATCACCATAGGTCGCGGCGACCGTGGATGCCGCGGAGATCTGCCACAGACCACCCGCGATCGCGAGGAGCGCGCCGGCGGCGGTGAACTTGATCCCGATGATCCGAGCGGTGATCGAAGCGAACGCGGCCGCGACACCGAGCATCGCCGCGATCGGCAGGATCCGCACGCCTGCCTGCAGCGGTGAGTAGCCGAGGTCGAACTGCAGGAATTGAGTCTCGACGAACAGGGTCCCCAACAACCCGAACACGCCGAGGCACTCGGCGGCCGCGGCAACACTAAACCTCCGATCGCGAAAGAACGCCAACTTCAGCATCGGGTGGCCGCAGCTGCCCTCCCACACGACGAAGGCGCCGAGCACGGCAACGCTGGTCGCGCCAACGACGATCACGCTCGCGGACCCCCAACCTCTAGTCGGGCCCTCGATGATTGCCCAGAGCAGCAAACCCAGGCCGGCGATCGAGAGCACCGCACCGACGGGATCGGGCTGGTCGGCGGCCGGGTTCTTCGAGTCGGGCACCAGCAGCATCGCTCCGGCGAACGCGGCGATCACGATCGGGACGTTGACGAGGAAGATCGAGCCCCACCAGAACCCGGCGAGTAGCAATCCGCCGGCGATCGGGCCGATCGCGATCCCGAGCCCGATTGTCGCGGCCCACGCTCCGATCGCACGCGCCCGCTCCGCTGGATCACGGAACACGTCGTTGATGATCGACAGCGACGACGGCACCGTCAGCGCCGCGCCGGCGCCCATCACAGCGCGCCATGCGATCAACAGATCCACCGAACCCGAGAAGGCAGCGCCGATCGAGCCTACCGCGAAGATCGCCAGGCCGATCAGAAAGAACCGCTTGCGCCCGAGGCGGTCGGCCAGGCTGCCGCCGACGAGGACCAACCCCGCGAAGACCATCGCGTAGCAGTCGACGACCCACTGCAACTCGCTCGAGGTTGCGTGCAACTTCCGCACCAGCGTCGGCAGCGCCACATTGAGGATCGTGTTATCGACATTGACAATCAGGGCCGCAGCACACACCACCGCCAATGCGGCGCCACGATGAGCAACCTGGCCCCGACGAGGCAAAACCGCCCTGTTGCCCGCGATCGAGGTCACGACTAGGTGCCGCCGTGTGGGCGCGAGTCCGCCGCGTAGAACGCATCGGCTGGGAGCCCAGAGCCGAACAGTGCGACGACTGTTTGACTGCGCGCAACACATCGCGGGCAGTGCCGGATCGTCAACCACCGCGCTCGCACCTCGATGCCCAGGCCACAGCGCGGACAGTTGAGATAGGACGCGACCAGTCGCGCGTCGGATCTCGAGCCGGTCAAGATCGTCCCCGGGTCAGCGCAGATCGCGACCAGCTCGTTGTCCCAAAGTCGGCGTTCGGCTTGGTAGCCGTGTGGGAAGTGGGCGCCGCTCGCCTTGGGCACGCCGATCCATCCCAGCACCTCGGCGCAATCGCCTCGAGCGGCGCACTCCCGCACCCATCCAAGACTGCTGCTCACCGCAACGCGTTGCTGCTCTGATGGTTGAGCGGGTGCTTCGACGAAGGTACTCACAGCTCGGCTCCCGACGCATTCGAGATCACGCTGACCGATAGAGGCCACGCCCACGCCGACCGAGTGCCAAAAGCCGGAAACCACTAGCCCGCCGAGGGTTGAAGCGAGGCTGACCGTACTTTACTCCTCCTGCGAGACGGCTACGACAGCCGCGCGGCGTGTTCCGGGTTTTAGAATGAGCCCGTGGCCCGGGACACCGACCATGGCGAAACCGAGCACCTGCGCGTGCTGATCGCGAACGAGCGCAAGGACCGTCTTGCGCTCGTCGCCCCGATCGTCGTAGCGCTCGGACACGAGGTGATCGCCCGTGAGATCGACGTCAAAGACGTCGGACCCGTCACCGCTCGGGAACGACCCGACGTCGCGCTCGTCGGGCTCGGTGAGAGCTCTCAGCATGCGCTCGATTTGATCGACAAGATCGTGCGCGAGGCCGCCTGCCCCGTGATCGTGCTCCTGCACGCATCCGATCCCGCGTTCGTCAGGGAAGCCTCCAAGCGCGGTGTCTTCGCCCACATCTCAGACAACGACGTCGAGGACTGGCAGAGCTCGATCGACATCGTGCTGCGCCGCTTCGCCGAATACCACGACCTCCAGGGCGCGTTCGGACGCCGCGCCACGATCGAGCGCGCCAAGGGCATCCTGATGGAACGCCACTCGATCGACGAGGACAACGCCTTCGAGCTGCTCCGCGAACAGTCGCGGACGGCCAACCGCAAACTGATCGACCTCGCCACCGCCGTAGTAGACGGCCACCGCCTCCTGCCAAAGCGCTCCTGATCCTCTTCCAAGCGCGGGCTGCCCGGCATGAGCTAGTGTTAGCGAGCGAGCCTCATACCGTCGAGCGGTTGTCCGTAGCGTTCCGGTGACTGGGTCGTTTGGCGTGGTTCGGTATGAGCCTCGCTCGCGTTGGGGTTGCGGTGGACGCCTTGGCGTCGGTGCTG